>JBDTUY010000229.1:0-8015 GCA_040007495.1 Acidobacteriota bacterium | reverse complement strand
TTCACGTGGTGGAACGCGGGGTGGTTTTCGTCGACTTATCGCTGGCCCAGATCGCGGCCTTCGGCACCACCATCGCGGTGCTAAGTGGAATGGACGCCCACGGCAGCGGAGCATACTGGTTCAGTCTGGCCTTCACTTTCATTGGAGCTGCTGTCTTTTCCTCCGTCCGGGTGAAGCAGGCGCGTATTCCGCAGGAAGCCATCATCGGCATCTGCTACGCGGTCGCCTCAGCCGCTGCGATTCTGGCGATGAGCAAGTCCACGGAACAGACGGAACATCTTAAAGAGATGTTGGTCGGCAATATCCTCACTGTCTCCTGGGCGGACGTTCGCCATACCGCGCTGCTGTATGGCTTGATCGGTCTGTTCCATTTCGTTCTCCGCAAGAAGTTCCTGCTGATCTCAATGGACCCTCATGAAGCAGAACGCCAGGGCCTATCCGTACGCTGGTGGGACTTCCTGTTTTACGCCTCATTCGGTGTCGTGGTCACCTCGTCCGTTTCCATCGCTGGCGTGTTGTTGGTCTTCTGCTACCTTATTGTCCCTTCCGTCGGAGCGATGTTGTTCGCGGAAACGGTCGGTAGGCGCTTGGCGATCGGGTGGAGCATGGGCACTCTTGTCTCCGTTCTAGGAATCTACCTATCACTCCAAATAGACTTGCCGACCGGTGCGACCATCGTCTGTACCTTCGGCCTGGTCTTACTACTGATGGGCTTGGTGCGAGTCATGGTAAAGCGGCCCGTTACTGAGCACGCCGCAACGCTTCGCCACCTGTAGAGACTACAAGCGTCCGGCATCGACGTGAGGGCTTACCGCTGCATAGTCAGTTCCAACTGGAGAATCCCTTCCTGGCTGCTCCATGCCCGTCCGCCGATCAAGGAACCGCAATGAACTTGGGCTGTGTTGAGACCGCGCCATTGGCCTCCACCACGACCGTTGCCGAGCGTCCACTATATCGCTTCAGGTACTCTTCATCGTGATACCAACCTTCGTCGTCGCGGCTGAACGCGAACAGGTCATAGGCTCCGGGTGCGATGGCCGTGATGTTAAACGTCCCGTCTTTAGCCGCCATGCCGGTAAGGAATCGGAGCGTGTCTTTGCGATTCTTGGGAGCTAGAACTACGAATGCAGGGGTTGCGGAGCCATTATCCAGGAACACCGTTCCGCTGACGCTTCCACCGTCCTTGTGAAGCAGTATCCGAACCGGCTCCGTGCTCGCTACGAACTGGAATGGGCTGATTTTTTGAACTTGCGGCCCCTGTGTGACGGAGTAAACATAAGTCGACGGCGGCAGGGATCGGAAGTCCAACACATACTTATCGCCCGCCGCGACATCGGCGGTCTTGAAAGTGCCCTTGGCGTCGGTGCGTCCGCTCGACATTCCGTACTGTCCAAGATCGGAAGCGCGCCCTCGTACTCCGACTCCGGGCGCGGGTGAGAGTTTCCTCTGCCCTTCGACCGTCTCTTCAACTTCGACCGTTACCTGCCACGGGACAGCATCTGGCCCGGTAACGCGAACGTCGCGCAGACCGCCCGTACCGACAACCAACGGCTGCACGCGCCTCTGCAAGTCGCGCGAATTTGACACCAGCACATATTCACCCTCAGGAACGCTGAGGAATTTGAAACGCTCACCCGCTTTGGTCACCGCTCTCGCCACGAACTCGCTGGGGGTGCGCGGGGTCAACAAGATCAAACTAACCTCGCTGCCAAGCGGCGAGGCGGAGGAAGGTTCCACTCGACCTTCGACGACAAAGCCTGGTTTCTCTTGCAAGACGATGGCGATATCCGACACGGAAGCTTGCGTACGTACGTCGACAAAGCCTCCTGCGTCAGGATTCGAGCCGGACGGATAGAACGACGGCAAGCCCATGCGTAAGGGGAGCCCGCTGACCTGTGCGTAGTTGCCCGAATAGGACGCAAAAATCGCATATCTTCCAGGGCGCAGTTCCGGCATGCTGTATTCACCGCGCTCGTTAGTGCGAAAGAATCCGCCCACTCCCTCTACTTGCGCATTCCCCACAACCACCGGTAGATACTGCACCGTCGCGGTTGGAACTGGCTCGCCATCCTGCCAACGGACCGTACCGGAAATGCGGCGTTTGCGGACCAACGTAAGCTCGCCGAGATTGTTGGTGGACCCGGCTGCGATCACGACATCGCGGGTATCCGGTGCGAAGTATTCTGCCTTGTCCACGCTCATCCGGTACGTCGCCGGAGCAAGTGTCGGAAACGAAAGATTGCCGCTGGCGTCACTCTCCGCAATCAAGGGATCGCGCAAACCCGCTCCTGACAGGCTCACGCGTACTTTGCCGACACCTTGCGGAGAGAGGTCGTCCAGGAAGCGTGCTCGCAATGTGCCTTTAGGCTCAGTTTGTGCCAGACACGGGAGCACGCACAGCAGCAGAATGGGCAGGAGCGAGGGTTTAAGTTGAGGATTATGGTTCATCAATGCTCTCCTATTCCGTGATCGTGACGACGTTCAGATTCAGTGTGAGGTTCTGCCCTGCTGCGAGGGTAACCGCTGTGCCCGCGGCTGCGTAGGTGCGTAGCGTTAGCTCGTCAGCATAATTTTCCTTCCGGTCAAACGCGAACAGGTCGTAGCTACCGGGGGAGATTCCCTCCAACTGAAATACGCCGTCTCGATCCGTCAGGACAGTCTTGAAGAACAGAGCAGCGTCGCGCTCCTTCGGTGCCAGTACGATGTAGGCAGGGCGCGCGGGATTGCCGGTGATGGCAACTTTGCCACGTAGTGTGGCCCCGTCGCGCTTCAAGAGAACTTGTACGGGACCTGCCCCCACATTCACTACGAACGGATCACGCGTGGCTTTCGCTTCGCCCTGGGTGACGCTGGCGATGTAGGCGTCTGCTGGGATACCGGCATTCACAACCAGTTCGTAAGGACCCAAGGTGCCCCCTGCCGACGATGCCGCGTTGAATTCGAATTGTCCATCAGCCTGCGCCTGCTTTCCCGGAACGCTTACAGGCGGCTTCTTCACGCGAGCCGCAAATGATATCGGCGCTCCGGTCAATCCCTTTTCGGTCTCTATTTGAAAGCGGCCAGTGATGGTGGGAGGCGAATCGGGCAACGCCATCACAATGTCACGGATGGAATTCGACCCCACTTGAATCTGCTGCACACCGAAGACCACATAGTTCGGCACTTGCGTGTTGCCGACCAGATAGTAAGTTCCAGGGGCAACTTTGGGGAAGCGGAAAGTGCCATTGCGAGGTCCCGAAACCCGCGCCGCCCCTACGACCGTGCCATCTCCCGTAATCGGCACCAAATCTACGCTAACGGAACCGGTCATTGTGATCTTGTCCGTCACCTGGATGCGTCCTCCAACCTCCGTTCCGGAAATCTCACTCAGCAAGATATCCCCAACGGCTCGCTCAGTGACGTAACGGAGGTCGATCGCCTGACCGGCAGCGACCGCATCCGGAGAAGGATATTGCATGGTCGTGGCGGTGCGCCCGGGGTTTGACCCAAACCCTGGGTCTACGGTGATCGTATAGCGGCCTGGACGAAGGCCGGAGAGGGAAAAGCTGCCGTTAGAACTGAGACGCATTAAGTTTAGGTCACGCGTACCCGGACCACTGGCGGGCCGGGTAAAAACGCCCGCGCCTGCCGGTTCGCCGTCCGACCACACCACCCGCCCCGAGACAGAACGCATCTTAACCAGGATCAACGACAATTCACCCGGCTTCCCATCGCGCACCTCGAGCGGGTCATTTGGATACGCAAAGAAGCCCGCCTTCTCTACCGCTAGCTTGTAGGTGCCCGCAGGCACAGAGAACGAGAATCGTCCGTCCGCACCGGTCTTGGTAATAGGGGGGATTTCAAAGGCGTCATTCAGCAGGCCGATGCGAGCATTAACGACCGGCTCGCCTGCCAGGTCATCCACGATGCGACCAGTAACCGGAAGTTGGGCTAGAGCTACGCCCGAGAATAGCAACAGCAGTGCGAAACGCATGGATAGAAAGAGCCTCTCAGCAACGATAATCGGAATTCGAGCCGAACGCTAGGGTCGGCCGCATTTAAATGCGAAAAAGACTGGCCCGCCTGCATGCATTCCCCTCCAAAATTCCTGTATCCGCCCTCTGAGTTCCTGCGTCAAAAAAGTGAAGAGGCCCAGAAGCAGTATGGTTGGCGGCCCCTTAAAAGGGGATTAAGATTATGACCAAGATGATTTTGGCAAAGACGGCTTTGGTAGTGGGTGGGCTGCTGGCGATGTTACCAGGGCAGGCTTCGGCGGCTCGCGTATTTCTCGGCGGAGGATTCCGAACCGGCGTTGTGATTGGTCCGGGATGGGGCTACCCCTATGGCGGCTACGGCGCTGTATACGGTGGGCAGAGGACCGGGCAGTTGAAGTTCGACACGCCGAACAAAGACGCGCAGGTTTTCATCAACGGCGCGTATGCGGGCACGGTCCGGGAGTTGAAGACGACTCATTTGCGGCCCGGCACCTACGACATTCAGGTCCAACGACCTGGTGCGCCGAACTTCGCGCAGCGGATCTATATCGTTGCTGGTAAGACACTGCACGTCCGGCCGTAAGGCTGAATCTTGAATTCTGCAGGTCACTCATTGGGATTCGTGGCTTTGGCCTATCGCACATCCGCCATAACGGCGAAGACCGTGAGTGACCGTGGATTTCGGGCAGCGGTGGCAGCGTGGGCGACTCGCCTTCCTGCCTTGGACCGATTCATAAATACGCGGTGCGGTAGCTGGCGCGGCGGTCTAACAGTTCCAGCACGCGTTCGGGCCGCCCAAGGTCCGTCCAGCCGGAGTTGGCTACCGGCATGACAAGAAGACGTTCGGGACAGCGCGCCAGCACCTGCCGCGAGAAATCGACGGAAGGAAGATAGTCGTAGAAGGCAGACAGAATGCGGCTCTCATCCTCGGAAGCCATGGCCGTCCAGGCGTCTTCAAAGATTTCGTAGAAGGCGGGTTCCGCCTCTCGCACCAGCGAAAGCAATGTATGCGCGCGTCCGACGAACACGAAGCTGTTCCAGAGACAATGCTGATGCCAGAGTTCCCGCGCGACCGACGGCGTCGGCTTCTCAATGAACTCTCCCACTTGGAATAGGGACTCGTTGGACACCTTGGCTGCGACCGCTCCGGGTCGAATCCATCCATAGTCAGGCTCCGGCGTAGTCGCGTTGACGCCCAGCAGAATCACTCGCGACGGAACCTCCTCCACCGCGCGATAAGCGACCTCCACATGCTCCATGAAACGGGCGTAATCGGTCATGTAGTGGTCGGCTGGGAACAGAGCGACCGGGGCGTCAAAATCCCGCATCGAAAACAGACCATACAGGATCGCGGCAGCGGTTCCACGATTGGATGGCTGAACGATCACAGAACTCCCCGGCTGATTCGTGGGGTCCAGAAATCGTTCCTGACCACTGGTAACCACTACGATGGTGCGCGCGGGAGGCACCAGTACACCCACTCGCTGTTCGGTCTGCTGCAGCAAGGTTCCCCGCCCGACCAGCGAGCAGAACTGCTTCGGCCGATCATCGCCGGAGATCACTCGCGTCATTGAGCGAAGCCGTTGTCCTTCGCCACCGGCCAGAATCACCGCCCACCGTTCGTCCTTGAATCTCCGGATCGGCAGCAACCTTCCAACTTCAGTTGCGTCAGACACTGCCGGACTGAAGCTCGTCACTACAGTACTAGCCATTATGATCCACGCCTTTCTTGGACGCTCTCAGAATACGAAGCTTACAGCGCGATCCCCATCCCCCGATGAGGGTATTTCGGGTTGGAAAGGACAGGGTACTTATCGCTGAATTGAGAATCCGGTCACTACTCGATCGCCGTCATGCAGATCGCCGGAGAGGACTTCGGTGTAATGGGAATCCGCGACTCCCGGCAGCATTTTGCGGGCCACTGGCTTGCCATCCGACAGGACATACACCGTCGCGGAGGCGCTGGCGACGGCCTTGATCTTTACCTCCGCTGCTCCCGGTGGACGGAAACGTAACGCAGCGTTGGGGACCTTCATCACGTTGCTCTTGGAGGCGCTGGTGATGGTGACACTGGTTGTCATCCCGGGGAACAATTGAACCGGAGGATCGATTACGTCGAGCACGACATCGTAGGTGATCACGTTCTGCACGTTGGTTGGTTGCTCACGAATCTGGCGCACTTTGGCCTGAAAGGTCTGGTTCGGATAGGCGTCGACGGTGAAGGTTGCTGGTTGGCCAACCTTGGCCCGAGCCACATCAGACTCGTCCAGACTTACGTCGACCTGGATCTTGCCTAAGTCCTGCACCAGCGTGAAGAGGGTCGGTGCGACGGCGCTCGAAACGACGGTTTGCCCGGCCTGAACGTCCACCGCCAACACCAGACCGTCGATGGGGGAAGTAATTCGGGTGCGGTCCAAATTGACTTGCGCCTGCTGGACGCCGGCCTGGGCTTGGGCGACTTGCGACTCTGCAACGGTCAATTGTTCTTGCGCTAGATCGACTTGGGCGAGCTGAGACTGGATACCAACCAACGACGTCTGCTCCTGGGCTTGTGCAACGTCGGCAGAGTCGGAGGCTTGCTCATAAGTGGCGCGCGCGTCCAGCATGTCCTGCTGAAGCGTAACGCCTGCGGTAGCGCCGGCCTGACTGCGATCCAGCTCCAGCTTGTCAAAGGACGCCACGGTCTTGGCCACATTGGCTTGCTGTTTCTGTGCCTCGCTCTGTGACTGCGCGACCGCGACCGCGATCTTCGCTTGCTGGACACTGACTCTGGCGGCTTCGGCATTCGCCTTAGCGGAATCCAGATTCGCCTGCGCCTGGTTCAGCGAGGCTTCAAAAGGCTGCGGGTCGATCTGGGCCAACAACTGCCCCTTCTTCACATGGCTGTCGAAGTCCACGTATAACCTGGTGATCATGCCGGTGATCTGCGCGCCGATATCGACCGTGGTTAGCGCGTTGCAAGCACCGGTGGCCGAAACGATTGCAGTGATGGCTCCGCGCTCTAGTGGCTGCGCCTCATAGACCGTGTGCGTAGGGCGTTCCACGTAGTGCCAAGTCGCATAAGCGCAGCCCGCCATCATCCCGAAAACGGCAACCTTCACGATCGTATTCATCGCTGCACCTCCTGAGCGTGAGGTGCGATTCGGAGCACTTCGGTTGCTACCACCCGAAGGGGATTTAGTGGCTACAGCATACACACCAGAGTATTGAAGGAGAAGGAGATGGAGGAAGTGCGGTTCAGCGCGAATCGCGTACTGAATGCACGCTATCGGACTTGTGGACAACTCCGCAACAGTGGCGCGCGGCTCGTGAGTGTTGCGTTTGGAAGGCGGGTTGTGAACCTCGCAGCCGGTTCGGAACTGTTCGGAACCGGCTCTTGTGCGGCATCGTAGCCGGGAATTTAATCCCGGCGCGGATTTTGAATCCGCCTTCCAATGCTGCGTGACTGGGTGCGGGACTAGATCTCTAATTTACCTTCGAACATCATTTCATCCAGGTAGAATGGCTCTTCCATTTTCAGGCGACCGATCTGCGAGTCGAACTCGATTCGCATGTCCTTGGAAGAGATCTCCTTGGAGTGCGGGAATAGAAACACGATCACGGGACCGTCGTCGCGCTTGAGCAATACTTCGACACTGGATGGAGCGATGTCCTTCTTCCCATCGCGCTTGAGCGACGCCTTCTTCTTGAAATCCGCAGCCAACGTCTTCTCGGTTCCGATCAGCATGCGGGCGGGTACTCCATATACGGCTAGCGCGTAGAAGCCTTCGTCCACGGTCGGTGCGTCCAACACGTTGCCGTTCAGTTCCGCCAAATGGATGGGCTTGGCACTCTCCCAACGCAGGGTTAGCTTTGGCGTCTGCTGCGGCTCGCCATTACCACTCGCGCCGCCGGGATACCTGCCGGTGTTGCCACCGCTGCCAGTGTTGCCGCCGCCGGAGGGATTACCACCACCGCCGCCTCTGCCACCACTGTGTCCTGGTAGCCCAATCCCGATGCCTCCGATACTGATTCCACCGCCGCGGCCTCCGCCTCGTCCCC
>JBDTUY010000228.1:0-8030 GCA_040007495.1 Acidobacteriota bacterium | reverse complement strand
AGGGTGGCCTTAAGGCCGCGCTTGGGTTCACCCAAGCTAATTAGCCGCCGATAAACACGGATGAACGCAGATGGCCGGTAAAAGATCGGAGCCCGAGTGGTTGGGACCGCTGCGAGTGCCGGGTATGATAGCAACATCATGTCGTTGCGTCCTGTGAAAGCACACTCCACACACGTTGGGATGCTTTCCCTCATCCTGCTCCTGTGTCTCGCGTTCACGAGTTTGCTGACACGGCAGACGTCAGTTCTCGCTCAGACGCCCTTCGGTCTGACCGCCAACGACACACAAGGGATCTCGGGAGTTGGCTCTTTTAAGCTGCAATGGCGGCAGCCTTTCCCGTTTCAGATCGGTGTGGAGCCGATTGGCAGCGCGAGCGATGACGGTTCTCTTTGGCTGATTACGGACCCCGGTCCAGGAAGACCGGAACGATACGTAACTCACATATCGCAAACCGGGCAGATCTCCGCCAAATACGATCTAGCGTTTCCGTTGAAGCCCTCCGAACTAGTGAGCTATCTGTCGATGTCGAACAGCGGCACAAGTGTTGCCCTGCTGGCGAGCACCGTGTCTGGGGGAGCGAAACAGATTGTTGAAAGTCTACTTTTCTTGCCTGTTCTTCGCGATGGGCCGGGGCCTACGAGACGCGTTGCTGGTCGGGGACCGCAGTTCTCCACACTCAACGGAAACGGCAAAGGTCAATTCATCTCCGCAGGCGATGAGGGTCCTTTAACGCTACTGAAGCTCGGCGCGGATGGATCTCTAATCTGGCGCCGCTCATTCTCAAAGGACTTGGTGCGTCCAACGGTAGCTGTGGGCGCGACCGGCAATATTTTCCTGCTGTCGCAGGGCAAGAGCTACTTGTCGCTTCAGAAGCTCGATGAAACGGGCCGATTGCTGAGTTCCCAGCAGATTTCCGCGAAGCAAGGAACCCTCATTGCTGACGCAAACGGAGGCTGCACCGTACTGTTCAGCCGAGGCACGGGTGCCAAGGAAGGCCGTGTTTACCTAACAAGCTTCGATCGCACTATGCACCGTTCGGACGATGTCGAAACGCCTCTTCACGCTTGGGTTGGGCAAACCTACGAAGTAATCTCGACACCGCAGGGGCACTTAGCGATTGGCGAAGGCCCGGAGGAGGGTCAGCAGGTTGCGGTGGAATTCAACGGGTCCAGCAAATTGCTCTGGCAGCGTGAGATGCCACGAAACCTAACCTCGAATCTGATGTCGTTTACGACGGGGTTCTATGTCGTGACGGATACGAACGAGGGGACAGAGACGATTGTCGAGAAGTATGGCTATTAGGGCGGATGGTGCAGTTGAGGACGGGCTTCTGGCGAGACGACGAGGATCGCCGACCGGGAAGACTGCAGTGGTGTCTCTCTCTGATGCGAATTCGGAGATTGAGGTCTTTGACCCCCCAGCTTGGGAGGCGCTCGATGGGTGAACTTCCGACTAGTGTGTCAGGGCATCCAGGGGGCACGTCCAAGCCGAGTCGTGATTCTCGATTACTAGGCCGTTGTCCATCATGGTCCGCAAATACCAGCATCCGGGCGTCCGCTCTATGACTAGGACCTCACAGTCAGTGTAGCCGTAGGCACGATAGACAGTGTGGCCTTCCGGGAGTTGAATCTGATGAACGATGATCGCAGTAGGCGGATTGCTCTGGAAAGCGGCAAAGGCGTCTTCAAGAGTTGCCCAAGGCTTTGACCACCCGGCACCTTGTCCTGTTCCCTTTACTTGATAACGCCAGCCACCCGATTCAAAACCTAGGAAAGTGACATCGATGTCGTAGTCAGCAAGGCCATCAACTGTATAGGCTTCTTTCCCGCTATACCATTCGTAGCGGCGAAGCCGCAGTCCTTTGGGCATCGTCAGGGAGCATTCAATAGCGGCGGCGTCTGCGGCATCAGCCGTAAGAAAGTGACGGTCCAGGTGAAGCAATTTCATGCCGTCGTGAATTCGGAAGTACCAATCAGGATGATTGTCGTTTCCTTCGTTAATCACAGAGATTTCGCCAGAAGGATTGGATGAACCAATCGGGGCTTGGCGCTTATAGTAATAGCAGACACCCCGTTCCAGATTACTGCTAATGAAAGAAAATTCGTATCTTTGGTCCATGGTCATTCATCTCCCGATAACCGACAGCATAGCATTAAACAAAACCGTGTATTTCTTCGTAATTACAGATTAAGAGAGCGGAGTGAGCGGGGTCAAAGACCTCAACTCCCTAATTGTTGCGACACCGGTGCCCTCTCGCTCAGTCGCTTTTCGCGCATGTCTTCAAGATCTCTGCACAACCGCAAGAGGCGTCGAGAAGAGTCTCGACGCTGCACGCACGAGTGCGCGCGCCACATAGACTTAGCGGGTCGCTGGTTTCGCGCTGGGGTCGCCTGTCGGGGGAGGGGCTTGGTCTTCTTTCTTGGGAGGACCCAGCAGTTCGGTGAAGATTGGTTTTAGGGCGTCGGCCCACACTTGATAGCCCTTCAATGCGGGATGCAGTTTGTCTGCATTCATCATGCCTTCTTGTAGCTTGCCTGCGGCATCCGCGAGCTTGTTGTTCACGTTCAGGTAGCGGATCGATTTGCCGTCGGCGAAAGCTTCCAGGTTGTGATTCACGCCGTGGATGATCGGCATCACGGCCATGTTGTCATTGCGCGGGAAAATAGCCGTTACTACGATCACTGCTGCGGGGGCTTTCGCATGGAGGAGGTCTATGGTGGCTTTTAGCCCTCGGGTGATGTCGGCGATTAAGAGGTCGGCTCCGCTGGCGGGTAGACGGTTGCCTACGTTATTGGTGCCGGCAAGCAGCACGATGACCTTCGGGTGCAGGCCACCTAGTTCGCCATTCTGCAGACGCCAGAGGACGTTTTCGACGCGGTCGGCTCCCCAGCCAAAGTCGGCGGCGTTCCAGCCGAAGAAGTTTTCTTTCCAATTCGCCAGCAATTCTGGGTAATCGGTTGCGCCCCAGCGGCGGGTGATGGAGTCGCCTTCAAAGTAGATGTCGATTTGCCCGAGCTTGGTTTTTTCTAACAGCTGTTGATGCGCTGTCATCGAGTTTTGGTCGGTGCGCGGGGCTGGCCGGTCGGCGGGAGCTTGAGCGTGGAGGGAGGTTGCTACGAGAAGGGCTAGCGCAAACTGATTTTTGTGGGGAGACATGCTGAGTGAGTGTGTATCAGAAACGGTCTTATATGAAGGAAGAAGGTCCCTCTCGGGAGTAGCGGCTTTGCGGGATGAAAACTGGTGACAGACAGCGATTTTCGCTCCTCACCTCTGCGCTGGTTTAGAAGCGCTTGGGTCGCGAAAATCATGTCCGTCACCAGTTTCAGGGGCTATTTCACCTTCAGCATTTTGTCGGCCCACGGGATGAAGTACTTCCAGTTGGGACCGTCGGTGTGTCCGCCGTCGTGCTGACGCCAGGCTAGCTGACCATCCATCATGCTGACGTTCACTTCGGGCATCTTTTCCTTGGTGTAGTCATCGGATTTGCCCAGGTCCTTGGCGCCCAGGAGGCGGAATACCGGCTGGGCCGCGATCGCAGCCATGTAGCTACCTTGATGGTCGAGCCATTTCGCGTCGCCCTTTTCCGGAACGCCATAGCTGATGAAAGTCGCACGCGGGGCGCACAGGGCTAACAGTTCGTGCGAGTCCACGGGCAAGTCGCCGGGGGTCTTGCTGCCGAAGCTGGCTTCGGATGCTCCGTACTTCATGAAGTTGCCGGCCATCCAGTGATATTCGCCGTTTGCGGTGAGGTTCTCAACTGCTTCGCCCCAGTTGCGCCGGTGCAGTTTGGCCCCGCCTTCGCCGGAGGAACCGATCAGCACGACTGCGAAGCGTTGGTCGAAGGCCATCGTTACTAGAGCGGCCTTGCCGTAGCGAGATACGCCTTCGATGCCGACTTTCTTTGCGTCCACAGACTTTTCGGTTTCAAGGTAATCGAGGCCGCGTCCGGCACCCCAGGCCCAGGCTCGCAGGGAGCCCCAGTCGTCCGGCTTGCGGAAGTGACCCTTATTCACGAGGCCAATAATGCCCTCAGTAAGCCCAGCGCCGTTATCGGCCTGAACACTGGTCGGGTTGATGGACGCGTAGCCCCAGCCGCCTTCGACCAATTGCTGGGTCGCGGGCAGGTCGGCTCCTGGCGCTGGTGCCCTTGCTGCGGGTGCGGTCGCTCCGGCGGCGGGAGGCAAACCGCCACCGCCAAACATCATCATTACAGGCACGGGGCGCTTCGAGTTCGCGGGGACGACTAATGTCATTTGGATGTCGACGTTTAGTGCGGGATACGATGAGTTGTCGACATGACCAATCAGGCGCTTGCCGACGACGGGCGTCGTGCCGATCACACCGTCACGGCTCTCGGCGACGGTCCAGGTGACTTTCGGGACATTCTTCGGGACGCGGCCTAGAACTTCGCGCTCGAAATCCTCCACTATTTCTGGCCGGCGCTGGTCGTTCCACATCTTCGCGCTGGTGACCTTCTTGCCGTTCTTCAAGGTCAGGACTTCGGGCAGCTTGGGGAACGGGTTGGCGATGGCCTCATCGTAGTTGGCGTGATTGGGCGCGGTTTCGGTGCCGCTGGGACCCGGACGCAGGGCCTTAATGCCGAGCTGCGTCTTCATGTCCTCATAGTCGTCGTGCTGCATCTTTGCTTGCTTTTCGCGCTGCGCGATTTGCTCAGGGCTCGGGGGAGCGCCCTTGCCCTTCAGCCCGCCGGGGCCTTTTTGCGCCGCAGGAGCAGCGGGGGCAGGCGGTTGACCATACAGAAAGACCATCGGCACCATGCTCACGAGGCCGATGATTGCGACGGGGGCTGTCAGGTTTAAAATTTTCATACTCAACAAGCATATTCGCAGAGATCATCTAGTGCAAGGACCTAATGGCCGGGCTGATCGAGCGACTGACTCACGAGTTGAGGGAGTGGTGCTGGTGAGGGAAGCTTGTCATGACCCTTGTGTCCGAACGCTGGGGGGTGTATCGTCCATGCATATCGCTGATGCCCGTCCGAAAGCTTGCTGGGATCGCAGATGTCTTCATGGGTTCAGACCTCGTGGATATTGCGGAGTACGAGCTTGAGATCTATGAAGAGAATCCGGCCGATCATGAGCACCACGGAGCGAATTGGGTGCCCGGCAGCAAAAAGGTAGAGGGTACAGTGGTCGGTGCCTTGCCCATCCGGAAAGATCTCAGGTTGGTCACTGAGGAAGGGTATACGCTGACGTTTTTTCTGCGGGACGGCTTCGGCTCCATCACGACCTTGGCGCCGATGACGGACGCCGCCGGCAAGCAGGTTGGCTAAAAAACAATCGGGTGCATTTTTAAGGCAGGGTTGGTTTGGCGGAATCGCGAATGTTCTGGGAACAACGCCGGGACCGCTAGTAGGGCCCCGGCGTTCGCCTTATGCGCTAACCGGTGCGGCTTTCGCCGTTCCCTTTGCGGCTATCGAAGCGGCCAGTTCCCGCATTCTTGCATTGCGCGCTCGCGCAATGCGCTTCTTAACTTGTTTTTGTTTCATAGGTACTTCAATAGTACCCCGAGGCACCTAGGCTTCTGACTATCATGCCGTGTTTTTGAACGAATTCTCCGTGTGAGCAATGTTCATCCGCAGGGGACTCGGTGGCTAAGAGTCTGGGCAAACGACACAGTTCGACTAACCTAGTACTAAACTGCTTGGGTTTGTTTGGTGCGCCCGGAGTGATTCGAACACCCGGCCTTCTGGTTCGTAGCCAGACGCTCTATCCAGCTGAGCTACGGGCGCTAATCAAGGAGTGGACAAAGAGAAGTGTAGCACAGGCCTCGCGCGGTTTTTCCGCCAGCCGCAAAATTTAAGTGCAAATCCTCAAGGCGGACCTTCAAGGTCGCCTCCGGACTGCTACAATGGGACGTTTGCCCACCGGACCGCGAGTGATTCGCACCTCCGGTCAGATACGAGAGGTATCCGTATTCGCTCACCAAAAGTACACCTAATCAATCCCAGTGACATGTCGTTTGGCACTGCGGTCATTACACCCCGTTGGCTGTATGTGCTGGCTGCGGCGACTCCTTCCACTTTTGGCGATCCTCTTATTTGGGACGAAACGCTGGAACAGTTGGACGTCGAACAAATCCAACCGGGCGACATCGCAGGCATCGGCATCCATACCGGCAATGCGCTGAAAGGCTACGCCATCGGTCGCAAATTGCGCGAGCGCGGCGCGTGGGTCATTTTCGGTGGCATTCATCCAACCCTTTATCCGGAAGAGACCTTCGACCTGGGTGGCGCGCACGCTGCCGTCAAGGGCGACGGCGATATGGTTTGGGCGCAGGTGGTGGCCGATGTCGCGGCAGGTAAACTGGAAAGAATCTATGACGGCGGCCGCGTGGACGCTGGACATTTCAAGCAAGCGCGTTGGGATCTGATGCCGGACGACGCCTATATGTGGGCGTCCGTTCAAACGGTTCGCGGCTGTGCCAAGCACTGTTCGTTCTGCTCTGTGTGGAGGACGGACGGCCAAAAGCCCCGTCAGCGTGGCAGCGACGCGGTGATTCAAGAGGTGGTGGAACTTCGCCGCAAGGGCTTCCGGTTTATCGCCCTGGCCGATGACAATTTCTATCCGGTCTCACTGACCGATATTCAACTTGCGGAGCGGCAAAACAATATTCCCCGGGTCGAACAGTTGAAGGCCATCCGAGCCGAACGGTTTGAGCTTATGGAACGTCTGGCCGATCTGCCAGGCGACATGAACTTCTTCACGCAGATCACGATGGAGTCGGCCGAAGATACGGAGTTTCTGGACGCAATGCGCAAGGCCCGCATTCGCGGCGCGCTGGTGGGTATAGAGGCCGTGACCCCGGAAGGCTTGAAAGCTGTTTATAAGGATTTCAACCTCTCCGGTGACAACCTGATCGCCCGTTTGAAAGTTTTCAGAGAACATGGCGTCCACGTGTTGGGCTCGTTCATTTTCGGCCTCCACACGGATCGTGCCGATACGTTCAAAGCCACCGGCGACCTGGCGAAAGCAGCCGGAATTACCTTCGCGCAGTTCGTCATGTTGACGCCGTTCTGCGGCACCGTCGATTTCGAAAAATGGGAAAAGTCGTTTGAAGGAAATCCCCCGATGGTGGAGGGTACTCCGATCACCCGTTACTGGCTGATCCCTCCCGAAAAGCGTCCCAAGATGTTCATGCCGCATCCGACCATGTCATCGGACGAAATGCGTATACGCACGCAAGGTGTATGGGATGAATTCTACAGCTTCCGCAACGTCTGGAAGCGGTCGGATTGCACGCCGAATCTCAAAGCTCGGCTAGGTTTCATCTTCCTGTCGAAGCTTTATCGGCAGATGTACGCCAGCACCGGAATGGCAACGGACAGCGCACGCCGCAACCGGGCCAACCAGTGGGCTCGCGTTATTGCCAAGACCTGCCGAGGCCTGTTCAAAGCTCCCGCAATGCCGGGCTTGCAAGTCCCGGCTCCGAAAATTCGCACAGCGAAGCTGGAGACGGAACCATTTAAAGTGGTCGGATAGCGTTATAGGGGGGGCGGGAACCCCAGTCCCGCAGCCAGCCCCAGGCTGGCTATCTTGTCTGATGTTGGCTTCCTGCTTTCTCCGCCTCCTGCCTTTTCACTACGCCTGGCCGCCCTGTTTGCTGCCTTTACCGTCTTTCCTGTCGAAATGATGATGCTTTAGGTCAACCCGAGCTGTTATCAGTTTTACCCGGATGACGGCCTTCTTGACCCACACCCGCTAGGAGTTTGTTATTGTGCTAACAATCATCGCGCGCAGGCCCGTGTTGGAGTCCGGAATGCAACTCCTGGCCGACTCAGGCCATCCAATGACAGACCGCCGAATTCCTTGGCTTGCGGATAGAGGATGGTCGGGGAGTGAGGCGGTCGGTGTTTCGGTATGTGATGGGAAAGATGCGGATCGACGCAGATCGGCTCGGGAAATCTGCCCGACGTTGCTAAGAGATGGCGAAATGGCAGCTTGGATTGTGGGGTTTTCAGACCACTTGCCAAAGTGTGAGAAAAGGGGCAGAGCGCTCTGTCCCCATTA
>JBDTUY010000227.1:0-8038 GCA_040007495.1 Acidobacteriota bacterium | reverse complement strand
TGGCTAGGATTCGCGCAGACTGTGATGCCGTTAAAGCAGGCGTCGGTGACATTGGTCAAACCAAAAGCGGCCGGGTTGGCTGCGATGGCGCGCACGTAGGATGCGGTGTCGAAAAAGGTGGCACCACTGGGCAGGTTGGCGTAGAGCAAGGCGTTGAACGCGTCGGTTAGTGCGGAGGCTTGCGCCGCGGCCAGAACACCTTGTGATTGGAAATAGGGCGTCAGGCCGAGGTCGGGGAGGCCGGGAACCAGGATGTGGCTCGCACCCAAGGATGAAAGAGTGGTGACGATGCTGATCAGGTCGGTCACGGCGCGCGTGACTACGGCTTGCGGGGTTAGGTCCAAGACCGAGGGAGATAAAAAGTCATTCGGTCCGCCCCACACTACAAACAAGCCAGTGCTGAGCAATGGACCGAGGCCTGCCTGCGTGAACGCGAGTTCGGTCGCCAAGCCGGGAAGATTCAGGCCGCCAACGCTAGTAGGCGTGCCGCCATCGCCGAAATTTCCGATGCCGGTGGTAGCGCCAATCCAGGCATAATCGATCAGCGGAACTCCAAGGTCGGTTGCCAGTTGTTCCACAGCGACGGGTCCGTTGGAACGCCGTCCGGGAAAATAGGGCGGCGACGGCGGAAAGGTGTTGCCGCTAGCGGCGTAGAGATTGCCGTTGTCGGAAAGGCTATCGCCATAAACGACGACAGCAGTGATGGGTCCGCCAAACGCGGTGGTCGCGAGGCTCACGCATGAAAGAGAGAAGAGCGCGAAAGTTTTGGTCCAATTAGACATGACGGATTTCCTTTTTGCACGAAAGAAATTCCGGGGGAGGAAACCGCCAGGTTCCACAGAACGAGGTTGAACAGCAGAACTAGGCTTGATCTTGATGGTACGCGCAGTGGTTCGGCGGAGTCAAATCGTTTCGTTGTTTGATCCTTGTTATTCATCTTCGCCGTTCATCTTCAAAGAAGCTCGACCCGAGATTTTATCAATTTAGCCTGCTACAGCAGCAGAGACGACCTTCTTTACCCATCTCTTGACCACCATCTCCTTTGACCACTATCTCCGCCAACTATCCCTTTGCCCCTGCCAACTTGTCCAACAATTCCTCCAACGCCTCAACTTCGGTAACCGGTAACTGGCAGGCGAAATTCTCACAGACATATGCCGTCGGCTTATCGTCAATCGCAGGCATCACCTGCGGAGCATGATTCCCCAGCATCACCACCGCATTCGGCAAGAAATCCCCGTGGATCGCGCCCATCATGTACCCGAGCTGTTCATGCGGACCCGCCAGGACGATCTCCAAAGGCTTGTTCGACGCGAACAACAGCGCGACCAGCATCTGCGGCAACCCCGAACCGCCTAACGCCATCTTGTTCGTATAGGATGCCAATGCGCGATCCGCCACCTCACCAAAATCCTTCCGATCGCGGAACCGAGCCAGCCGCAACAGCGCCAGAATCATCACCGAATTGCCCGACGGCTCCGCCCCGTCGTAATCGTCCTTCAGCCGCAGAACCAAATCGTCTTTGCCAGACTCCGTACTGAAGAATCCGCCATTCTCCTTATCCTCAAACCGTTCGATCGCCTTCAGCGCCAACTTCTCGGCCCACAGCAGATTCTTCAAATCGAAATCCGTCTCGTATAAATCCACCAGACCATTAATCAGGAACGCATAGTCGTCCAAAAAACCTTCAATCGCAGCCTCACCATCGCGATAGCGCCGCAGCAGCGTCTGATCCGATACACGCCACAGTTTCTGACGAATGAAGGTTCTCGCGCTACCAGCAGCATCCGCATAACGAGGCTCGCCCAACGCCTGCGCACCCTTGGCAAACGCCGAGATCATCAGACCATTCCAGGCAGTCAGAATCTTATCGTCAAGATGCGGACGCGGTCGCGTGTTGCGGAGCCTCAGCAGTTTTTCGATGCTGCGTGACACGACATAATTGTCCGCAGGCACCAACTCGGTAGCTTGAAACAGGATGTTGCGCCCAGGGAATTCACCGTGCGGATCTTCATCCACGTTGCCGTTAGCCCGAACACCAAACCGCCGCCCGAATACCTGAGCGTCATCCGCGCCCAGTTCATCCAGGATCTCTTTCGCAGTCCAAACGTAGAACGCGCCCTCGCGTTTCTCCGCATGTCCGTTAGCCGACACCGCCGCGTCCGGATCTAAACTATCCGCATCCTCAGCCGAATAAAACCCACCCTCCGCATGCCCCAAATCCCGCAGCACGTAATCGAAAATATCCCGAGCCGTATCCGCGTATCGCTCCTCACCCGTGATCTGATACGCCTCCACGTAGGAAGCCGCCAACTGCGCTTGATCGTACAGCATCTTCTCGAAATGCGGCACGAACCAATGGTCGTCCACCGAATAGCGATGAAAGCCGCCGCCTAGCTGATCATGCATGCCGCCCTTGGCCATCGCGTCCAGCGTCGAGAGCACCATATCGCGAGCTTCCTCATTCCCGCTAACCGACCAATATCGCAGCAAGAAATTGTGAATCGTAGGGCGGGGAAACTTCGGAGCTGCACCGAATCCTCCCAACCGCGCGTCGAAGGACCTGCGGAACGATTGATAGGCAGCATCCGCAATCTTCAGAACATCTAACTCCTTGGATCCCGCAGGATGCGCCGAATGCTGGCGTAACTGCTCGATCACCTGCGAACCAGACTGCTCAATCCGAGGTCGATCTTCCTTCCAGGCTTTCGCCAAGCTCTCCAGAATGTGCTTGAATCCTGGCCTTCCGTAGCGATTGTCAGGTGGGAAATACGTGCCACCGAAAAACGGCTTGCCCTCAGGCGTCAACCAGACCGACATTGGCCATCCGCCGCTGCCAGTCGTCGCCTGCACGAACATCATGTATACGCGATCCAGATCCGGTCGCTCCTCGCGATCTACCTTGATCGGAATGAAGTTGTCGTTCAAGACCTTTGCGACTTCGTCATTCTCAAACGACTCGCGCTCCATCACGTGACACCAATGGCAGGTCGAATAACCGATGGAGAGAAAGATCGGTTTGTCTTCAGACTTCGCACGGGCTAGCGCTTCCTCGCCCCAAGGAAACCAGTCCACGGGGTTCTGCGCGTGTTGCAATAGGTAAGGGCTTTTTTCGCCACTCAGGCGGTTGGTAGGCACAAAACCAGTGTAGCCCTCAGGGAGCAGATGTCTCCAACTACCAAGGGATCCGTGAGAGCGCTTGCTCCACAGTCGCGCGTGGGAGCACGCGTGCGACTAATCTCACGGTCGGTCCCGATCGCAGGGCTTCTCTAAGACTCTGTCCCCGGGCGCAAATCCAACCAACGCGCCAGCCTTCGTAAAAGCCAGCGAGGGAGATCATCAGCAAGAGGAAAGTTGCTGCGATAGCAGAGAAGATGACCAGCGGATTCTCGGTAATTTCCGTGGCGTGCGGTTCCAGAATCGGTCCCAGTGCGAGAGCCGCAATAAGCAAGACCGCAATGAAAGGAGCTGAAACAGCCTGATAACCAAACACAAACGGAAAGGTCCCAGCCACAGCCCAGCTAAGTGGACGCGCAAACGAGTTGGTCCGTTTGAAAAGCAGCATCAACCCTGCGGCTAGCCAAACCAGGCAAGCAAGGAATACCCACAGTATGACGATCACAATATAGGCGAATACTTGCATCAGTTCATTGTTGCCACACTTATTGCCTCACCGACCTCTTTCGCAGATCCAAAGTGAGGTTGCCGAGCTCTCGAAAGACCCCGGTCATCTTCAGCTCCGTGCCTGATGTGGTGTACGTTCCGTCGAAGATCTGCGTGCCCTTTCCTTCCCATTTCTCTGAGATTTCGACCCGACTATTCGCCCGGTCGACATCGAAGTGATGGGTCTTGTACACACCGTCCTTCGACTTGAACACCGCCATGGACGCACGATTGTACTCGAAGAAAATTGTGGCCGGAAGCTGTCCCTCTGCTACCGATGGCTCCACTTGAACCACATCCCAGGCACCGTCAATCGGAGTCGGAGCACGGTTATTGAAGTTCGCCACCCAGTAGGTAAAGCCGAAAGCCAGACTGACCATCGCAGCACGAACACACCATTTCAACCAGGATCGCCAAGCGGAGCCGCTCGTGTCGTCTGTCGCAGGCCAGAGTATCGCGAGCAGCTCTTCGCGTCGCGGCCAGATGATACTCAAGGTCCCTACCAGTAGCAGCGTCGCAATCAGCGTGACGTCCGGACCCACTCCATAGCAGGCGTCAATCAAAATAATATTGACCAGGATTGGCGCTAAGACGCACGCTCCTAAGAGTGCCGTTCGTTGAAAAGTTAGCAGCAGCGCCCCGACGATCTGGGACAATGCCAGGAACGTCCCATAGACCGTCGAATAGCCGAAGTAGTTCCAGGTGAGCCAAAACCCGCTTACCTGACCCATCGGCTTGTCCAACTCCGAATCCAGGATCGTGAACTGCGAGCCGTTGATCTTGGCGAACCCGTAGACCAATAAGATCATCGCTACCGCGTACCGTACAAATCGTTTTGCCACAGCGGCCAAGTTTATCTCACCCCGAGGCTAAGAGGCGAGCCTTACTCAATCGGCTTCTCGCTAACGTGATCCACCACAATCACCGGAATCGAACGCTTCTGCTTCACCAGTTTCAGCCCAGTTGCTGCTGAACGTTTTCATAGGCAGTGTTCTAACGGGTTCTCGGGCCGAGGATCGTCCAACATCGGAATGCGATCCTCGACCCCCACCTTCATGAGATCCCTACAGCGTCACTGACCGCAGGTAATCCCGCACTGCAATCTGTCCGAAGTACTCCGCCGCACCCGCAGCGTCCGCGCTATAGAGATCCTCTCTAATAGACTGGTCCGCCCCGCGCTCCACCAGCAACTGGACCGTCTCCAAGTGCCCGCCCTGTGCCGCCAGATGCAACGCGGTGATTCCCTGGCCGTGCGTCAACCCGCCGAACGTAGCCTTCTGATTCACGTTCGCTCCATGATCCAGCAGCCATGTCGCCGACCGAGTACGATTGCAAAACGCCGCCCAAATCAGCGCCGTCCCCCGATACGGATCTGCCTCAACCCGAGCTCCGCCACGCAGCAACCGATCAAGTACGTTTACACGTCCGCTCTTGCAAGCCCACACCAGAGCCTCATCCAGTACTTCTTGCGGATCGGTCGATGGTTGCCAATCTGGAAAGCCACTATGCGGACGATAGAAACCGCGCGCCGCGCAAGCCTCGGGTGTCAGAGTGCGTTCTCCAGTGAAGCAAGCCTCGACGAGATCCAGCCTCCCGAGTCCAGCCGCCATACGAAGATTGTTCGGCGCGACCGCGTGTTGTCCCAACAAGTCCGCCACCTCGCGATGCCCCCAGAACAGCGCCGCGGCCAAAGGCGTGCCGCCCGATCCATGCGCCTCCGCGTCCAGTTCGGCTCTGTGCTCGATCAACAGCTTCGTGAGTTCCGTTTGATTGGAGTAGCCCGCTTGATGCAGCGACGTCCACCCGCGATCATTTGCATCACTCACGCTCGCGCCGGCCTCTAGCAATGCCTTGACTGGCGAAAGATCCGGCGTCGGCTTCACCTTCGCAGCAAGGCTCACCGCCAAATTCAGCAAAGTGTTGCCATTCGTTCCTCGCTGCCTTGCGAGTTCTGGATGCGCCGTCAGCAGTGCCTTCAGGGCAGGGAGGTCGCCGGTCTGCAGCGCCTCGAATGCAGCCTTAAAAGGCTCCTCCGCGCGTCCACTCTTCAACGCTTCGACACGATTGGACAGATCGTCCCAAGTCTCAAAGCCATGCTCGCGAGCATAAACCAACCGAGCATCCCCTTCACTAATCGCGGTCTGCCGAATCTCCTCGTCCGTCGCATCCGCGAACCGTGGATGCCACTCACGAATCTGCTCCAGCGCCGCAGGTCCGGCCGAGTTCTTAGTCCGCATCAACCCACGCACTCGGTCCGTGATCCAAGCCACATCCGCGACAAACAGCCGAGTATGGCGGGAATCCGACGTTGGTTCCGCATACGCCTTCAACTTCGGCCAGCTACTGAACCCCTGTTCACGTGCCAGCACGAACTGCGCGTCATGCAGCGCGACCAACTGTCGCACGCTTACTTCATCTACCGCTGTCCAGCGGCTGTGCCGGTCCCGCAGGCGCGTAAGCGCATCTGCATCTCCAGCACGAATCGCCCGCAATAGTTCGCGAGCTTGTTTCTTCTGTTGTTCCAGGTTCAAGACTGTCTCCTTCGTGTGCCCGGTCCGCATGACAGGCGAAAGAGTGTCAACAAGGTGGAGACCTCAAGTTAAAGCAGGTGGGCGCAGCCCTTTCCGCGGACAGGACGCGTCCTGCACGCGTCTCACGCCAGTTTATCAAAACATCCGACGTCTTGAGGCAGTCTGCCTAGATGTTAGAGTCATCAGCCCGCCGGGCCGAAAGAAAGCCGACCGTTTGCCGCGATACCGACGAGCCGCCTTGCCCGCAAACGGGCGACGGCCAGGGAGCGGAGTCGTCCTCAGTCGACTACACTGCTTGAAGCATTTCGTGCCGGATGGCTCGACTGATGCGACGTTTTCCTGGGCCACGAGATTAACTATCGGAACCCTTGAGCGCATTCTCGTACTCAATCGGACTGCCCGACCCCTGAACATGCACCCCCAACTGGTGAAACGCATCCAGCGCAGCCAACCGGCGAAACGAATTAAACGTAATCACGTCCGAAAACACCCCACCAAACGTGAATGTCTCCGCAGGCTCGCACAGCGCGTCCACGAAGGATTCATCCCACGCCCCTCGATCGCGAATATCCCGAAAGAAACTCAGGAATCGAGCCTCCGTTTTCTCAAACCGCTCCAGCATGGCCGCCGCCGTACGATCCTCTGCCGGCGCTTCGTCCAACTTCGGCATTTCTCCGCCAGTAAGCGCCGCAGTCCACACTTCCTTGGTCTGCACGATGCGATCCAGAATCACACGCAGACTCTTGTCCGGCGTATCCCAAGGGGACAGCGTTCCGGTCTTGCTAACGGGAGAATCCAACTGTTCGTCCGTCAGCTTGGCCGCCTCTTGCAGTAGCCGTCGCGCATACCAGGCGTCGGTGCCTGCAAATAGTTCGAATAAGTCCATGGTTTTCGTTGCTCCTCTAAAGCCTGTATCCGGTCGAAAATGAAAATGGTTCGGAGCAGGCAGATGGATTCGCCCCGTCCTGGTACGTCGATACAAACTAGGCGACAACCCGAAGGCCCGTCCAAACGCTCGCGTGAATCCTTCAAGCGACTCATAGCTCGCATTGAGTCCGACCTCGGTCACCGAAGCGCGCGTATCTCGCAATTGCCAAGCAGCCCGTTCCAACAGCAACCGCCGCCGCATCGCCCCCGGGCTTTCCTTGATCAGCGCCTGAAACAACCGAAAGAAACTCGACCGACTCTCATAAGCCCGCCGAGCCAACCCACCCGCACTCTCAGGCGCGTCCAACGATCCCAGCACGACTGCCGATAACTGATCTGCTTTGTCAGGTCCAGTTCCATTCATCCAGATTCGCGCTTGCCTCCATTCCATTAAGCTACAGAGTGGCAACCATCCGCTTGACCGGGAGTCCCAGATTTCAGCAGGCAGAATTGTTAAGCTTCGTTTGATGGGACTGCGGCTTGCGAGAAGAATATGCTGAGGAAGTCTTCAAGCGATTGGAACAACACTAAACGATTGGGGAAGCTAATTGTCCGACGGCCGTTCTAGGCGCTCAATCTTAAGAAAGTCCACAGGGCCCTTGGATGACTCCAACTTAAATCCCAGACCCTGCATGATCTCAGGCCACATGGAAGCCCCAGGCGCGGAAGGTCCGACATCAATACTGATCGGCGCAATATCGTAGACGCCAGTCATGCCGGTGCGATCAAACACCATGTGCTCATCCCGTCCCTGGAACGGAGTGATCAGGCGACTCATCGGAATCGACGTCGCCCGCATCCGAACGATCCCGGAGGTCCGATCAATCGCCATATCGAAGTTACCTCGGGAACCTGAGACAAGCGAAAGCTCCGTCGCTGTTTGGTCCTTCGACGGCTTGATCCTACCTTCTTTCACG
>JBDTUY010000226.1:0-8043 GCA_040007495.1 Acidobacteriota bacterium | reverse complement strand
GAACAACGTGTTCGGTGCGCAAGGTTTCATGTTTCCCAATGGCTCGACGATTGCGATGCAGAGGCACGGGGATATCGCTGGTACGGCTTCGGCACTTTTGGGGACGATGCAATTTGTACTGCCTGCGGTCGCGGCCGGATTCCTGGGGGTACTGGACGACCCGGCAATGCCGATGGCCATTATCATCTTCGGCTGCTCAGCGATGGCGCTGTTGTTCAACGTGACGATGGTCGGGTCGAGGTTGGATACCGAGGTTGTGCGGAGTACGCCTCGGGCGGTGTAGTTCAAGTCGCCAGTGATGGGCGGTCAAACTGGGAAGTAAGACTTCCTTAGTTTTAGTTTTCGTTTTCATGACTCCCCTCCATGTCTGTTGAGGCTCGTCAGCAATGCGGACGCGATCCGGGATTCACATTGCCGCGATCCCCTCCCGCTGCGGGACTACCAGTTGCGCCTGTTCTAGAAGCATGGCGTCGATAAAGTCTCGACGCGGCACGCATTAGTGCGTGCGCCACGTGCTCGGCTGAGAAGTATGATCAGGGTGTCACGGTCAAGCTGGCCGGTGCGCTAGATTGCGTGCTTATACTGACGATTACCGGATTTATGCCCAACGGGGCGTTGAGTGGTACCTGATAGTTCACTTGCACAACACCCACCAGTCCAGGGCCGATGCCGGAGAAAGCCACTGGCGCATCGATGCCGCCGACGGTGACCGTTAGCGCACTGACCGCATGAGGCAGCGCCGAGACCGAGGTTCCTGCCGACGGGGCCGCGCCGGTTAATAACTGTGGGGTGACGGCCCCGGCCCCAGTGATGTAGAGGGTCACCGTTTGTCCGCGCGCGGCGGTCGGGAATGGGACGGGAGCGAAGTCTGGATTCGTGAAAATTCCGGGGGCGGCGGTGGAGGCGATGAAATTACGAATGGCCGAGATGCCGTTGTTATTGACGATCAGCGTTGCAGCGGAGAAAGGTGCCAGTTCGTAAGGCACCTGGATGTTCAGTTGGGTGGGCGAGATATACAGCAGGGGCGCGGAGACGCCGTTGATGGTGACCGAAACGCCGCCAACTTGATTCGGCAGAGGCACGGAGGACGCGATCCAGGTAATGGGGGAGAGCTGAGCTCCGAAAACGGTCAACAGCATGCCGGGAGCGTAATTCGTCTTGAACGACGCCGCGTTCGCCAAGGCCGTGATCATGGGAGGGCCGGTTTGCGATGTCGTCAGGGTCGCCTGCGTGCTTGCCGAGGCCGTCGCGTAGACAGAGTCTCCGCTGTATGAGGCGGAGATCGAGTTCATCCCGGCGCTCAAGCTAGTGCCAGAAAGAGTTAGGGTCGCAGTAGAGGTGGTGTTGCCGGAGGGTGTGACTAGCGGCACCGTGCCCAAACTCGCGCCTCCCACTCGAAACGTAATCGTGCCTTGGGGGGCCTTGCCGCTGGTGCCGGAGACCGTCGCGGTCAGCAGCGTGGTGTCGGCTGCTGCCAGGCTTGAAGAGGCGGCAGACAAGGTGATGGTCGCGGTGCTGTGGGTCAGGTTGAGGTTGGACCCCATCCAGGCGTTCATGAAATTGTAGACATCCAGCGAACCCAGGCCTGTGGCGAAGTCGTAGCCGGGACCGGCGGAATAGCCGTAGGAGCCGGACGTGCAATTGCGCGATCGACTGGTGCAGGCAATCGTAATGGTGTTGTTGCCGGTTGTTACGTCATGGAAGGCGTTTGGGGCGGTTTGGGCGAGACTGTACAGGCGCGGATTCATGTTACCCAAACCCTGAGGGGCACCGGTCCTGGCCTGATAGTGATTCAGCAGCGCAACCACGCCAGAGAAGATCGGCGTGCCGACCGAGGTCCCTCCGTACACGACTTGCACACCTCCGCTATAGACCAGATAGCCATCGTGCTGGGGTGAGGCCGGGAAGGAGATATCGGGTACGCTGCGGAAGCCGTCGTTGATCACTCCGGGCCCGGTTTGCCAAGCGGGCTTTAGGAAGAAAGAACTGGGACCTCCGCCGCTAGCCGACGCGGAATTGATCGTACTGTCATTCCAAGTCGTCTCGGGTATGTAGGAGAGTGCCGACGCGCTAGTAGAGCTGTTGGTGGAACTCCAGAAGGTTCCAGTGCCTTCGGCCAATGTAGTTCCGCCGATGGCGGTCACTTCGGGAATGCTAGCAGGCACGTCGACTGCCAGGCCGCTGTTGGACGTCCCGGTGAAACAATCCGCAGCGCCGGCATCACCCGATGCGTCGACCCAGGTAATGCCTTGGGCGTTGCCCTGCTGCGCCCAGCTCTGCATCGAGAGCATCGCGGAGTTGGGGGTCAGTCCTTCGCACAGGCCGTAGCTGACGCTGATGACGGGGGCTAGATTCTGGTCAATGGCGTAGTGGACCGCGTCCAGGACACCGTACGAGTACACATAGATAATCTGCGCGTTGCGGGCAATCGCACCGGTCCATTCCAGGTCCAGATTGGCCTCCGGAACGTCGCCGGAAGATACGCCGGGATTGGGGAAACCAGGAACCAGCAACAGTTGCGGGTCGTTGGCGGGCAGGCCGAACTTTGACCGGAACATCCGGACGCTGGTCAGGTCCAACTGCGTCTGGCCGGCGACCACAATCGTCTGACCGGTTCCGTCGATGCCTACTGCGTAAAGCGGGTTCAGATTGAAAATGGCCGCAAAATCGTCGGGAGCCAGATAGTGATTGCCGGAACTGGAGGTGTACTTGGAATTGAGGGCATTCGAGGTTGCCTCAGGTGTGGGTGCGGCTTGCGGCATCTCCCGATAGCGGGCCTCCAGACCGAAATCGTCCAGTCCCTGGATAGCGGTTACGAGCGGTTCAAGATCCGATGGCAGCGTAGGTTCTGTCGCATTGGCGAAGTGAGATTTAGAACCAACGGCATAGCGACGAAACTGGGTGCCCAGAGCCTGTCCTACGGTCTGTGCGGTACCGCGGAACGTTACCGCGTTTCTACCGCGCGCGAACCCGACCACCTCCAGGTTTTGCTGCTTCAACCAATCTGCGATCTTTGCTAGATCGTCGGGACTGGTACCAAAGCGGTCCGCGAATTGTTCCGGGGTCAACCAGTGGTGGTAGTCAGGCGAGGCCGGATTCTGTTGATCCTTCAACAGTTGGTTGAGTGCGGTTTGCTGATCCGCCGATGGCCGCAGAACCAGCGTCACGCCGGACAATACCCTGGTCGGATCGACCGGACCCTGATCGTTTTCCGCGATTGCCTGGGGGCGCATATGTCCGTGCATCTGAACGCGCCGCCGAGATTGAATGGGAGCGGTAAGGCGGCCACGTTGGGCGGTCGCGCCCGGAACCCATAACGTCAACAGCACCAAAACGCCTGCGATGGACAGGATGGTTCGGCGATTCAACCAATTTGAAGTTTGGGACGTGATCTTCATAGATTGTTTATCAGGAAGTTGGCACCAAGAATAGAGCATATGCTTACACGCCCACCGCACTCAATCCCCATGCAGAGTAGGACGTGGCGGATGGCCAGAACGGTGCATGTCAGTTAGTTCTTAAATGTAATGAATTGATAAGGCTTATGACTCCTATCATCGGGGATCAGGCTGCGAGTAGCGGGGTGGGGGTACGACCTAAGTTTCTCAAATAGAATTCGTCACACCGGCAAAAAGTAGAGGGCGGTCCTGGAGCCGGATCACCACTATACCAGTACTAACTCAGCCCTGTGTTTTGCAAGTACTAAGGTAAAAACACCATCGCATCCGAATGGCTAAGGCTATACTGTGCAGCCACTTACGCCGGACTTCTGGTTGCCAAACGAGACCAGGTGCGATTCGGTGAGGTGGTTGGCTTTGCCGAGAACAGGGTGTGAGTTTACCAAGTCCCAATCGTATTCAGTACCTTCGACCTCTATGAAACTGGGCGAGCCACTGGCAAACTCAGACTTGTCCCGGCATAGCGAAATGGTCAGCCACTGGGTGGGACCGAAAGGGCGGGAGCATGTTTAAACCCTCTGTTTCGAATCAGGAAATGCAACCAATGGATTTAGAGATGGCAGACAGCGCGCAATGGTACGCCATTCGAGTGCGCAGCCGCAGTGAGAAGTCGGTGGCTGCTTATCTGGAATCGCATGGCCTGGAGGTGTGCAGCGCGGTCTGTCGACAACGGCGAGCCTGGTCGGATCGGATCCAGGTTGTGGAGCTACCATTGTTTCCCGGTTACATCTTCGCCCGTTTTGGACAACTGCGGCGGCGCGAGATTTTGACCGCTCCGGGAGCGGCGGGAATCGTGGGATTTGGCGCGACGGATTGCCCGGTGGACGATCGTGAGATTGCATCGCTCCAGACGATGTTGAAGTCGGGCGTGGAGTTGCAGAGAGTTCCCTTTCTCGCAGTGGGAGCCCGGATCCGAGTCCGCTCCGGCCCGTTTCGGGAAGCGGTGGGAGTACTGGAACAATTCAAGGCGGGTCACCGGCTGGTGGTATCGGTGAGCTTGCTGCAAAGGTCAGTGGCAGTGGAGATGGACGAAGCGATGGTGGAGCCGGTTTCCGCAGCCGCCAGGTCTGGGGCGAGTTCGGCTTTCACTGGATACGCGCGAGGTGCTGCATGAGACTAAGAATTTCGCAATGGTTGGGCATCGCTCTATTAGTGGTATCGGGCAGAATGCAGGGCGCTGAGGCCTACCTGCTGGGCCCAGGCGATAAGGTTGCGGTGACGCTGCGCGACCTTAAGGAAATTGAATTTCCGCAAAAGGTCATCGCTCCGGATGGCAGCCTGGAATATCAGTACACGGGACATCTGATGGCCAGCGGGCAGAGCACGGAACAGCTCGCGCGTCAGATCGAAGAGCGCTTGAAGAAAGTGGTTCGCGACCCGAAGGTGGTCGTCGAAGTCATCGAGTACGGTTCGCAGCCCGTGTCCGTGCTGGGTTCCGTGCATAAGCCGGGTACGCATCAATTACGCGGCGGTAAGACGCTGATCGAAGTTATTTCCATGGCGGAAGGTTTGACGCCGGAGGCAGGGAACACGGTGCTGGTTACGCGTCAGAAGTCCTCAGGGTCGATTCCGTTGTTAGGCAACAGCGAGGACGCGAATATGACGGTCGCCAAGATCAGCCTGAAACGGCTGCTGGACGGGACAAACCCCGCCAGCAATATCCTGATCCGTCCCAACGATGTTGTCTCGGTTCCACGCGCGGAATTGATCT
The DNA here is from genome assembly GCA_040007495.1 of Acidobacteriota bacterium. Taxonomy (GTDB): domain Bacteria; phylum Acidobacteriota; class Terriglobia; order Bryobacterales; family Bryobacteraceae; genus Palsa-187. The sequence continues at coordinate 2,874 of JBDTUY010000226.1, read as the reverse complement.
ATGTAGTAGGAAACGTCAAGAAGCCGGGCGGGTTCACCTTGGCGGAAAAAGAGTCCGTCTCAACGTTACAGGCGCTCGCGCTGGCTGAAGGCATGGATGTGACTGCCGCTCCGCAAAGCGCGCGGATACTGCGTTCCACTGGTGACGGTCCTGAGCGTAAAGAGATCGCGGTGGATCTGCGGAAGATTCTTTCTAACCAGGCCCCCGATCAATTGTTACAACCGAACGACATTCTATTTATTCCGAACAGCGCGTTGAAGAGCACTGCGCGCAAAGCCTTAGAAGTTGGGATTCAAATGGCGACGGGTGTTGTAATCTTCCGCCGTTAACTGCTTCGTACCGCAAGATATTTTATTTAAAACTGGTCTTAAAACTATGCCTGCGTTAATCCGCAAAGTGACTTCATCGCGACCCGCCCCAAGAGCCTCGCGCGTACGCCCGATTCGACCGCTACGCCCAATGCCACCGGATATGACGGAAGACTCGGCCATAGTGGATGGCCTCGACTTCCTGCGTAGGAATCTGCGGATCATGCTGGTTATGGCTGGGATCGGGCTGGCACTGGGCTGGATCTACACGTCCAGTCAAGCGCCGGATTACCGCGCGACGGCATCCATTGAGATCCAGGATTTGAACGAGAACTTCCTCAATCTGAAAGAGGTCACTCCGATCGCACCGGGTGGTGCCGATTCTAATTCAAACGGCGATGTTCAGACTCAGTTGCGAATTCTGACGAGTCACGCACTTCTGGAACGCACGCTGGGCCGCATTTCGCCGGAACAGATTCCTCCGCCGAAGGGCATAAAGAGCGCTATCCAAAAACTGATCGCAAGCATAACGGGAGCGAAGCGCGAAGCCCCTAATGCCGAAGACGTGCTGGACCGCACCGCGCAGAGTCTGCAGGTTCAGCCTGGACGTCAGGGACGGATCGTAGATCTGGTGTATGAGAGCCCCGACCCGGTATTTGCCGCGCGGTTCGTGAATACGCTGGCAGCGCAATACATGGATCAGAGCATCGAATCCCGCACGCAGCTTTCGCAGAACACGATGACGTTTCTTTCGCGGCAGATGCAGGAGTTGCGCGAGAAGCTTTCGCAATCGCAAACCCGCTTGCAGGATTATGCGCAGCGCACTGGATTGGTGATGAGCGCCCAGGATCGAGCACCGGCTGCTGAGAAATTGCGGCAGGTACAAACCAGCCTCTCCAACGCGCAGGAGAACCGGATGGTGAGGCAGGCTCGTCTGGAGACGATTTCGTCGGCACCGTCAGATTCGATTGATACAGCAGCAGGCGGAGCGAAGAAGGATTACAAGACTAAGCTAAGCGAACTGCATCGCGAGCGGGCCGATTTGCTCGCGGTTTACCAACCGGATTTCTCGGGAGTGGTGCGATTAGACGCGCAGATCGCGGCGCTGGACGCGACCTTGAAATCGGAGAGCCTCGCAATCCTGCAGGAAGCCCGGAACGATTACAACGATGCAGTGCGGCGGGAGACACTGCTGCGCGATAGCTACGTCAACCAGACGCAGTTGGTGACACAGGAAGCCGAGAGCGCCATTCAGTACGGGATGTTAAAGAATGAGGTCGATTCCAATCAGCATCTGTACGAGATGATTTTGCAACAGACTGCGGAAGCGAAGGTCGCCGCTGCGATGCGTTCCAGTAATACGCGTTTGATCGATGCCGCGAAGACGCCACGTCAGCCGTACCGGCCGAGCCGCGCGCTGAATCTGCTGTGGGGAGGCACCTCCGGGCTACTGTTGAGTCTAGTGATCGCGACGGCGCGGGAACGCTACGACCGGCGTATCAAGCAGCCAGGCGAGATGGCCTATCACCTGGACATTCCTGAACTCGGGACTTTGCCATCGGCTTCCAGCACCAGTTTGGTGCGGTCAACGCGAGACATCGCAGATGAGGTTGGACTCAGCGGCGTTCGGCTAACGAAAGACGAACGGCTGTCACTGGCCATGGCGGAGTCCTGCCGAGGGATTTTAACTTCGATCCTGTTCTCGGATGAGGTGGCCCAGGTCCCGCAGGTGATCGTGGTCACCAGCGCGGAGCATGGAGAAGGCAAGACGACCCTGGCAACCAACCTGGCCGCGTCGCTGGCAAAGATGAATCGGCGGGTTCTGCTGATCGACGGGAATCTGCGGCATCCTGAGTTGCACACGATTTTCAACCTCCCGAACGACTACGGCCTGAGTGACCTGCTGACGCTACAGACCGACAACACCGATTTGATCAGCTACGTGGCTCAGCCGACGCCGCTGCGCGGTGTGCATGTACTGGCGGCCGGTCCGCACGATGCTCGCGCATTGGACATGTTGTATTCGGCGGGCACTTTGAACCTGCTGTCGCACGCACGTAACGAATTCGACACGATTCTAATCGATACGCCTCCCATGCTGAATTTGCCTGACGCTCGCGTGCTGGGTCGAATGGCGGACGGCGTTGTACTGGTGGCGCGGGCCGATGTTTCCACGCGGGATACGGTGCTGGCGGCCAAGCATCGCCTGGAGGAAGATCGAACGGCCCTGCTTGGCACGGTACTGAATCATTGGGCGAAGTAGCTAACTCGTGCCACAAACCATGGAAGATACGCTCGATACGCGCTGGTGGGGATTGCTGCCTGCCGCAAAGCGCCATCGCTGGCTGGGGCCGGTGATCAAGGGCTTGCTGGAACGGCGCGAGTTGGTGCATGGCGCCAGTTGGTCGGTGATTGCCGCGATCGTTGCGCGCGGGTCAAATGTCTTGGCGATGATTCTGTGCGCCCGTTTGTTGCCCCAGGAAAGTTTTGGACAGGTCGCGTTGATTCAGACCACGGTCGGAACGTTTGGACCGCTGGCGGGGCTCGGACTGTCGTCGACGACGAG
>JBDTUY010000225.1:0-8047 GCA_040007495.1 Acidobacteriota bacterium | reverse complement strand
GGACCTGAGATGCGTTCCACCGGCGAAGTGATGGGCGTGGGTGAAAACTTCGGCGAGGCGTTTGCAAAGGCCCAATTGAGCGCTGGAACACCGTTGCCCGACAAGGGCCGCGTGTTCATGACCGTCAATGAGCGCGACAAACTGTTGGCTGCTTCGCTGGCAAAACGCTTGACCGAGCTTGGCTTTGAGATCACCGCTACCAGAGGCACCGCCGCCGCCATCCGTGCGGGTGGAGTTCCGGTGAAGACCGTATTCAAGGTCAATGAAGGCCGCCCCAACGCGGTCGATCTGCTGAAGGCTGGCAGCCTCAGCCTGATTATTTACACTGGGACGACCGGCGCGCACGCGTTCGCCGACGAGAAGGCGATCCGCCGCAATGCCTTGACCTATCGCGTCCCCTGCATCACGACCATGAGCGGCGCACGAGCCGCAGTGGAAGCCATCGCTTCGCGCCGCCGCGATCCGATCCGCGTGTGGAGCCTGCAGGAAATTCACGGAGCAAAGGGCGCCATCGCGAAGTAGTAGTCACGCAGGCACCAACCGAATCATACTGAGATTCACAGAGAAACTCCTCGGATCGCTCGGAACCGACCATACAGGCGACGCCTGCAGTTCTAGCAGATACTCGTCCGCATCGGGTAAGTCAGCTTCCAGAATGAAGAGTCCTGTCCGCTCCAGTTTCCACGACGTCAATGGGGTGCCGTTGACGGTCGCGTGAATCTCGCCCGGAATGCTCTGCTCCGATGCGTGCCCGCGAATACGAATTCGCTGTGGACCCGGCTTCACGCGCTTCAAGCGCGCTGCGGCCTTTTCGCCGATCCAACGATACTTGTTACCGTGAACACCTTCCAGGTGATACCAATCCCCGACCAGTTGCTTCACGTGATTTTCGAGCGAAAAGTCGATGATGTCGTCGCGATCTCCGGGATACAGTTCTTCGCGATCACCCGAAGGCAGCAGATTGTAGACCTCGCCCTCAAACGGAGCCGCATAGCTACATGCGGAGCAGTGCAGCGTAGCATCGGCATCCCGTGTCAGCGATTGATGACAATCCGGGCAACGTAGCAACAACTCAAAATGATCAAGTCCAACGCCTGCGGGCGACTGGCCGGGTTTCTTGCAGATCGCCGCCAGCGTCCCCCCCAACCACCGGGCCGCACGCCAATTTGAGAACGCCGCGCTCTTGACGATCGTCTCTCCCCAGCCGCGTTGCGGAACGAACAACTCATATTGCGGATCGACAAAGTATTTTTGGATCAATGCATCCCACTGGCGCAGAGCCATCGTGTGATTCTGGCGGATGCCAAAACTCTCTTCCTGATGCGCCCCGATCACATCCTGCACCAGATAACCAAGAAGCCCCCAATCGTGCAGCTTCCGTTCCCACGGCTTCATCGTCTCGTAGTAGGGGCAGCGATAGAGCCGCAGTGACAACTGACGCAGCAGAGGTTCTTCTGCGAAAAAGAACACCCCGCCGGGTTGCAGCACCCGCGCGACCTCGCGGAATACGCTTTCGATATCCATGAACTGCGATAACGTCTGGAACGTACACACCATGCGCAGCGAACCATCCGCAAACGGTAGGTTCACAGCGTCACCGCCGATCCGAATCGGAGCTCGCTTCAAGTTCCAGGCGTTCATTAGCTCTCGACCATAGCGCAAGGAATCCGCAGAGATGTCCAGCGCGAAACCGTCTGCCCCAAACTCATTCGCCAACATGTAACTGGAGTGCCCCGCGTTCGCACCAATTTCCAGAAACGGCGTCATTTGACCAATGAAATCGCGGTGTTTCCGGATCACGGTCCCTCGGCGAATATTCTCCTCACGGTAGATGCGAAGGTTACGCTCGGGTTCGCCCAACGATGCGAAGTTGTGGAACTCCACTTGGGCGCGTTTGACTGAGAATGGTTGAGCTTCCATGTGAGGCGAGCGCTACTGCACTCGTTTTCCGTCGGAATAAATCTGGACCAGGCCAGTTTCGTTGTCGCGAATCATCAGATTCGCGGGCTGCCCAGCCGCGATGGTCGCACTGTAGGGCATCGGCGTGACCACTTTATCTTTGGTGCTGATCGTCTCAGCGCCCTTGGGAACCGGCGTGCTCGCCTGTGGACCTGCCGCCTTAATCTTACCGTCCGCCACGATGATGATCGAATAGGGTATCGGCTCGGCGTCCAGTCCTGGTTCCATACGCCCCCCGACAAAAGCTTTCAATCCGGGTTCCGTCACGATCGACCCGCACCCGGTCAGCAGAAGAGCAAACAATAATGCTGTAAACAGAGCTCGCGTCATTTCTTCCCCAACAGCAATTCGACCGATAATTCGCGCATGTCCGCCACCAGAACATCGGGGGCATGCGTCGCCAATTCTTCCTGCGCGATCACTCCGGTACCTACAGCAATCGACCGCACGCCATTGGCCTTCGCAGCTCGAATATCATTCGGATGATCGCCAATCAATGAGATCGGACTATTGCGATCAATCCAACCCTGACGGCGTGCATGTTGAATCGCAATCTTCACCAGGCCCGCGCGATCCTTCGCCAATTCCGCGAACGCACCGAACTGTAGATATTGCTTCAATCCGGCTCTTTCCATTTTCTTCCAGCCGATGCGCGTCAGGTTGCCCGTCACCAAACCCGCCGGAATCCTGCGCCGCGCCAAACGATACAACAGCATCCGAGCGCCAGGGCAAACTTTCTTGCGAAGGTCGGGACAACGGCGAACGTAGGTATTCTGCGCCCGTTCAATAATTGCAGGCATCTCGCGCCGAATGGAGGCAGCGGACAATCCAGCATTTTGCAGCATCTGCGTGACGATATCGCGATCCAGCGAACCCGCAACCGACACGCCTTCATAGCTGGTCTCAAACCCGGTTACGTGATGAACTGCGGAGGTTAACGCCTCGCGATGATGCGGTCCCGCACGGCGCACAAGCGTGCCGTCGATATCGAATAAAACCAGCGCACGAGTATAAGACGGATTGGCGGAAGCCACCTTAGTTGGCACAATGAGGACGCAGCGGTCTGGGCTTGGATGATGCAAAAGCAGCCCGAACGCGTGTTTCTTTATGATACTGCCTAAGCGTTACTGGATGGGCGCGAATTGAACGCCGACGATAGTCGTGTAAGCCGCCCGAAGCCGTGTGGCCGACTTTGGACGTCATCTCCGCCTGTTGGGCATTAGCGAATGAAGGGATTGAAGGGGGGGTCAGGAAGCCGTCGACTGACTCAGGTGGTGCAGGCTGGAAATACCTTACACTGAATGAATCTCCGATCCACTAAGCGGGTCGCATGAGTGAGGTTGCTCCATCAACATAGACCAAATCCCGACGCCGGCTTTAGTAGTCGACCTGGACGAATTCGAAGCCAACATCACCCGCATGGCTGCGCACGTGAAGCAGACCGGTAAGGTGCTGCGCCCGCACGCCAAGGCGCACAAGTGTGTTGAAGTGGCTCGCCGGCAGATCGCGGCCGGGGCCGTGGGCGTATGCGTTGCGACCGTCGCTGAAGCCGCTCTGATGTCATCCGCCGGGATCCCTGGCATTCTACTCACGTCGCCGCTCGGCGATCCCTTGAAGATGACCAGCATCGCGTCACTTGGTATGCAGGACAGCGGCATCCACGAAGCTCACACACGCGCGATGGTCGTGGTTGATCATGTGAAGCAGGTCGAATGGTATGGCGAGGCCGCTGAGGCCGCAGGCAAGAAGCTCGACGTTCTGGTCGACCTCGATGTTGGCGATCATCGCACCGGCGCTCGTTCAAAAGATCAAGCGCTTGCCATCGCCGAGGCGGTCGACATTCATGAGCACCTCGAATTACGAGGGATTCAGGCGTATTCTGTGGTCGGATCGCATGCTGGCGGACTCGAACAGCGGCAGGAAGTTTCACGCGGAGTATTTCGCCAAGTCTCAGATCTAATCGGCGTGATGCTGCGCCGTGGTCTGTGCTGCGACATCGTCACCGGAGGCAGCACCGGCACCTGGGACATCGATACTCGGGTGGCCGACTTTACCGATCTGCAGGCCGGATCGTACGTGTTCATGGATATGGCCTATCGCAAGGAAGGCCTTGATTTCCAGAACGCTCTGAACGTGCTGGGAACCGTGGTCAGCGCCAATCACGATACGTTTGTTAGCGTGGATGCCGGGTTCAAGGCCTTCTCCACTGATCGCGGTTACGGCCCGGAAGTGGTCGGCATCCCCGGTGCGAGCTATCGTTGGGGCGGCGACGAATTTGGCTATGTCGATGTCGATCCGAACGGAATAGCAGACAAGCCCCAGTTGGGTGACAGGATTCGATTCCTACCGCCGCACTGCGACCCGACGGTCAACCTGCACAACTGGATCTTCGCCCTTCGCGGCGAGGAAGTGGAAGCAGTGTGGCCACTCAAGCGCCTTAGTTAACCGGAGAGCAACCGCTCCCTCTGGTCGCGGCTCAGTAACCCATGAGTCAACAATCGTCGTTACTGAGCCGCGACCAAAGGGAGCGGTTGCTCTCATGCCGCGTGGCCACGTAGGTGTGCGCACCCAACTTTTGCTAAACTAACCTGTAGGGCCACCCTAGCTCAGCTGGTAGAGCATCTCATTCGTAATGAGAGGGTCGTCAGTTCGATTCTGACGGGTGGCTCCAGAATTTCCCCTTCCCTTTCGCCGATTTCCCTGTCCGCTCCGCGCGTTTTGCGCGACCATAAAACCTGTGGGACAAAAATATGGCCAGCACTTCCTGACTCGGCCGTCAATTCTGGAAGCCATCGCCGATGCGGCTGTTGAAGATCTTGCTGATGGCTCATCCGTGCTCGAGATCGGCCCTGGTCGCGGAGCGTTAACCGACCATCTGCTCGCCCGCGCCGCACACGTCATTGCCATTGAGATCGACCCGGTGCTGGTTCAGTACCTTCGCCAGAAGTATCGCGAACAGATTGAAGCCGGCAAGCTCACGCTGATTGAGGACGACATCCTGAAGGCCGATATCAGCGGCTGGGGACCCTTGCCCGTGGTCGGCAACCTGCCCTACTACATCACGTCGCCCATTCTGGAACGCCTGTTCTCCGCTCGCTCCTGGACCCGAGCCGTCTTCTTGGTCCAAGCCGAAGTCGCCGAACGCTTGGCCGCGAATTCCGGCATCGTCAAAGGGTCAAAGGCCAGCAGCCGAGACTACGGATACCTGAGCATCGTCGCGCAGACGCAGGCCAGCGTCAAAATCTTGCTGCACGTGCCCCGCGCCGCATTCCGGCCCCCGCCCAAAGTGGAAAGCGCCGTGGTCCAGTTGTTGCCGAAGGACACGGTGAAAGAATACGGCATCACCGACCTACCAGCCTTCCTACGCTTCGCAGGCGTGTGCTTCAGGCAGAAGCGCAAGACGCTACGAAACAACCTGAGCGCGGCCTACCCGAAAGAGATCGTCGACAAACTACCAGAATCCGGCATGCGAGCCGAGCAGATGAGCATAGCGGATCTTGTGAGACTAGCCGGAACGCTAGTTAAATTAGCCACCGATGAACGCAGATAAACGCAGATGGGTCAGCCCGCCACTAGGACTCCATCCATCCCCTGATAGTTTATGGCCTCTGGTCCACGGTAATCTTCGTCCTTTAGTGAAACGGCGATAATAGAAGAATTCGAAAACTCGATGCTCAACGCGTCGTCCGTGACCCTTACAGCCGTAACCTTGATGCCTATTGCTGAGCAGAGCGAGTCCCGGTAACCTGCGTCTCCCCATAGCACCAGACTATCGGCCTTGTAGAAACTAGGGAGCGTCAGCGTGGTCAGACATGGCCCGTCGAAGTGAAATTGGATGTAATCCTGAACGAACGTGACAGAACTGAGACACTCGCCGACAATCTCGCCAATCATTTTCGATTGCAAATATTGCGCCATCGGGAGACCTAAACCCACAAGCTATCTGCGTTCATCGGCGTTTATCAGCGGCTAAAAAATCGGTCACTTCTTAACAAACTTCTGCACGCCCTTGGTCACGTCCGCGACGAAGATTTCACCCTTGGGGCTGACCGCGATGTGGTGCGCTTCGCCGAACTCACCCAGTTCGGTACCCGGCTTGCCCATTACTCCGAGGACCTTGCCATTCAGGTCCAACTTCAGCACCTGACCCGCGAAGCCGTTTACCATCCAAATATTTTCCTTGCCAATATCGATCGAACAAGGCAGACCCTTATAGTGCAGCTCGCGCAGGTATTTGCCATCCTGATCGAAAATCTGGATACGCTGATTTTCGCGATCGGTCACCCATAGCTCGCCCGCCGCATTGATGTTGATGCTATGCGCCACCTCGAACTTGCCCGGTTCCGTACCCTTGCCGCCCCATGACTTGATGAACTTGCCGTTCTTGTCGAACTTCAACACGCGAGGATCGCCCATCGGACCCGGCGTGTGACCCTGCACCAGAAACACGTCGCCATTACGGCCAAACGCGACTTCGTTGGGCTGATTCAAAAGTTGCGTGTTCTCATCCCATGCTCCGGCCTTGCCCTTGGTCCCCAGCGTCAGCAGAACTTTGCCCGTCTGATCCAGCTTCACCACGATGTGCGTGCTACCATCCGCGACCCAGATATTGCCGTCCGAATCCAGCCGCAGCGCGTGCGGCCGAACGCCGAACAGTCCTTCGCCAAATGCGCGAATGAACTTGCCGTTTTCATCAAATTCAGCAATCGGCTGCGGACCGCGATTCATCACCCATAGGTGTCCCTTGGGATCGAACGTGACGCTGGCCGACAGGCCAATCGTCACGCCTGCGGGAAACGTCAGCGGATTGGCGACGGGAACATAGTCAAGCAAAGGAGCTTCCTGCGGAACCAGCAACGCGGGGTTCGAAGGCTTCTGCGCAAACGCGGCGGCGCAAAACAGTGCGCTGGCCAGCAGGGTTCTGGATATCGTGTTCATCAATGCTCCTTCAGTACGTTAGACGCAAAGCGCAAGATACGGATGCGTTTGTTTGGGTCGAGAGTCTGGGAAAAATCTACAGCACACCCGCTTGCTTCATGACGGCTTCGCCCTTGCGCTTGATTTCGGCACCCACAGCTTCCGGATCGCCATTTGTCAAATTCGGCAGGAACAGCTCCACCGACAGAACGCCTGCATAACCCTTATCCGACAGCTTCTGCAGGATCTTGGTCAGAGGCGCGATGCCGTCGCCCGGAATCACGCGCGAATTGTTGTCGTACAGTTCTTTGGTAACGTCGGCGATGTCCTGATAGTGGACGTGCACCAACTCCCCCGGTTGCAGCAGGTCGAGATCTTCGAACTTACTCAAACCGGACCAGAAGTGGAAGAAATCGAGCATCGGCTTCACATTGGGGTGATTCGCCTCGCGAATCATTTTGAGCGATGAGGTCAAGGTCGCCAGATGCGTGGACGTACGCGCGAATTCGATCATCGCGGTCATATTGTGCTGCTTTGCAATCTCGCCCGCTTCACGAATGCAGTCCGGCGTCGCCTTATAATCGTCCAGCGTGACCTTGCGATTGGTGATCGATGGGCAGTAGATCTTGGAAATACCGAGCGAAGAAAACTGTTCGCACCGCAGCTTCCAAGTCTCTAGTGAAGCGGCCCGCGCGGGACCTGGAATCCATAGGTCGCCCAGCACCGATTGGCTGGAAACAGCCTTCAACCCGAGGTCGCCGATCAATTTCTTCGCCGTATCCAGCGTTTCGGTCTTTAGAAACGCGTTCAGCGCGGCCTCGGACAGCTCGACGTTCTTGATCCCGGCTTTCGCCCAGCCCTCCAGTGACTTACGAAAGCCTGCCCCGTTCGACGTCTGCTGATGCATGCACAGCTGCATTTTTGTGGAGGCGGCGGAGGCGGTGGTCGAAGTCATCAATTGCGCGGCAAGCGGAGCGCCAAGAATCGCGGTGCGTCGAGAAAGCATGAATCATACTATATCGACAATTGCGCTTCGCATCCAGCGGTCGCGGTAGCCAAGCGCGAATCGCCAGCAAGCCCCGTCGCGTAAGCGCGTGGACAAACGCCACTAGGTTCCGCGAGCGTCCGTCTACCGCATGATCGTGGTCTGGCCGGCTTTGATCACGACCTT
>JBDTUY010000224.1:0-8067 GCA_040007495.1 Acidobacteriota bacterium | reverse complement strand
CGGTGTCCCATCGGTTCATTGAGAGCCGCCGCAAAGTTCCTACCGCCGCCACCTTTCGGTCCTCCGCCGCCATCTTTACCTTTAGCGCTGCGGCCAGCACCACCACTATCTGAGACCGATGCCGGCCGGATCGAAGCGACCTCAAACTTGGGACTAGCATCCACGGCCTGCTGCGCCCGCACGAGCGTGCCTGTGCTGAAAACAATAACAACAGAAGCACACGCCACAGCAATCGCAGCCAACTTCACACGAGAAGTTCGCGACAAGACGGACCCGCTCAGCATGCGTCGCACACGCTGTGCGAGTTGCGCGCCGGGCGCGGCCATGCCGAGAGGCTCGGGCTTCAAGGCTTCCCGCCCAATCCAGCGGGCCCCCTTCAAAACGTCTTGCAGGATACTCTTTGCCATCTGTGCTTCTCCCACCTGAACGTATTAATTCCCCGAGGGCTGGTGTGCGTCGTCGATCACCAACATATCTACCGGGCCGGTTTGCGGCTGCAGTTTCAAACCCAATTGTTCCTGTATTGCCGTGAACAGTGAAGGGCCGTCGGTTGCAGGCGCGGCTCCTCCAGGGATCGGCGGCGCAACCCATTCACCTGGTGCTGGGGTCCAGGAAAGGTCCATATCGTAGCGCCCAGTCAGCATCGTAGAATCCACTACGACGCGGTCTACAAATCGCGGCAGAAGGCTGATGAACTGTGCGAGTAGCATCCCACCGGAGGAGATGCTGCCAGGACCGATCCTGGCGAAGCAACCCTGAGCAGGTGGCGTTGCGGGCGTTGCGCAGTCTGCGGAGGAAACGCGAAGCTTCGGACCCAACCGTCCATCGGGTCTCACCACATTCAACGAATAGACGGGCCCTTGCCGCTTCTCATGATGGACCTTCAACCCAAAGCGATCCGCAAGCAGGCCTTGCAGCATGACGCGGCGGGGCGCCGACAAGCCATCGGGACCGCCTGGAAACTCTCCCGCTGCTTTGGCTTCTACATCAAATCGATCGGAGTCCATCCACTTGGGACCGCCCGCGATCAGGAAATCCGGATTCACCTGCGGGCGCACGTAGGCCGCTGCGATCAATGCTCGCAATGAGTAGTTCGTGACGCTATAGCGGCCACCGGGCTGGTAGCCGCCCGACACTCGCGTCTCGCCCGAGTTGTTGGGCTTGATCGACGCAACCTCAAACGCGGGAGGCTTCGCGGACGAGGCCACGCTTGGCTGCGCGCGGACCAGTGTACCCGCAGCAAACACGACCACGACAACACTGCAGGTGAGCGCGACCGCTGCAACCTTTGCACTAGAGATTCGTGACGAGACGGACGCGCACAGCATGCGACGTATTCGCTGGGCGAGTTGCACTCCGGGCGCGGCCATGCCGAGAGGCTCGGGCTTCAGGGCCTCGCGAACCAATCCGAGTCCGAGCTTGCGTATTCGGAAGTAGCTAATATCTTTCATGCCGTCCCTCACTAATTCTCCGAAGGTCTTTCGGCGCTTTCGATTACCCACATGGTAAGGGGACGGGTCGCGGTGTTCAGCTTGAGTCCGAGTTGCTCCGCCAATGCGGTATAGAGAGAAGGACCGTTCGGGTCCGTTGGTGGCGCGTCCGCATCGCCTGGGCCTTGCGGTTCATTGTTCTTGTCTGGGGTCCACTTCAAATCGAAGTTGTAATTGCCAGTCGCTCCGGTGTTGTCGAACACACTTCGGCTCACCATGGGACCCAGCACGGCCGCGAATTCCGTCATGGATACGGCCCGGCCTACCAATAGACCGCGTGTGGAAACGCTAAACGCTCCGCATGGATTCGATGGTGAGGGCGTCCCAACGCATTTTGCTTCTTTTACCTTCAGCCCACCCTTTGCGGCCAAGAGTTCATAGACAGGCGATTGCTTCGTCTCGCTGCGGAGCTTCAGTTTGAATCGTTCCTCCAGCAAGGCCTGCAACATTTCTCGCGCTTGTTGTTTACTCAAAGGAAAGGCACCCTTGGCGTCGATGTCAAAACGATCCGAGGACATCCACGAAGGGCCACTCGAAATCTGAAATGCTTCCGCGTCGAAGGCGAACCGCAGCAGGCCCGCTAGGTTCATGTTGGTTGCGATAAATTGGTCTCCCTGGGTTGTCAGGTTGAAAATGCGTCCCCCCGGAGCACTCGCCTTCACCGAGGCCACTTCGAATTTGTTGACAGGCTTGGGCGGCTGCGCCCGGGCCAGCGTGCCGGTGCTGAAAAGAAGTCCGAGTAGCGCGCAAGTGATCGCGATGCTCACCTGTTTCGGGCGCGAGATCGGCGGCACGTACGCGCTCATCAGCATGCGCCGGATACGCTGAGGTAATGCTGCTCCCGGCATCGCCATGCCGATCATCTCTACTCGCGTCCCGTTATCCTGCAGCGAGCGCGCTATGGAGACCAGATACTGCGAATATTCCTGCGGGTCGTAACCCTGAGACAGCACAACGTCATCGCACGCTTCCTCGGCGAGCCCTGAAAGCTGGCGATCCAGCCACCACGCCAACGGATGGAACCAGAAGATCGCCCGGTTCAACAACCCCAACCACTGGAACAAAGGATCGCGACGGCCCAGGTGCGCGTGTTCATGCGCGAGCACCGCATTCAACTGAGCGTCCGGCCATTGTGGCCACTTCACCGGCAGGATCACCATGGGTTTAAAGAAGCCCACGGTAATTGGCGTCGCACAGGACTGGTGCGTCCGCTTGCCGTCACGCAAGATCGCGGCGCGCATCAACCGATTTACTTGCACCGTACCGATGCTGAGCCGCAGCAGAAACACGGCGAGTCCTGCCAAATACAAGCCCACTAGATAGCTCTGCCATGTCCAACGCGTCGAGGACGATTGTTCTGCGAGTTGCACTGGCTCTTGCGCGACCGTCGGCCCTGCAGGCAGAGTCACGGCGGGAGCGTTCATCGTGGTGACCGCACGTTCGGGCCCAGCGGGCAGCCAGTGGAGCAATGCTTTCGGCCCCCAAGCGACCGTCGCGGGTAACAGCAGCATCGTGATCACGACCCCGGCCCATACCGAGTGGCGAACCGACGCAGTCCGAATACGCATCAGCCACAAAACCAGAGCCACCGCCGCAATCAGCAACGTCGCGCGAATTGAGGATTCGACCAGGACTGCGAGCATACTATTCCCCTCCTTTTGCAGCCTGCTTTCGGCTGCGAACGAATGCTTCCAGACTGTCGAGCTCGCCCTTGCTCAATACCTTCGCGTCCACCATGCCGCTGACCAGTTCCTCCAGCGACCCTTGGCAGAAGCTATCCAGAATCTGGCGGACGGCGCGCGCAGCCAGACTACGTGCAGGCTCTACGGCGCGATAGACATACGCCCGCCCCTGCTCTTCGTGCTGCAGATATCCCTTTAATTCAAGACGACGCAAAATCGTCCGCGTGGAGGTTTCTTTCAAATCCCGTTTGCGCGCGACGACTTGATGTACCGCTTCGACGGGCGATGGTCCGAGTTCCCACACAGCCTGCATAACTTCGTTTTCGAGTTCTGAAAGCGGGGCGCGGACGGACGCTCCAGGTCGACGACGCTCTGTCATGGTACAGACTGTACCATTCGATTAAATACAGGTCAAGGGTTTTTAGGAAGGCGGGTCACCGGACCCGCAGCCAGCCGCTGACTGGCCATCGTCCGTTTAGATGGAAATGGCAGAGGCAGCGCCTCCGCGCGGGGCCGCGCCCCGCCTTCCATCGGCATGGCTGGTAGAAGTGTAGGAGAATGGAGTCGCCATGCGGAGCCCATCCAAACCGGTGCTGGTGAGGCTTTACGTCGCGTGGTATTTTTGCTTGGGCTTAGCCTTCGCCTCGCTCGCATGGCGCAGCCAAGTGTATGGTGGTCCGCTGTGGGGCATCTTATTGAGGCTGGCAATTTCGCTAGGGTTTATCGGTCTAGCAGTGATGACGCTACGCGCTAAGGGCGATTCCGGCAAGAAGTAGCATCGCGGCATCTCTACCCCGTTTGGACTCCCAGCACCGCTCGCAATGGCAGGGATAGAAATTTCTTATGTATTTGATCCCCGCCCTTGTGGACGGGGCTGCTGACGTCAGTTGTTGCGGCAATCGTTTGCGGGGTCACCACAATGCTGCATGATATGCTTAGAGCTAACCCCAGACGCTAGCGTCGCTGCTGTTTTGGGATTCCGCAGTGCCTTATGCCTTCCGAGACTTATAAAACACCCAGCGGCATTGTTGTAAGCCGTAGCGTATCCAAAATCCCCTATCAAAAGGGCCTGAGCGCGTTGCTGCGCAAGCTGGACACCCAGCGCGGCATCTATCTTTCCTCAGGCTACGAATATCCGGAGCGCTATTCGCGTTGGGATGTGGCAGCCACAGCGCCCCCGATTGAGATCATCGCCGCCGGTCGCGACGTGACGATTTACGCGCTGAACGCACGCGGCGAAGTGATCAACAAGATCCTCGAACATTTGCTTCGCTCCAAGCCTTACTGGGAGCATCTGACTCTCGATGGCAGCACGATCCGAGGACGCCTGCAGCCTTTGCCAGCGCTGTTTTCTGAAGAAGAACGTAGCAAGCAGCCTTCGGCATTCAGCATGCTGCGGACCTTGATCGAAGAGTTTTCAGGACCACTGGCAGGGCGTCTGGCATTGGTCGGCGCGTTTGGGTACGACCTGCTGCTGCAGTTCGATCCGATCAACCTGAAGCACGAACGCACCGGCGTGAAAGATCTGCATCTCTTTTTATGCGACGAAATCTTCTTCATGGATCGCAAGAAGGAACAGATTGAGCGCTATCGCTTCGATTTCGAATATGGCGAACTGAGCACGGCAGGCCAACCTCGCACAGCGGCCAAGATCAAGTTCAAGAACAAGCCTCGCTCGGCATCGGCAGCAATCGTCAGCGACCACACGCAGGAC
Organism: Acidobacteriota bacterium; assembly: GCA_040007495.1. GTDB lineage: Bacteria > Acidobacteriota > Terriglobia > Bryobacterales > Bryobacteraceae > Palsa-187. The sequence continues at coordinate 3,181 of JBDTUY010000224.1, read as the reverse complement.
CAGTACATGGCGAAGGTCGAGAAGGTTCGCGAAGGCATGAAACGCGGCGACTACTACGAAGTCGTGCTACGACAAACCTTCCGCACGCCATTTTCCGGCAGCCCGTCAGAGCTATTCAAAAAGATTCAAACGGCCAGCCCGAGCCCTTACGAATTCTTCCTGCAGCTGGGCGACGAACAACTGATCGGCGCGTCGCCGGAGATGTACGTGCGCGTCGAAAAGAGCCGCAGCGGCCTGGATCTGCTGGGAGCCGATGTCGCGAGTTCCTCTGAAACTGCACCGGATTCATGGCGCATCGAGACGTGTCCTATAGCTGGGACCGCGCGACGCACAGGCGACCCGCTCAAAGACGCTGACAACATTCGCGCCCTGCTCGATTCTCCGAAAGAAGAGTCGGAACTGACCATGTGCAGCGACGTCGATCGCAACGACAAGTCGCGCGTCTGCGTTCCTGGATCAGTCAAAGTGATCGCGCGGCGCTTGATTGAGCGCTATGCCGGGTTGTTCCACACCGTCGACCACGTGGAAGGCATCCTTGCACCGGGATTCGATTCCTTAGACGCGTTCCTCAGCCACATGTGGGCCGTGACCATTATCGGCGCACCGAAGAAGTGGGCTGCGCAGGCCGTTGAAGATCTGGAGGTGAGCGCTCGCGGCTGGTACGGCGGCGCGGTCGGCATGATCACACTGAACGGCGAGATCAATACCGGCATCACCATACGAACCACTCTATTGCGCGACGGCGAAGCAGCATATGCTGCCGGAGCTACGCTGTTATATGACTCCGATCCCGCAAGCGAGCACGACGAGTGCCGTCTGAAAGCCACGGGATTCTTCCGCGCGCTGGATGCAGGCATGGCCGCCGCGCCCGCGTACATACCGAAAAAAGAAGAGAGTTCGAAGGTCCGGATGTTGCTGGTGGACAACGAAGATTGCTTCATCCACACGCTTGCAAACTACGCGCGACAGACCGGAGCACAGGTTTCCACATACCGCACTGGCTTCCCGTTAAGCGTGATCGAAAAGATCGCGCCGTCGATGATTCTCGTCTCCCCGGGTCCAGGTCGTCCGTCGGATTTCGGCGTGCCGGATCTGATTCGACATGCCGCAAAGCTCGGAATTCCGGTGTTTGGCGTGTGCTTGGGACTGCAGGGCATGGTTGAAGCATTCGGCGGCGAGCTGGGTATTTTAGATTATCCGATGCACGGCAAACCATGCATGGTGAAGCATCGCGGCGTCGGCGTCTTCGAAGGATTGCCGGAAGCCTTCCAGGTTGGCCGCTACCATTCGCTGTACGCTGTTCGCGAGAAGTTGCCGAGCTGTCTGGAGATCACCGCAGAGAGTATCCCAGCGCAGGGGTCAGACGAGCCGCCGATTATCATGGGCGTCAGGCATCGCGACCTGCCGATGGAAGCGGTCCAGTTTCATCCGGAATCGATCCTCACACTGAACGACGACTGCGGTCTGCGACTAATGGAAAACGTGGTGCGAGTGCTAGGGCATGCGCCTGTATTGGCTAAGGCCTAGACGAAAATGGATTGCGGAATAAAACTTTCGAACCAGTATCGAATCACCAGTACTAGGTGAAATGAACCTTGCAGCAAACGAACATTGTCGGCCATACTTGGGTATCTTATGCAGCCGGTCGACGGGCTTTTGATAGCCCTGTTCCTATCCATTCTTCTCTACATCCTCAACCACGGGGACTCCGGCGGCGGTTCACGCGGTCGGCAAACAGCGCGTCTGTAAAATCGTGGCGTACGCACTCGTGCGTGCCGTATCGGCAATCGTGCCGCTGCCTGTTCACCAGTGATCTCCCCGTATTTCGAGTATCCGCCCTCAACGACATGTGCCGAGATGAGTCTCGACACGGCATTCAGGAGTGCCTACGCCACGATCATTTCAGGATGGTCCGCCTCTAATGACCGATGTCATTGTCATCGGCGGAGGCCTAGCCGGGCTCGCCGCAGCTGCAGCGTTGGGTGGTGCCGGACACAAAGTCCGAGTGCTTGAATCCAAGCGCTATCTGGGTGGTCGGGCAACGTCATATGAAATCAAAACCGGTGAAATCAAAACCGGCGAAATCGGCGGCGCACAGGAGACGTCCGCTGAAACCATCGACAATTGCCAGCATATTCTCTTGCGATGCTGCGTAAACCTGCTCGATTTCTACCGCCGTCTTGGCGTCGAAAAAGAAATCGAGTTCCATCGCGAGTTCACCTTCATCGAACCAGGCGGACGCCGCAGCATTTTGAAGTCGGGCATCTTCCCCAGGCCAGCACACTTTGCGGAATCGTTTCTACGGCTGAAGTTTCTATCGTTTTCGGAGAAACTCGCGGTGATGAGCGGTATCCAAGCCATCGGACGCGAGTACAAGAAGCGCACGGATCTGGACCAGATCACCATGCTCGACTGGTTGCGTGAAAAGGGCCAGCCTCCACAAGCCATCGAACGCTTCTGGCGTCAGGTTCTGGTCAGCGCGGTCAATGAAGAACTCGATAAGATGGCCGCGCGCTATGGGTTTCAGGTGTTCTATCTGGGGTTTTTGGCACGGCGGGATTCCTACGAGATGGGCGTTCCGGCAGTTCCGCTTGGACATCTGTATCGCAAGGAAGTTTGGTCAGCTTTAGGCAACGTCGAGGTTCTAACCAGCACCCCCGTAGAGCGAGTGAACATCGAGTCGGGAAGAGTCACCAGCGTGATCGCAGCAGGCAACGAGCTTCGCGCCGATCACTACATCTGTGCCCTGCCCTTCGAACGCGTCAACGCCATCATCCCCGATTTGAAGCTGGATGTAGCGGGGTTTGAACATGCTCCAATCACGGGGATTCACCTGTGGTTCGACCGACCGGTGACGGATCTACCGCACGCGACACTGCTCGACCGGACCATTCAGTGGATGTTCAACAAGCACGAAGGCCGAGCAATCCAACTGGTGGTCAGCGCGTCGCGCAGCCTGCTCGAAATGCCGCGAGCCGAAGTAATCGCGCTCGCATTGCGTGAGCTAGCCGAGTTCTTCCCAGCAGTCAGCCAAGCCAAACTAGAAAAGGCCCACGTGGTAAAGGAAGTTCGTGCGACATTTTCCGCACAGCTAGGATTCGAGACGCGACGGCCTGTGTCGCCAACTTCGGTCAGCAATTTATTTCTCGCGGGAGATTGGACCCGATCGGGTTGGCCAGCA
>JBDTUY010000223.1:0-8083 GCA_040007495.1 Acidobacteriota bacterium | reverse complement strand
GCCAGAACCGTCTGGTCCGGAGCATCCGCAGTCTCGGCCAGCTCCACCGCATGATGTACATGCGGATCAAATGGCTGACCCGTGGCGTCTACCGGCTCCAGACCCAATTTCTGCAAGGCCCCCGTTAAACGCTGTTCGATCAGCTCCATCCCCTTCGCATACTCTTTATCGGCGGATTCTATCAGCAATGCACGCTTGAAATCGTCGATAATCGGCAAAATGGAGCGAACCGCCTCCATGCTGGAGTATTCCGAGAGTTCCAGTCGTTCCTTTTCAGCCCGCCGCCGGAAGTTCTGAAACTCGGCTTGAGCGCGAAGCAGGCGTTCCTGAAGTTCGGCCTTATCGGCTTCACACTGTTCGCGAATCGCTGCTACTGTTTCCTCGGAGTCTGGTTGGAAGTCCTGCGCATCCGTACTGGTTTCATCGGGCGTCATCGTGGGGCTACCTTCAACTGGCTTTCTGGACTTAAAGGTCTGATTACAATCACAACTTCAGAGTAACATCGGGCGTCAAGACGGCTTTCGGTGCGGTGCTAGGCGTCCAGAAACGCTTGACCCAAGTGCCGGACCGTGGACATCACGCGACCATAATCCATTCGCATCGGACCGAGCACGGCGAATACGGCCGACAAGCCGCCTTCCAGGCGAACCGGCAGCCCGATCAACGACAGTTCACTCATCGCGGGGTGAATCTCGCCGAGGCCTACGTGTACGCCGACCTCTCCGGCCGGTTGTTCCATGAACCGGTCGAGAAGGTCCAGTACTCGCTTCTTTTCTTCTAAAGCTCGGAACAACTCGCGCAATTCCTGTTTGCCCAGGTGGAGGTCCAGCAGCACCAGATTTCCGGCACCTTCCATATGAACTTCCGGACCCGGACCCGCATCCAGCAGGCCCTTGGCGTAGAGCAGCGTTAGTTTCTGCAAAACCGCATCGTAGGTGGCCGAGGCCTGGTCCAGACGAAGCGCCAATTCGCGGCGTACATCTTCCAGCACCCAGCCTGCGAAATTACGATTGATGTAGTTCTTGATTGATACCAGATCGTCAGGCGAGACCGGCTGATCCAGGACCACGACGCGATTGCGCACCTGATGATCGCGCGTCATTACTACCATCAGAACCCGTTGATCCGGCAGCGCGACCAACTCCAGGTGGTCCAACGTCGGAAGATGGTGGGGAATAGCAGCGGCAATTCCAACGCCGTGTGTCCGTTCTGTCAGCACGCGAGACGTAAATTCGATGCGTTGGTCAACCGACGACAAGCGCCCCATCTCGAAACGCAAACGATCGATTTCTGTAGTGACCAGCCTGCGCATCCGAAGCGAATCTACGTAGCTGCGAAATGCCTTCTCAGTTGGAATCCGACCAGCGGAAGTATGCGGCTGGCTTAGAAAGCCTTCTTCATCCAGATCCTGCATCACGTTGCGAATGGAGGCGGCGCTCAGACCATCGGCCCTCTGCCGCGAGATCGCGCGCGATGCGATCGGCTCGCCGGTTGCGATGTAGGCTTCGACGATCTCGTGCAGGACTTCCTGATGCCGAGATATTTGATTGCGCGCTGTCATTTGAAAGCTGTGAGGAGTACGCGAACCGGACTTCTTGTTTCATTATGCGTCCCTGGAGCAAGGCCGGTCAAGGGAGTCATCCCGCCAAACGCCTCAAATCACGCCAGTTTCAGCCAAGGGGACTATGCAACCCGGTAGAACCTTAGCACTACTCGATCGGGATAACGCTCCCCGGTTCCAACAAACAGAGCGTCTGCCAGCCAGGCATACGCGGGTGCGGAGGTTTCAAATGTCGCGACGCTCCGAAAGTAGATTTGGCTTACGTCGATGGTTTCGCCCGCGTTCAGCCGCTTGAGCACATCCGGACTTCCACGGCGCATGCCGCGATTATTGACGTAGATCAAAGCCCCGTCATTGGCTTGAATCGTATAGCGGGCTTCCAGATCTGCCCCGCCATCGGTGTGCAGGATCTGCCAGTCGGCTCCGCCTTCGAGAACTTTTCCTTGCAGCCGCGGACCTTCGACAACTCCACTGAGAATCGGAATAACGCGCCGGTGCCCTTGCCGGGTCACACCGAAGTCGATGGGTGCTGCAATCTGAACACGCGCTTCAAACGCAAATTCCAATTGTGGATCAGTCGTCATATAAATTACGCGCTATGCCGTTTGAGTATCTGAGGAAGATTCACGGAGAACGCGGATCGGGCCAGCACCGAATTGCAGCCCGCCTCCTGAGCTTTCAGTTTCAGTTCGCCCTGAACGTGTGAAACATACCCGATGATGTCGACTTTGCGTGTTTCGTCTGACGCCTTCAGTTTCTGAATCAGTGCGAGTGAATCCAAGGAGCCGCAATTGAGATCGAGAATGATCAGTTGAGGAGACGCCTTGGCCTTTTCAACCGCATCCACCTCGCTTTTTACGAACTCAATCGGCAACCCAGCACGTTTCGCCGCCTCGTTGATCTTGACCTGGAAAAAGAGGTCATCCAATACGGCGAGAATCTTGCGGGCGGACTTGGGGGTAGGCGAAGTTATGACATTCGGCATGTGGATGTGAAGGGCAGAGAACTGTGTAACGAGAAGTACGGTAGGAAGCTTCATCCTAACATGCCGGAGAACTCGTATCGGCTCTGGCGGAGTCCACGCTTGTACTGCTAGCGTAGAGGGATGGCAAACGCGAACCCGTTCTCCGATCCGCTCCGATTTGAGCGGCGGGTGCCTGCCTGTGCGATTGTCATCTTCGGTGCTAGCGGCGATCTGGCCAAACGCAAGCTGCTGCCCGCACTATATCGTCTGGCTCTCGATCGTTTCCTGCCAGAGAATTTCGCAATCATCGGCACATCGCGCACGGCCATGACTGATGAAGAGTTTCGTGCGAAGATGCGTGAGTCGGTAGAAAAGTACAGCGAGGACACCTCGCTCGATGCCTCCTTGTGGAGTCGGTTTGAATCCAACCTGCACTATGTCACTGGCGATTTGAACGACGAGAATCTGTACACTGCGCTGGGTGCGAAGATCGCGGAGATCAAACACAGCAGCGTGCTTTTCTACCTTTCCACGCAGCCAAGCTATTACGGACCAGTAGTGGATGCGATTGGTCACGCGGGCCTAAATAAGGCACCGGAAGGCAGCGGCGGTTGGCGGCGAATCATCATCGAGAAGCCGTTCGGCCACGATCTGGAAAGCGCTCGCGCACTCAACAAACGTGTGCAAAGCGTGTTCCAGGAAGACGAGACGTACCGCATCGATCATTACCTGGGCAAGGAAACGGTTCAGAATATTTTGGCGTTTCGCTTCGGCAACGGCATCTTTGAACCGCTGTGGAATCGCCGCTATGTGAACCATGTGCAGATCACCGCAGCAGAATCCATCGGAGTCGAGGGACGCGGCGCTTACTATCAGGAAGCTGGCGCGCTGCGCGACATGATTCAGAATCACCTTTTACAGGTGATGGCGACCATCGCAATGGAGCCGCCCGCGTTGTTTGAAGCCGGCGCAGTTCGTGATGAGCGCGCGAAATTGCTTCGATCGATCCGCATTATGAAACCGGAGGACGTGCCGAGATTCTCGGTATGCGGCCAATATAAAGGGTTCCGCCAGGAAGAGGGCGTGAATCCCGAAACCCAAACCGATACCTACGCCGCGGCGACCTTCTATGTCGATAATTGGCGCTGGGCTGGCGTCCCGTTCTACATTCGCACCGGCAAGAAGCTGCCGCGACGCGTGACCGATATCGCGATTCAATACAACACCGCGCCTTTGGCTTTGTTTGGTGCAGGCTCCGGTGAACCGACCGCACGGCCGAATTACTTGATCCTGCGCATCCAGCCGGAAGAAGGCATCTCCATGCGGTTCCTCTCAAAGGAACCCGGCAGTGGCATGCGCCTGCGGCCTGTCTCGATGGATTTTAATTACGGAACTAGTTTCGGCAACCGATCGCCGTCGGCCTATGAGACGCTGCTGGCCGACGCGATGTTGGGCGACGCGACCCTCTATACTCGTCAGGACATGGTGGAAGCTAGCTGGAAGGTGATTCAGCCGATCCTGGATGATTGGGGCGCGCGCAAATTCAGCTTCCCGAATTACGAACCCGGGTCTTGGGGACCTGCGGAGGCCGATGCCATGCTTGCGCGAACGGGCCGGAAGTGGCGGAATAGTTAAAGTATGGCGACGGTCGCAAATACAAACGTGATTACTCCCGAAGGCATCCTGCGCGACCTGAACCAATGGTGGAAGGATTTGGCGCAGTCCGAAGCCGAAGCCAATCCGACCCCCACTGATGATCCGCACCCGAAGACCGGCGGTCTACTGAAGGCCTGCGCGATGACCTTCGTCGTCGCCGCGCAATCCGAGGTCGACGCACGAGCCGCGCACGAAACTGTCGGGTTGCTGATGCACGACCATCCGAGCCGCGCGATCCTGCTGCATCCAACCCAGGATCCGGATCTGAAGGCCACGATCTTCTCTGAGTGCTGGCAGCCGTTCGGCAAACGTCAACAGATTTGCGCGGACGGAATCGAGATTGCCGCAGGCGCGAAAGGCTTTGAAGAGGTGTCTCGCTTCATCGTGCCGCTGCGGGTGCCGGATCTTCCAGTAGTACTGTGGTGCCGTGGGTCCGCGCCTCCGGAGACGAACGCTTTCCACGATCTTTTCGGTTTGGCGGACAAGATCATCTTTGATTCGGCAACCACCACCGATGCAGATGAAGCTCTACGCGGTCTACGGCGATTGCATGCCTACGGGTACCGGGTGGCCGATTTGCATTGGACGCGGCTGACCGGATGGCGCGAAGCTGTCGCGCATGTGTTTGACGATGGCTTGAAGGCAGCCGACATCCGTTCGGCGCGTGTGACCTATGGCGGCGATCAGATGACAACATGTGCACGTTACTTCGAGGCCTGGGTGCGGACCTCGCTTCCCACGGCACGCGTGGCGATTGAGCCTGAAATCGCGGATCATCCCGGACTCTACAGCCTTACGCTGGGCACGCGATCCGGCGATATCGTAATTTCACTGTGTAAGGACAACATGTTGGAGATAACCGGAGAGATCGGCGGCGTGAACCGGCAGTATCGGACCGCACTGCCTGCCAACGCTGAGGATGCCATGATGCGGGAAGAACTTGGAATTTTAGGCGCAGATCCGATCTACGAACGTGTGTTAAACGCATGAGCCTGGTTTGCACCACTCCCACCCCCCAAACCGCTGCGGACGCGTGCGGTGCGGCAATCCTGGATGTGCTTCGCGAAGCTGTTGCTACGCGAGGGTCGGCCACGTTGGCAATCTCCGGTGGAACTTCTCCCAAGATCATGTTTGAATACTTCGCACGCACCGACATGGATTGGAGCAAGGTTCATGTCTATTGGGTGGATGAACGTTGCGTCCCTATTGACGATCCACAGAGCAACTTCAAGCTCGCCAACGATGCATGGTTGGTGCCCTCTCAGGTGCCGGTCGCGAATATCCATCGCGTACTAACTGAATACAAGCCCGAAGAAGCCGCGGCGCGCTATTCGCGGGAACTGTCTCGCATAGAACGTTTTGACGTGATTCATCTGGGAATGGGCGGAGACGCCCACACTGCAAGTCTATTTCCCGGCGATAAACTGATCGACGATCATGAACATCTGGCGGCTGCAGTGTATGTGGAGAAGATGCGGCAATGGCGCGTCACCATGTTGCCCGCGACGCTCGAACGGACACGTCACGTTTTCTTGTTGGTAACAGGTACCGATAAGGCCGTACCGCTGGATGACGTCTTCAATGGTCCGCACGACCCGATGAACTACCCGGTGCAGATCGCGACTTCCGATCCTGGTTCCACACATTGGTACGTGGATGCAGCAGCCGCGCGCCTGCTGCGGAGCAAAGCAGAAGCGTGGACCGTTTGATGGGTCCTCGCGGTCACTTCGTCAAATAGACCGAGAACTGCGTAACCTCTCGAAACCCCAGCCGTATATAAAGCGAATGGCCTGCCTCGGTAGACTGCAGAACCATTTGCGTAATTCCAGTCCGTTCGCGTTCATGATCTAGCGCCGCCCTCAGCAACGCCTCGCCATAGCCCCGCTGGCGGTGTTGCGGCAGAGTGGCCAGTGAATAGACGCCTAACGCCCCGCCTGCAGCAACGATCGCAACCACCGAAATCGGCCGACCATGAACCCTACCGACAAACCCCTGGTAAGCGCCGCGCCAAGCTCCCTCAGGATGATAAACGGCCTCCGCGATTTGCGTGGGAATGTCGAAGGCCACCCCCACAACACTCGCAAAGCTCTCGCGTAGTGCTTGGCTGTCGACGGCGACGCACTCTATATCCGGAAGGATTCGCCTTGGAGACTTCAAAGCGGATGCCATCATTCCCGGAGCATCCGTGATCTTATTCAGGTTGTGTTCGGCCAACACAGCTCGAATGTGGCGCGGATCTTCGCGAGGCACGGCATCGCCGCACAACCATGCCGACCATCGGCCCGAACGTTCTGCGAAATAAGTTGCGCAGGACTTCATCCGCGTCGCGAAGTCCGGTGCCGGCTTGTCCGGACTCAAACCATCTTGGTCCAACATACAGATGTTGAAAACGCCGTAGTCGAGCCCCGCGTAAATTGCTGTCGCGCCTTCCAGGCTGCGCACTTCTCCCAAGCCAGTTGCCTCACCGAAGAAGCGCAATGCCGCGTGAAGATTTGCGTCGACAACTTCATAATCCCGCATGAGATTCTATAGTACTGTCATCGGGTCCACGTCGATGGCCAGCATAGTCGGATTCCACTTCTCACGCTGAGCAAACTGCCGGATGCATAATAACGCGGAGGTCAACTTGGCACGGCTATTGCTCTTCAGAAGGATCTGGAAACGATATTCGGTCTTCACGCGAGGCACGGACGCAGGAGCAGGCCCCATCACCCGTATGCCCTCGGGTGCAGGTGTCAGCAACTTGCCCAGAGCTTCGCTCTTCGCTGCAGCCTCGCTCTCATTGGTCGAACGGATCATAATACTGGCCATCGCACCCAGCGGTGGATAACTCATGCTGCGCCGGAAGTCGATCTCTTTTTCGTAGAACTTGCCGTAGTCCTGCTTGGCTGCGAATTGAATCGCGTAGTGATCCGGAAACACCGTCTGGATCAGCACAATACCCGGTGTCGTACCACGGCCCGCGCGTCCCGCAGCCTGCGTCAGCAATTGAAACGCGCGTTCTGCCGCTCGAAAATCCGGCAGCCCCAAACCGATGTCCGCATTCACGATTCCAACCAGCGTGACATTCGGGATATCGTGACCTTTTGCGATCATCTGCGTGCCGACCAGCAGGTCGTACTTGTGGTCCCGAAAGCCTCCGAGGATGGTTTCAAAATCACGCTTTGCGCCCACCGTGTCACGATCCAACCTTGCGATGCGCGCTCGCGGAAAGGCGGTGTGCAGTTCTTCCTCGACACGCTCGCTACCCACACCTAGAAACTGAATCTGGTCGCTATCGCACTTGGCGCACTTGTCGGGGACGCGTTCGGAGTAATTACACAAGTGGCACAACATCCGACGGTCGCGGCGATGATACGTCAGCGTGATGCTACAGTTCGCGCACTCCATGCGCTGCCCGCAGGCTCGGCAAGCCAGGAAGCTTGAGAACCCACGACGATTCAACAGCAGCATAGCCTGTTCACCGCTCGCCAAGCGCTCCGTAACTGCATCGATCAACGCGCGTGAGAAGGTCGCTTGTTTGCGGGTCTCCAGGAACTCCTGCCGCATATCGATCAACTCGACCCGTGGCATCGGTCGTTGCTGCACACGCTCCGGTAACACCAGGTGAGTATACTTGCCGCGTTCGGCGTTGTAGCGACTCTCAAGCGATGGCGTGGCTGATCCCAGGACCACCACAGCCTGTTCATCCCGTGCGCGAACCACCGCCACGTCGCGACCGTGATAGCGCGGAGCGTCTTGCTGCTTATAGCTGTTATCGTGCTCCTCGTCCACGATGATCAACCCAAGATTTTGGACTGGCGCGAACACACCCGATCGTGTCGCAATCACAACCTGCGCGACGCCCGATCGTATGCGTCGCCATTCCTGGGTGCGCTCCGCATCGCCAAATGCGGAATGCA
>JBDTUY010000222.1:0-8125 GCA_040007495.1 Acidobacteriota bacterium | reverse complement strand
GCCGCGTATTGATCCAGAGATGTGGTCGGGATCCACAACCCGCGGTCGCCTGCGTCGTCCGGACCCGCGAGCGTCAGATCCGGAAACTTGCCGTAGGCGTCCGCGCCCCTGATCGGAGCGCCGATGACGAAATGGTGACTACCCCACGCGTGATCGCTGCCGTTGGTGGCGCTGGCGTTCATGGTGCGATTAAATTCGGATTCGGTGAACGTGATCACGTTCGGTTCCACCTGCAATTCCCCCAACGCGGCCTGAAACGCACCGACCGCCGCGTCCAAATTGGACATCAAACCGTCATGATCCGCAATCAGATTGCTATGGGTGTCGAAGCCGCCAGTACTGGCGAAGAAGATTTGCCGATCCATACCCAGCGCTCCACGGAGCTGGATAATCTTCGCGACCTGCGCCAGCTGCTGGCCCAAACCGGTGTTCGGAAATACGGTAGTGATCGGAGTGCCGCTGGTCAGAGCTTTATTGATCTCCTGCGCCGAGGTCAGAGCTTTGCCCAGAACTCCGGCCGATGCTGAAATCAGTTGTACCCCGCTATCGAAGGTCAGAATCTGCTGCAGAGCGGGATGTGCCGTATTTCGCATAGCCGGTGCCCAGCGGCACGATCATGTTGTTGGCATCGTTGCCGCCTCCCATGTAGATGCAGACCAGCGCTTTGTAGTTTGAGCCACTCTGCGCATTGGCCGTCATCAGGCCCAGGCGAGTGATGTGCGCGGCCGCGCCGACGGCACCCAACGTGGTGTAGTCCGCGCTAAGTGTTTCTCACGTTGTGAGTAAAAAATCGCGGATCGAGACTGAGGGTGCGAAAAGGAATAGCCGCATTTGGGGAGGGTTTCGACGGCAATGTCGCAATTAGTGCCGCATGAATTGTAGGCTCGGAAAGTTCTTCCGCATCGCGAGAAGGCTCAAGTCGTGAGGAGATACTCTATTACTAGACCCGAGCCTCTCAGGCTGGGAAGGGATATGTACAAGACTCTCGGCGAATCGTCTCCTGCTGAGAGGGAAGTAGCTGTAGAATCGGAGTAGAGATGGACTTCAATTCCCCCAGGTTTTGGCGAGTGTTTCCGAAGGTAGTGTTGGTGCTCGCCTTCAGTGGTATTGCATTGGTCTTTTTGACCACACTGTTGGTTGTCAGCGGAGTGAATTAGTAGCGCGGATCTTGTCCGGTCGGTCCTGTCTATTTCGCCGTGCCGCATCGATGTCCCCTTCATGACGTTCCACATCCTCACTCTGTTCCCCGATTTCTTCCGGGGACCCCTTGATTTCGGTGTCGTTGAACGCGCCAGACGGTCCGGCCTTATCGACATTCGCTTGCATGATCTGCGCGCTTGGACCCATGATCGCCATCGCACGGTGGATGACCGGCCCTTTGGCGGCGGCGAAGGGATGTTGCTCAAGCCGGAACCGATCTTTGAGGCGGTGGAATCGATCCTGCCGGGACGGAAGCAGGGCGATCCGGATCGAGTGGTCATACTACTCTCCGCGCAGGGGCGGAAGTTCAATCAGGCCAAAGCTCGGGAACTGGGACAAATCTCGGAACTATTGCTGATCTGCGGACGCTATGAAGGTGTCGACGAACGGGTGGCGGAACATTTAGCGGATGATGAGATCTCGATCGGCGACTATGTGCTGAGCGGCGGGGAACTGGGGGCGGCCGTGATTGTCGATGTCGTCGCTCGTTTGCAGCAGGGTGTGCTGGGAAACCATGATTCGGCACTGAATGAGTCGTTTAGCGAAGCGGGCCTGCTCGATTGTCCGCAATATACACGTCCGGAGACCTTCCGAGGCTGGAGCGCTCCGGAAACGCTTTTGGGAGGGAATCATGAGCAAATCCGAAAGTGGCGACGCCAGGCAGCGGAAGAGAAAACGGCGCGCATGCGACCCGATCTCACTCTGCCGAAACCGTGAGCGTACTCGTTTTGCTTCAGCGCACCCGACTTTGCTAGAGTAGAAAAGCTAGGGCAGACGCGCCTTGCCGGCTTCTGGTGGGCAGCGCACCCGAAAGATCTCACGTTCCCCAGGGCTAGGATCGACTGGTCAAGTGGAAGATCCGCTGGAACGGACTCTCGCTCTCATTAAGGATTGCAGTATGATTAACGCAACGATTGCTAAAATTTTGACCAAGAACAAGCGGACCGACCTGCCCGCATTGCACCCGGGCGACACCATCAAGGTCCATGTGAAGATCAAGGAAGGCGAAAAAGAGCGCCTCCAGGTGTTTGAAGGTACTCTGATCGCCCGCAACAACACGGGCATGAGCGAGACGATTACCGTCCGCAAGATCAGCTTCGGCACGGGCGTGGAGCGTATCTTCCCCTTGCAGGCACCAGTGGTGGATCACATCGACGTTGTGCGCAGCGGCAAGGTTCGGCGCGCCAAGCTGTACTATCTCCGCGGATTGAAGGGCAAAGCTGCCCGCTTGAAGGAACGGACCGCTTAAATCCAGCCCCTTTGGGGGATTGGATCTGCGGCTCCTGCGGCAACCTCCATTCTTTTGCTCGTGTGGCAAATGGATTGGGGATTTTCGCGAACTCGAACTAACTAACGCGAATGCCAACCAGCCGCTATGAACGGACTCTTCGTGCTGCGGGATATAGTGCGATTGCCGGTGTGGACGAGGTTGGCCGAGGGGCGTTATTCGGTTCCGTTTTCGCTGCAGCGGTGATTCTGAATCCCGATCGCCCCATTCGCGGCCTCGACGATAGTAAACAATTGCCTCCCGATCGTCGCGAGGTCTTGGCCGCAAGGATTGAGGAACGGGCTACCGCCTGGGCCATTGGCGCAGCAGACGCCTTTGAGATCGATCACGTCAATATCCTCCAAGCCAGTCGTTTAGCGATGACGCGCGCTGTTTCCCGCCTATCCCCCGCCGCAGATTATCTGCTAATTGACGCGTTGAAGCTCGATGTGGACCTCCCGCAGCGCGGCTTGATTCACGGGGACTCGTCAAGCTTCTCGATTGCTGCAGCATCGATCCTCGCGAAAGTAGCTCGCGACCGAGCCATGCGGGCCTGGGCAGAGGTTTTCCCTGGCTATGGATTTGACTCAAATAAAGGCTACGGAGCGCCTGACCATCTTTCCGGATTGAAGCGGTTCGGCCCGACACCCCTGCACCGCTATAGTTTCGGCCCAGTGCGAGGTTTAGCGCGCCTTCAAAAGTGGGCTGGCTATCCTGTCCCGAATCCAGAGTCTCATCCGGGCACCCTATTCGCATGTCACTAAGCCAGGAACCCATCAGTCCTGAACCCGTGAGCTCTGAATCCGTCTCCACCCCGGAAGGGCCAGTTCAGGCAGGACGGTCCCCAGCCAAGCATCGACTGCTCGCATTTTGCTTCGCGTTGTTCATGTTTGAGGTAGGTCTTTTCCTATTAATCTTCCCCTGGCGCGACAACTGGACGTTCAACTACTTTCAGGATGTCCATCCCCTCCTGACGGATGCCTGGGACGACCCTTACTTTAAGGGCGGCATCAGCGGACTCGGATTGGTGAATATCGTGTTCGCTATCAAAGAGTTCCTGCATGCATTGCGTCGGAATCCCTCTTAAGCCCAAGCCTCCGGATATAGCCCGCTAGCTGTTCTTCAAACTACCTTCGCTCGTCCTTCTCCTCGCAAAACTACTGCTATCTCACAACCTTAACTTTACAATTGATACTACTGTCACTCTTGACGGGCTAGGTGTTTCACCCTATACTCAGACCTACAACACTAGGCATCTACTAAGGCGACCGCTTTAGTTCACCACCGGTGCCTCCAAGCGACGGTAGCTTGGGCGAGAGGAACAGACGTTGATGAAGAAGCGTAATTTGGTTAGTTTTTGTGCTATGATTTGCTCGGTAGCAGCACTGGCACTTGTGGCGACCGTAGGTCCCGTACGCAGCTTCTGGCCGATGCCGGAAGAAGACGGTAGCAATATCGTAGCCAGCTTCTGGCCGATGCCGGAAGAAGACGGTAGCAACATCGTAGCTAGCTTCTGGCCGATGCCGGAAGAAGACGGCAGCAATATCGTAGCGAGCTTCTGGCCGATGCCGGAAGAGGATGGCAGCAATATCGTAGCGAGCTTCTGGCCGATGCCGGAAGAAGATGGCAGCAATATCGTAGCTTAGTTGCCTCTTCGATCAGGGCACGGGTGGGGGTCGCTTCAGGTGAGTGACTTCCACTAAATGCCTCGCATCTCTGATCTCGTAGGTTATGCAGGTCTAGGCCTGTCGTTGGTCTTGATGGGGCTCCTTGTCTGGGGCCCTTTTCGTCGTTATTACTCCCTTTTTATATTGGTTGCAGTGGCATTTGCCGGCAACCTGGCGCAAGGGTGGGCCCATCTTCATACCACTGCGGCAAAGGCTCCCGAGACCTTCAGGACCTACTGGACTGCGGAATTGTTAAACAACCTCGCTTTCCTGCTGCTGATTATCAGCATTACGGCCAGAGCTTTAACCGATAGTCCGATTCGAGCCAAGGTAATTCAGTTTGTCTCAATCGTATTGGTGGCTGTACTCATCCTACCGTTCGTCCTCTACGGAGGACCGGTATTTATGGTCGACAACTGGAACCACGACCAAAGGCAGAACCTGAGCGTCAGCCAGATGCTGAACTTTGGTGGCGCTATCATGAGCCTTGGACTGTGGACCGCGTTGCTGACAGGCAAGCGCCGCGAGTCGCAGTTTCTTACCGTTGTAACGGGCCTGGGCGTGTGGGTTTCCGGAACCGCGTTCTTACTCGGCGTGAATCACTTCACTGAGCCGAGATCGGGCGTGCGCATGGTCGCAAACTACTTCACAAGCATCACGCAGCTTGCCAGCCTCATGATCTGGTGCTGGGCGTTTTGGCCGAGGACAAAGAGCGTTAATCAACCTCTTGGCAAAGGCTCATCGTCTTAAAATTCTTGCCTCCAAGACAAGATTCTAGTGGTGGGGACGCTGCCGTTCTAACTCACTGATCCGTTCTTCAAGCAATCCAAGCCGTTCGTCGATCATTGGTAGCGTACGCAGCTTAATTTCGATGGGCCGCGCCCAACCGTGGAAAGCTGTCAGCACTTCCGTCTGTAGATCGCGCATCTTCTCGATGAGTTCGTCACGCATATCCAACAAATCCTGCTTGGTGGCAGGTTGATTATTATCGGCCATTTAGCTGATCCTTAGTCACAGCAGAGGTCATACTTGCTGTCTGCTGTGATTCTCGCATATTTGCAACCTTGCTACTGCTTCCGAATGCTCAGCCCGAGCTCCCGCAGAGAACGCTCTGGAACTTCGCTCGGCGCTTCGCACATCAGATCGGTAGCCTTGGCGGTCTTGGGGAACGGGATCACGTCGCGAATCGACGTCTCGCCTGCCAGAATCATCACCAGACGATCCAGGCCCAGCGCGATCCCACCATGGGGAGGCGCGCCATATTCTAATGCTTCCAGCAGGAATCCGAAGCGCTTCTTGGCTTCCTCAATGCTGAAGCCGAGTGCAGAGAATACCTTTGATTGAAGGTCCTGGCGATGAATTCGAATAGAACCCGAACCCAGTTCCGTGCCGTTCAGCACCAAGTCATAGGACTTCGCGCGGCAATGCGCCGGGTCGGCCGTTAGCAGGTCAATGTCTTCATCATGCACGCTGGTGAAAGGGTGATGCGCCGCGTTCCAGCGGTTCTCTTCTTCATCCCATTCAAACATCGGGAAGTCCAAGACCCACAGGAAATGGAAATCCTTCGACTCAAACAGCTTGTGTCGGTCCGCGAATTTCTGCGCGGCCTGCAAGCGTAGTTGGCCTGCGGCGCTCAGGACGGTGTAGTCCGGACGCTGGCCCTTCGGCTCGCCAGCCCAACTGCACATGATCAGTAGATCGTCTTCGGCAGCACTCAAACGCTCGCGAACTTTGGCCATTTGCGCTGGGAAATCGCGATCCAAACGCTTGGCGTCGTCGAATACACGCAAACCCTTTTCCTGACCAAATGCCTTCAGATCGTCGCGTTCCTTGCGGCTGATAGCCCCGGCCTTCGGAATGCGAATTGCGATCAGTGGGAGCCCTTCCGGGGTCAGGCCCTCACCGACAAACAGGTCCTCGACGCACACGAACGGTGGAATGCGCATGTCGGGTTTGTCGATGCCGTAGCTGCGCATGGCTTGATCGTGGGTCAGGCGCGTGAACGGAACGGTCACATTGAAGCCCGCGACCTTGCACGCCGCGACGATCAGAGGCTCGATGACCTCAAAGATCTGGGCCTGCTGCGGGAAGGCCATCTCCAAATCGATTTGCGTGAATTCCGGTTGGCGATCGGCGCGCAGGTCCTCATCGCGGAAGCAGCGGACGATCTGGAAGTACTTGTCGAAGCCCGAAATCATCAGCAATTGTTTAAAGATCTGCGGCGATTGCGGGAGTGCGTAGAAATGGCCTGGATTGACGCGGCTCGGGACCAGGTAATCGCGAGCGCCCTCAGGGGTTGAACGCGTCATGAAGGGCGTTTCGATTTCCAGGAAGCCTTGTTCCGTTAGCGCCTGCCGCACAGCGAATGCCATCTTCGAACGCAGGATAATGTTGCGCTGCATCTGCGGACGGCGCAGGTCCACGTAGCGATACTTGAGGCGGATGTCTTCTTTTACGTCGGCGTTCTCATCCATCGGGAAGGGAGGCGTACGCGACGTGTTCAGAATGTGGATCTTGTCGGCTACAATCTCCACTTCACCTGTATCGATCGCCGGGTTGATCGTATCCTGCGAGCGCAGGTCGACGAGGCCTTCCACTGCGATCACATACTCGGCGGACAGCATATCGGCCTTGGCGTGAACCGCAGGATCGCCATCGGCGCGGAAAACGATTTGTGTTACACCATCGCGATCGCGCAAGTGCAAGAACAGCACACCACCCAGGTCGCGGCGGCGATGCACCCAGCCCATCACCACGGCGCGCTTGCCGGCATCGGAGGCGCGCAATTGTCCACAGCTATGAGTCCGGCGAAGATCGCCCAAAAAGTCTAAAGGTACTTGTTCCATTGGTTAGTATTCGTATTCCTGATACTTCAATTTTGTCAGCTATTCGATTTAGATGTGATGCGCGAAGCCAATTCCGCGCGGCTCAGTTTCACTTGCTCGCCCGAGGCCATGTGCTTCAACGAATAGGTTCCGGAAGCGATTTCATCGTCGCCCAGAATCAGTGTGAATCGAGCGCCGTTCTTGTTCGCGACCTCGAGTGCTCGCTTCAGCTTATGATCGACGGATCGTTCCACCGAAATGCCAGCGGCGCGTAACTCAGCGGCGAGTCCGCCTGCATGCTCTTCCGCAGCGTCACCCATCGTAGCGAGGAACACGTCGACCGAAGCCGATGGCAGCTCGACTTTGGATTCCTCGACGCTCATCACTAAGCGGTCTTCGCCGATGGAGAATCCGATCCCGGGGGCCGCAACTTTCGATCCGATCGATTCGGCCAAGCCGTCATATCGTCCGCCACCTAGCACGGAGTTCTGCGCGCCGAGTGAACCATGCGTGATCTCAAAGGTCGTGCGCATGTAGTAATCCAAGCCCCGCACCATGCGCGGCTTGATTACATATTCGATACTCCGGTTATCTAAGTGTCGCCGCACAACCGCCATATGATCGCTGCACTCTGCGCATAAGTTATCCAGGATCGACGGCAGCGCATCGATGGTCGGCTGATCTTCGGGCACCTTGCAATCCAGCACGCGCAGCGGATTGGTAACCGCACGCCGCTGGCAATCCGTGCACATCGTCGCCGCGACATTCGCGAGCGCCTGACGCAGCTTCTCCAGATACGCCGGGCGGCAGTTGGAGCAGCCCACTGAATTGATCAACAGTTGAAATCCAGACAAGCCGCAGCGCTTCAGAACTTCCACGACCATCTCGATCACTTCGGCATCGATGATGGGAGATTCAGACCCGATCGCTTCTGCGCCGATCTGGTAGAACTGCCGAAACCGGCCCTTTTGCGGCCGTTCGCGGCGAAACATGGGGCCGATGTAGTAGAGTTTCTTGACACCTGGGATCTGATCCAGACGATGTTCGATGTAGGCCCGCATCACCGAAGCTGTGTTCTCCGGGCGCAGGGTCAGCGAACTGCCGTCGCGATCCTCGAACGTGTACATCTCTTTGCCGACGATGTCGGTGTCTTCGCCCACGCCGCG
>JBDTUY010000221.1:0-8153 GCA_040007495.1 Acidobacteriota bacterium | reverse complement strand
CGTCAAAGGTTCGTCCGTCGCCCTCCAAGGTGGCTTGTTTCCCGCTGAGGGTGTGCCAGCGCTGCACCACGACGTCCATGTACTTTGGATCAAGCTCGATACCGTAGCAAACTCGTTCGGTCAGCTCGGCGGCCGCGAGCGTGGTGCCGCTACCCAGGAACGGCTCATAGACCAGCTCGCCACGCTTGATGTGGTTGAGAAGCGGCTTGCGCATCAGATCGACCGGCTTCTGAGTAGGATGGTCGTACTTCTCCTCGCCCGAGCCACCCATGATGAACTTCGGAGACGGCGAGTCCCAAATGGTGGAGTTCTGACCGGGTTTGCCGAACCACGGCGCGTTTTTCTTTCGGACATACCAGCAGGGCTCGTGTTGGAACCAGTAGTGGGTCCGCGTTAAAACTGTTCTTCCTTTGTTCCAGATGATCTGCTGATGATGCAGAAAGCCGATTCGCAGCAGTCCGTCCAAAACCTCGCGCGTGAACTTCGACGCATGCCAGACGTACGCGACCTCCAAGCTGGGCACCAATGCGAATGCTTCCGACCAGTCAGCGCGCGTGTCACCAGAGATTGCTGTCTCGGTGTGACCCTTTGTCCTCTTCTTCATGTAACTGGCTTCTGCCGGACCGCAGCCATTTAACCCTGCGCGATCCCGCCACTCCGAGTCGAGCTCGACTCCGTATGGTGGGTCTGTCACCATCAGCCTGGGCTTTCGGTCGCCAAGCAAATGCGCGACGACGTCGGCACTGGTGGCGTCGCCACACAGCACGCGGTGCTTGCCCATGATCCAGAGATCGCCTAACTGGGAGACCGCGACCTCCGGCACCGGTGGCGCTTCATTGGCCTTCTCCTCGTCCGGGATGTTCAGCAATTCCTCGATTTCGCGAGGATCGAAACCCGTCAAATCCAGATCGAAGTCCGCTTGCTGTATGTCCAGCAACTCCAGTGCCAGCAGTTCCTCATCCCAATCAGCCCAGCCAACCGATCGATTCACCAACAGCCGGAATGCCTTGACCTGCGCCGGGGTCCATTCGTCACATAGGATCACTGGGATGTCCGTGATCTCAAGCTTGCGCGCAGCCTTGAGGCGTAGATGTCCATCGACGACCTCACCGTTGCTGCGAACTAGACAAGGGATCTTAAACCCAAACTCCCTGATCGATGAACACATCCGCTCAACGGCGGAGTCGTTCTTGCGAGGATTTCGCTCGTACGGAATTAACCGGTCGATGGACCACGTTTCGATTTGCTGCGCGGGCGTTTGGAGGGGCATGGAGATCCTAGCCCCCTGAATATCAGGTCCGCTTTTCATTCGTCAACAGAAAAGCTGCAAGGACTCAGGAACGCGAGAACCCGAGATGAATGTCGGGTTTCTTGGGGCTAAATGTCGGGTTCAATGTCGGGAAATTTGAGCTACCCGACACGGAACAGTTCATTGGAATCAAGTAGATGGATGGCGTTTGTCGGGAATGTCGGATTTCTACAGCAGGAGAGAGGCTGGGGGCCGAGAAGGAAGCAAAAATGGAGTCCAAGAAATTTGGAATTTGGACTCCAATTGGACTCCAGAAAGCCCTGGTGGAGGAGTTTGAAGCTGGTAAGTCTTTGAAGACTTTGGTCGGGCCGCCGGGATTCGAACCCGGGACCTCTTGCACCCCAAGCAAGCGCGCTACCAGGCTGCGCTACGGCCCGAACTCAACTAGCTTAGCATTCCGGGCCATGCTCGCGATACTCTAAAGAGCAAGACTGTTCGCAGATAGCCCTGGAGAAGAACCCATGGAACAATCCACAGCCCCACCTGACCTACACAGCGCGGATCGGCACTGTGATGGATGCGGGTTGAAAATTCCTTCAAAAGCGAAACTCGCCTCGCTCGAAAAGAGCCAGGGTGGGCGCGATCTGTGTCTTTCGTGCCAAATTCGTGACGCGCAAATCACCAAAGGTCTGAAGCACTGATCGTTTTCCCATCAAACTATATGACTAGATCCGCCAGCCTGCTGATCGCTGCTGTACTGCTGACCGCCTGCAATAATCCTGCCCAATCGCAGATGGCCGACGTGTCGGGGGAAAGAATCCGCGCACACGTGAAGTTCCTGGCCAGCGATCTTCTCGAAGGGCGGGCTCCGGGTTCGCGCGGCGGCGACTTGGCAACGGAATACATCGCGTCGCAATTCGCTTTGATTGGCGCGAAACCGGCCGGGGATAACGGAACTTATTTTCAGAAGTTCACGCTGGTGGGGGTTGCGCCCCAGCCCAATTCTCAATTAACCGCGACTCCGGCGAAAGGTCCGGCGATCCAGTTCAAGTGGCTGGACGATTTTGTGGGCGTAACGGAAAAGCAGACTCCGGAAGCGTTGTTTGACGCGCCTGCAATCTTCGTCGGTCACGGCATCGTTGCCCCGGAGTATCAATGGGACGACTACAAAGGTATCGACGTGAAGGGCAAGGTCGTGGTGTTGTTCACTGGCGAACCACCTTCCACCGACCCCAAATTTTTCACGGGTCCAGCATTGACATATTACGGCCGCTGGACATACAAGTTTGAAGAAGCGGCACGGCATGGCGCTGCAGCGGCGTTGATTATCCACACTGAACCGACCGCGAGCTACGGTTGGGAAGTTGTTCGATCGTCATGGGGTTCCGAGGAGCAGCAGGTGCGTCTGGCCGAGGGGGAACCTGCTCTGACTTTCATGGGTTGGATGACCAAGGCCATGGGTGAGCGCGTCGGCGCGACCATCGGGATGACCGCCGACCAGATGGTGGCGGCTGCGGATCAGCGGGGCTTTACAGCTCGAGAATTGCCGCTCCGATTCACGGGACACATGAACTCGAAAATCCGGACCGTGGAGACTCGCAACGTGATCGCGCGCATTGAAGGTAGCGATCCAGTGAAGAAGGATGAGGCGGTGGCGTTCAGCGCGCACTGGGATCACTTAGGGGTGGGCGAGGCGGTGAATGGCGATTCGATTTACAATGGCGCTGCGGATAATGCCACAGGCTCCGCCATGCTACTGGAGATGGCGCATGCGTGGGCCGCGTTGCCGCAAAAACCCAAGCGTTCCGCGCTGTTCATCGCGGTAGGCGCAGAGGAGCAAGGACTGCGCGGCTCCTATTTCTTTGGCCAAAATCCCGTGATTCCCGCAAACAAGATTGCGGCGGCCTTGAATTTCGATATGTTCCTGCCGTATGGACGCGCGAAGGACGTCACGGTGAATGGCGCGGAGCGAACCACCATCTATCCGATTGTGCAGAATGCTGCGCAACGCATGCAGTTGACCATTAGCCCGGATGCTCGTCCGTCGGCTGGGCTGTACTACCGGTCGGATCATTTCTCATTCGCGCGGGTCGGCATCCCTTCCTTCTCCGTCGATGGAGGAGAAGATCTGGTAGGCAAACCGGAGGGAACCGGCAAGAAGATGGTTGCTGAATTTACGGCCAAGCGCTACCACCAGCCGTCGGACGAGTATAAAGACGACTGGGATTTTGCGGGCATGGAACAATACGCTCAATTCGGATTGTTGATCGGGATCGATGTCGCGAATCTGGATGCGATGCCGAGCTGGCGAGATGGCGACGAGTTTCTCCCTGCGCGGCAGAAAAGCGGAGTAAAGTAGTCACGCTGCTGGTTGCTATACTTGATCCCTACCCATGCGGGATTCTTTTTTTCGCCGGATCCAGAAGATCCTAGAGACTCCCAAACCGTCTCCACATCACCTGCAATATCGCAGCGTGATACCGCTTCGCACGCGCATTTGGGAATCGATCCGGCCGCCGAAGAAGATACCTTCCACCACGCCGCCGATCACTCGGGGCCAGCGTCGGCTTTTGCAGTCGGTGGCAGCCATTGTCGTACCTGGGCTAATCGGCTGGGGTATTTATGTGTACGTCGACTCGGCACCCGATCGTTCCTATTCAAGACTTCAGGAAGGCATCACGCTGTCGGCAGCAGGAAAGCTGGATCAGGCGATCGGGAAGTTTTCCGAAGCAATTTCCATGTGGCAGTACAACTCCCGGGCCTATCTGGAACGCGGGAATGCCTATGTACTTTCTGCACGGCCTGAGCAGGCCAAGGAAGATTGGAGTCGGGCCATTGAATTGGACCCGAAACTGGCAGCGGCTTATGCGGCGCGCGGCTCCGAATATCGCGTGGAGGGCAGAAACGAAAAGGCACTGGCGGACTTGGAACATTCGATCTCCTTGCATCCGTCGGGCGATGCCTACTATCAAATAGCGCAAGTATTCGCCAGCCTGGGAGAAAACAAGAGGGCTATTGAGAACTATTCTCTGGCTATCGCTCTGCTTCCGGCAGCGCCGTTCGTCTACTTTTCTCGTGCCGCCGCAAAGAATGCGGAGGGTGACCTAGAGGGCGGCGAAGAGGACCGCGCGACGGCACTTCGGTTGGCTCACGCTGCTCCGGATGCCAAACCACACTAGAACCACCTTGGTATAATCGCGCCAGTGCAGGACTCTTACATCATCAAAAGAGGCGCACCGCCTCCGGTATCCCCAAAGAAGCGAAAACAACGCCGTAGTCAGATCCGTCTGGTTGCTGGAACTCTTCTCGTCATCGTGGTGGCAGGGGTCGGATGGGGATGGTACCAATACGCTTCGTCGTATGCCGAACGCGCGGCGGCACACGTCAATGCCGGAATTTTACTACTGAGTCCGGGCCACTACCCTGACGCTGTTGATCAGTTCAACGCAGCGCTAGAGATTGATCCGAATTCGTCAACCGCACATTTTCAGCGTGGGGTTGCGGAACAAACTCTTGGCTTGCTGGATCGTGCATTGGCGGACTTTGCCGACGCCCTGCGGTTGAATCCGCGGAACACTGAAGCCAGAACCGCGAGCGCTACCGTCTATCGAGACAAGGGCGATCCGCAACGCGCTATTGAGGAGTTGACTAAGGTGATCGCCGCGAAGCCGGATGCGGACGCGTACTACCAACGGGGAACAACATTTGCGGGAATGGGCATGCACCAGGAAGCGATCAAGGATTTCACACAAGTGGTTAGCGTCTTGGGTGACGCCCCGTGGGTCCTAAAATCCAGAGCGAAGTCAAAACTTGCATTGGGCGATGAGGAAGGGGCTGCCGCAGATGAAACGGAAGCCGCGACGTCCACTCATACTGCCGACATGAACTCGCATCGGTATTAGGGTCCTTCATACTTGATGTTTGTACCCCTTTCACCCTTGCGCTGCCTGCACCGGGCGGCTGATATCTTCGGTTCCAGGATCGGCATAGTTTGCGGGGAGCGGCAATTCACGTATTCCGAATTCAAGACCCGTTGTGAGCAACTGGCAACAGGACTTGTGAAGCTCGGTATTCTGCCTGGCGACCGAGTTGCGTATCTCAGCTTCAATACGCATCCGTTGCTCGAAGGCTACTACGGCGTCGTGCAGGCGCGAGCGATTCTTACCCCTCTCAACATTCGCCTATCACAGCCCGAATTGAGCGCGATCCTGCGCCATTGCGGTGCGCGAGTGCTGATCTATGATCCTGAATTCACGGCCCTGGTTCAGGACTTGAAAGATGCGGGTTCGGAAGTCGAGCACTGGATATCGATTGGGCCAGACGTCAGGTGTCCTGATTGCATGACCTACGAAGACCTGCTCGGGATGGGCCACCCTGAGCATGCCGAGATCTTCACATATGACGAGATGGCGATCGCCGAACTGTTCTACACCAGCGGCAGCACAGGCGCTCCCAAGGGCGTGACCTATTCGCATCGAACCCTATATCTACATGCGCTGGATTATGCGCTGCAATATCGCCATCCGGAAACGATGATCGACTTGCATACGATCCCGCTGTTTCACGCCAATGGCTGGGGTCGTCCACAGGCGTCGACCTTGCTGGGTACGAAACAGATCCTGGTGCGCAAGTTCGACCCGGAAGAGATTTTCCGGCTTGTGGAAACTCATCGAGCGACTGACATTTGCCTGGTCCCGACCATGGCAAACGCACTGGTAAATCACCCGAGTCGAGCGCAGTACGATCTTTCCAGCCTGCGGCACATCAACATGGGCGGTGCAGCAAATTCAGCGGAGCTAGTAGAACGCATGGAGCGTGCGTTCCCGGAATGCGAATGTTCCAGCGGCTACGGATTAACTGAGACGTCGCCGGTGATCACGCATTCGCAGCCTAAGTCTGCGCTGCTCGCATTCGATGACGCGAGCCGTTTTGTACGGCAATCCAAGACCGGCTGGGCTTTGCCGGGGACCACGCTGCGCGTTGTGAAAACGGAAGCGGATATGTTGGTAGATGTGGCGCGTGATGGGCAATCGGTGGGGGAGATCGTCGCGATGGGCGATCACGTGATGGACGGCTATTTTCAGGATCAAGAAGCAACCGAAGCTAGCTTCACAGGACCCTGGCTACACACGGGCGACATGGCAGTTTGGGACCACGATGGCTACATCAACATTGTGGATCGTAAGAAGCAAATCATCATCTCGGGCGGCGAAAACATTTCCTCCATCGAAGTGGAGGCCGCGATCGCAGCTCACTCCGCGGTGTTGGAATGCGCAGTGGTCGCGGCACCAGATGCGCGGTGGGGCGAAGTTCCCGCTGGGATTGTCGTTTTGAAGCCGAATGCGATGCTCACAGAAGCAGAGCTGATTGAGCATTTGCGGCCGCGTTTGGCAAAGTTCAAGCTGCCGCGCATCGTCGAATTCCGCACAGAGCCGTTGCCCAAAACAGGCACGGGCAAAATCAAGAAGCAAGAACTGCGCGAGGCATATTGGGTTGGCCAGACTGCTCGCGTGAATGGTTAGACCTTATGTATCAAATCCAACTAAGTCCGGAACCTGACGAATTTGATCGCGTGGTCGCGGACCTCTGGGAAGCTGGCACGCTCGGCATCACGGAAGGGCACGGTTTCATTGAAGCGTTCTTTGCTGATCGAGCAACGGCGGAACGCTTCGGCACGCCAACCGTTGCACCCGATAGAGACTGGGTCGCCGAGACGCAAGCGGCGTGGCCTCCGCTATTGGTCGGCGAGAAGTTCTTCGTTGTGCCCCCCTGGTGTGAAGATCCGACGCCTCCGGGACGGTTTCGGCTTGAGATCAACCCCGGCCAGCAATGCGGCACTGGCCAGCATCCGTGTACGCAGAAATGCCTGGAGGCGATGGAGCGTCTGATTCACAGGGGAAGCGCAGTACTGGACGTCGGTAGCGGCTCCGGCATATTGTCCATCGCAGCAAAGCTACTGGGCGCAACTCGCGTGGTCGCTTGCGATATCGACGCAGAAGCCTCCCAACCCGTGCCCTTCTTCGTAGGAAGCGTTGACGCTATTCGATCGAACAGCTTCGATGTGGTTGTCGCAAATATCAGCGAAGACGTGATCGGCGACATGCTACCGGATTTCGAGCGCGTAGCCCCTGTGCGAATTCTGTCGGGGTTTCAAGATGAGGCTGGGGTGTGGACGGCAGCGGTGAAGTAGTCAACAAACGCGACCGAAATCCTACGACATAACAGAACTCTTTACGTTGTCGACGTTTGCCAAGACGTTCCTCGATCTGCTTGCGAGTCAGCCCAAAAGTTCGCCCGACGCTTAGGACCACATCCTCTTTAAGTCCGCGCTTCCTGGGAATCACAACAGGGCAAGCCAAACCCGGTTTGGTCACAATGTAGTGATCTCAGCGCTGCCGGTCGAATGAACAGCCCTCTAGCTCACAGAGTTTGACGAGCTCCTGCCTCACAGAAACTTGTACTGAGACGCGCTATAGGCAGGGATCGAAATCTCGGTGTAGTCTCCGTTACCACTGTGGTCGTCCATTCGTCCACCAGGCTTCGTCCTGTCAAAAACCGGCTTCGATCAACGCCTGATCTAGTACGCCACGCTCGATGGACGACTCAAACCACAATTGCACCGCTTCCTTGAGCGCTTCGAGTGCAGCCTGCTTGCTCTCATCTTGAGTGACCACGTCCAGCGACGGGCATGAAGCGAGCCATGCGCCACCCTCTTGTTTGACGACCGCCTCAAGTCTGACGTTGAGATCGACTGCGGAGCCTCTCATATGCAGTTCAAGTATACAATGGGCGAAACTTGATGAATGTTTAAGCCGCTATTCCGGCTTCTCCGGCCACTTGTGTCTTGGATACCTCCGCATCAGCTCTTTGCAACTTGTGGTCCCGGTCATCGGCAGGACTCGCC
>JBDTUY010000220.1:0-8166 GCA_040007495.1 Acidobacteriota bacterium | reverse complement strand
CGTACCGCGCAGATGGGCGATCATTAAGAACGAGAATACAGGAGACGGGGAGGAGGAGTCAGGAGACAGGAGTCAGGAGACAGAAGCAAGTAGTTCGGACCGGTCTAACTTTATCGTGCCGGAGTGACGGCCATGCCTCGCAAAACGGCGCCTGCCCAGTTTCCCGAACTTCTGACTCCTGGCTTCTGTCTCCTGACTCCTCCTTAATCATGCGCCGCCGATTTTTTGTTGATGAAATTCGAGATGGGCAGGCGCACCTTGCGGGCGACGACGCTCGCCATCTGACCAAGGTGCTGCGTGTGGAGGTTGGTCAGAAGTTTGAGATTTCGGATAATCGCAATGCGTATCTGGCCGAGATTGAGGCAGCGCACAAAGGTGATGTTTCGTTCCGGGTTGTAGAGCAGCTGCCGGCTGAGGCGCCTCGCGTTCATATGACTTTGTGCGCTGCGATCTACAAGTTCGACCACTTTGAGTGGATGGTGGAGAAGGCAACGGAACTGGGAGTTGCGGAAATCGTTCCGGTGCACGCGGCTCGCACGGAGAGTGGGCTGGAGAAAGCCGCCGAAAAACGCACGGAGCGGTGGCGGCGCATCGCGCTTGAGGCCAGCCAGCAGTGCCGCCGTACCCACGTGCCGGTCATCACGAAAGTCCTGACGCTGGGCGAGGCGTTGGCTCGTCCGGCCACGTATCGTTATGTTCTAGACGAAAACGCAAGTGGCACAACACTCGCATCCGCGTTGCCAGCCCAGCGATCGGTGGAGGATTCGGTCGCTGTTTTGATCGGACCGGAAGGCGGCTGGACCGATGCCGAGCGCGGTCAGTTTATGTCTGCATGGTCGCCGCCGTGGGTGCCGGTTTCGATGGGTCCGTTGATCTTGCGCGCGGAAACCGCAGCCATCTCGGCGCTGGCCGTGGTGGGCAATGCTTGGTTAGAGCGCTAAACGGTTGCTACACTGGACGAGACAGCGCCTTGGGTCGATGATTCTGTCTCCTGGTCCTGTCCTCTGACTTGTCTAACAAACGGCTTCCATCTTGATCAATCGTCTCGTCTTCGAAAATCTAAAACATCGTCCGGTGCGCACCCTGGTCGGCGCGCTGGGGATCTGTCTACAAGTGACTATGATCCTAACGCTGGTTGGGCTGAGTCGCGGCGTGCTCGGAAGCATGGCGGAACGGCAAAGAGGCTCCGGAGCTGACATCGTCATCAAAGCTCCCGATAGCAGCGCCTTGAGTTATGGCCTGAACATGCCTGAGGCGATTGTGGATTTAGTCCGCGGAATGCCTCACGTTGCGCAGGCAACCGGAAATCTGGTCCACCCGATCAGCAACCTCGATTCGATCACAGGCATCAATCTGGCGGAGTTCAACCGGATGAGCGGTGGCTTCAAGTTTATCGAAGGGGGGCCGTTTCGCGCACAGAACGATATGGTGGTAGATCGGATCTTTGCTCAACAGAAGAAACTGCATGCGGGCGACACCTTCAACTATGGGCATGATTGGCACATAACGGGCGTAGTGGAGGAAGGCAAACTTTCGCGGACCTTTGCCGACATGCAAGCGCTGCAGGAGATATTTGGCGAGAATAAAAAGGTTTCGGTGATCTACGTCAAGGTCGATGATCCGAAGAATACCGACTCTGTCATCGCCGATATCGAACATAGGCTTGAGGGTCACAAGGTTTATTCAATGGCCGAATTCGTCTCTCTGTTCACAGCCAGCGGCGTTCCTCTGGTGGAAGGCTTCACCGAGGTTGTGATTGGGGTTTCGGCGATCGTCGGTTTTCTGGGCGTCTTTCTTGCGATGTACACGGCCGTCCTCGAGCGTACGCGCGAAATCGGCATTCTGAAAGCGATGGGCGCATCGCCGGGCTACATCATGGATATTCTGCTGCGCGAAACCCTGTTGCTGGCTTTTGTCGGTACGGTTTTGGGTATTCTCGCCACCTATGGCACTCGTGCGCTATTGGCACAGATTGCACCGAATCTGCCACAAATGTTGGTACCTGACTGGTATTGGAAGGCCGCGCTGATTTCCATTGTGGGTGCTTTGATCGGAGCAATCTATCCCGGGATGAAAGCTGCGCGCCAGGATGCAATTGAAGCGTTAGCCTACGACTAGACACCATGCCAGAGATTGAAATTCGAGGGTTAACCAAGGTCTATCATGTAGGCGACGTCGACGTGCACGCGCTGCGCGGTGTCGATTTGAGCGTCGATAGCGGGGAGTTCGTCGCCATCGTGGGCCCCAGCGGCTCCGGCAAATCGACATTGTTTAATATCATCGGAGGACTCGCACCACCAACTGCGGGAACGGTTTCCATCGAAAATCATGACTTGCAGAAGATGAACGATGAGGATCGCACCACGCTTCGCAGGGCGGTGCTGGGGTTTGTATTTCAGAAGTACAATCTGCTGCCCACCCTGACGGCGGAAGAAAATATCGACATCGCGCGGCACATTGCGGGCAAATATAAAGAGCCGCTAAGCGCCCAGTTTCAGGAACTGCTGAAGTCGCTTAAATTGGAAGGCCGCTTGCATCATAAGCCTCGAGCGCTTTCGGGTGGTGAACAGCAGCGAGTGGCCATCGCCCGGGCGCTTGTGAATCAACCAAAACTGCTGTTGGCGGACGAACCCACCGGCAATCTCGACACCGAAAACTCGCAAGCAGTGCTGAAGATCCTGCGGGACTTGAACCGCCGCATGCATCAAACTATCCTGATGATTACCCACAATCCGGAAGCGGCCGCCTTCGCCGATCGTATTGTGACCATGCGTGACGGGCGCATCGTGACCGCCTAAGCTCGCAATCGGAACGCTGGCACCACACCCCGTGATTCGGGATTTTAATTCTAGACATGCGTAGGGCTTTCAAGATACTCGCAATCGTCGTGCTTGGGTATGTTGTGCTGGAAGCTCTGGTGTTCCACACACCGCTTTATGCATACTTTCTGAGCCCGGATTCTTCCACCGGCTATGTGGAACTGGTTCTCAATAACGAGTTGTGGCGCGTCAAAGAATCAAGCAATCAGATCCTGGCCGTGGGCGATTCGCGCATGGCGGTGGTGCCGCGCATCGCGAACGAAGCGACCAACCAATCCGGTTACACGTATGCGTCGATCGGTGTGGGAGGCGCGACGCCTAGAGACTGGTACTACATGCTGCGTCATGTAGATCCGGAGGCCAACCGGTATCGCGCGATCGTGATTTGTCTGGATACATTTGACGATGATGAGAACCCCGAAGATTTCTCAGACCGGGAAACCGACCTCAGTTATCTGGATGCGCGCTTGGGCATTGCGGATCTGCCGGAATTCGCGTGGTCGTATCATGATCCGGAACGGCGCTGGCGGGCGGCTCGCGGGATTCTGTTCAAAGGGTTTGTCTATAAGCGCGATTTCCAGGACCTACTGCTGCACCCGATAGATCGGATTCGCTACGTCCAGCAGGCACGTCGCGATTCGCACGGCTGGTATTACGGCTACGTCGCCCCGGCAGATAGCTTAAAAGGGTTGCAGGTTGATTGGGAGCACCGGATTGTCACTCCGCCGCCCGGCATGTACCCCGAGCGCGCGAAGAATCTCAAGCTTGTGCTGACCATTCCTTTTCCGAAAGATGAGGGACGGCACAGCGCCTATTTCAAGCAATGGCTGGGCAAGATTTTCGATCACTACCGAACGTCGGCCACCCGGGTGGTATTTGTTCGCGTGCCGCGAGCGCCGTGGATTCGTCCCGATTTCGTGGTCAATCCGAACTCGTCGGTTCGTCAATTGGCGAAGAAGGTCAACGTCGTGATGCTGCGCGAAGACTTGATGAACTTCTTGGAGAAGCCCGAGTTTTTTCGCGATGAATTCCATCTGAATCAAGAGGGACTGGAGCAATTCACCCGAGCCTTGGAAAAGGAACTGCGAACGGCGCTCGCGCCGCAGTAGGCTTCCTATGCTCTTCAATAGCATCCAATTTTTTTTGTTCTTTGCGATTGTAGTGGCGCTGTTCTATGCGTCCCCGCGCGGCGCACGCAAGTTCGTTTTGCTGATCGCAAGCTATGTGTTCTACATGGCCTGGAACCCGGTCTTCGTGTTCCTGCTGCTGACGCTGACGGTGGTCGACTACGTGTCTGCTATCTGGATGGATCGAGTTGAATCTCCCGGTCGCCGCAAATTCTTCCTGATCCTGAGCCTGGCGGCCAATCTCGGGTTTCTCGGCTTCTTCAAGTACTACAATTTTCTGGCTAGCATGCTCGCGCCGCTGTTCGGGCGACCTCCCGATGGGTTCGCGCTGTCGATTATTCTGCCTCTGGGCATCAGTTTCCATACGTTCCAGAGCATCTCCTATGTAGTCGACGTCTATCGGCGCGAACTGAAGCCTATTCGTAATCCGATTGACTACGCACTGTTCATCGCCTTCTTTCCGCAACTGGTCGCGGGTCCGATTGTTCGGGCGCAGGAGTTTTTCGCCGACTTCTACAACTGGAAGACGCCAACGTCGGAAGAGATTCTGCGTGGCAGTTTGTGGATGATCCTTGGACTGACGAAGAAGATGGCGTTTGCGGATCAATTCGCAGCGATCGCGGACAGTTACTTCACCAATCCCTCCGCGCATCCCGGGATGCATTCGGCATGGTCCGGCACGTTCGCGTTCGCCATGCAGATCTTCTTCGATTTTTCAGGCTACACGGACACTGCCATCGGCATGGCGCTGATTCTGGGCTTCCATTTCCCGGTGAATTTTCGGCGGCCCTATCTCGCGTACTCCATCACGGAGTTCTGGCATCGTTGGCACATCTCGCTCTCGAAGTGGCTACGGGACTATTTGTACATCCCGTTGGGTGGAAATCGGGGCGGGGCATTGGCCACCTATCGCAATCTGATGTTGACGATGCTGCTGGGCGGTCTGTGGCATGGTGCGAGTTGGAATTTCGTAATCTGGGGCGGCTATCACGGAGGATTGCTGAGCCTGGAGCGGATGGCGGGCCGGCATCGGTTTCTGGAAACTCCGCGAGCATGGCTCTATCCGTTTCGCGCAGTTCTGACTTTCGTGCTGGTGTGTGTGGGCTGGGTCTTTTTCCGCGCTTCGACCTTGCCCAATAGCCTCTTCGTAATTCGGCAGATGTTTTCGGGTGCCCATTCGACAGGCGACTCGGTGATAACAATTCCACTATGGATGCTCTATTTCGTCGGCATCGCACTGTTGGTCGCACTGGTCGAGGAGAAGTGGGAATGGATGGAGCGCCTGTCCAGCGGTCCCGCCTGGGCGTACGTCGCGATGATGCTCGCGCTGCTGATTTCGATTGAGTTGATCGGGGTGACGGAGAAGGCTGTTCCATTTGTCTATTTTCAATTCTGAGCGGCTGCATCTGACGATGTAACACGTTGTGTTACGTTGTAGTCATGCCGCGCGAAGCCGTAACCGTCCGCTTGGAACCCAAGACCCGTCAGACCCTGGATGACATCGCCACTGCTCTGGATCGGGACCGCAGCCAAGTCATCAACGATGCGCTGGCTGCCTACATCGATGTTCATCAGTGGCAGGTAGCTCATATCAAGCAGGGCCTGCGCGAGGCCGATGCTGGGAAATTCGTCAGTGGGGCCGAAGTGGAACGGACCCTGGCGAGACTCCGCGGCCGATGACGCTCCGCTGGACTCCTACCGCGCTGCGGGATCTGGTTTCATTGCACAAGTACATAGCGGCGGACGATCCTGACGCAGCAGCCCGTTTTGTAGCTCGAATTGAGGAAGGCGTGAATTTGCTGCCAACCCAACCGGATATGGGCCGACGTGGTCGAGTCGCCAGAACCCGCGAATTTGTAGTTCCACCTTATGTGGTCGTGTATCGAGTGCGTGGGACGGAGGTCGCGGTGATCGCCCTGATCCACACGGCTCGACGCTGGCCGGATTCCTTTTAGGCTCCCTCACTTCGAGACAGGCGGCGCTAGAATAATGTCATGAGCACCACGACGCTCGTTCCGGTCGAAGAATACCTGCGTATGACCGAGAAGCCGTATCGCGAGTACCGCGATGGCGTCCTCTACCCCAAACCTATGCATACTTGGTCACACGGCGTTATTCAAGCCATTTTGGCTGGGCTACTGCGAAAGCTTGGTCTTCAGGCTGGATCCGAGATCAGCGTCCACATCTCTGCAGGAAAGATCCTCATACCTGACGTTATTGCCAGTCGGCGTGCCCAGGAGCCGTATCCTACAGAACCCGTTCTTCTCTGCTGTGAAATCCTATCGCCCGGCGATAGCTTGGGGGCGACCTTCGCGAAGTGCGAGGAATACCATGCTTGGGGCGTGCCCTACTGCTGGGTAATCGATCCAGAAAAGCGTACGACTTGGGAATACCATTCAGGTGGTGAGCCGGTTCGGGGCGGGGAGTTGCTCCAAGCTGGTGAAATTCACGTGAGTGTCACCGAACTATTCTCAGCACTTGCATAACCGTTTCGCGATCTGCTACAGTATTCACTGAACCACTTTGGGAGGCTCCGGGATGCAGCTATGTCCTGCGAGAGCCGCTAGGACCATACCTATCTATGAGCCGTTCATCAGGCAAGAAGTTTACTGCTGCCGCAAAACAAGTTGAAGAGCGCCCCTACAGCATTGAGGAAGCCGTTCCTCTGATGCAGAAGGTCAAGTTCGCTAAGTTCGACGAAACCGTAGAATTGCATGTACGCCTCGGAGTGGACCCGAAGCACGCCGACCAGATGGTTCGCGGCACGATTGTGTTGCCGCACGGTCTGGGTAAAGCGGTCAAGGTCCTGGTGATCGCGTCCGGCGATAAGCTGCGTGAGGCGACCGAGGCTGGTGCCGATCTGGTTGGTGGCGAAGACATGGTCACCAAGATTCAGAGCGAAAGCTGGACCGATTTCGACGTCGTGATTGCGACGCCGGATATGATGCGGTCGGTTGGTCGGTTGGGTAAAGTTTTGGGTCCCCGAGGTTTGATGCCGAACCCGAAGACGGGAACCGTGACCACGGACGTTGCCAATGCGGTGAAGGAATCGAAAGCTGGTAAGGTTGAATTCCGCGTCGACAAGACCGGAGTGGTTCACGTGCCGGTTGGCAAGGTGAGCTTCTCTACTGAGAATATTCTGAACAATGCCAATTCGCTGCTGAATGCCGTGGTGAAGGCCAAGCCGTCGGTTGCGAAGGGTAAGTATGTGCGCAGTGTAACGATGTGTTCCACGATGGGCCCTGGCATCTCGTTGGACGTGACGCCTTATAACATGAAGGTCGTCTAGGAGACTTCTCAGTCTCCTCAAGGTAAACCCAAGGAAAACGCGATGAAAACTAGAGCGCAAAAAAAGCAGGACCTGGAAGCATTGCAAGTCGAGCTGAAAACGGCTAAGAATATCTTCCTGGCCAGCTACGAAAAAATGACAGTTTTGCAGGATTATAATCTCCGCAAGGCAGTTCGGGGCGTGGGTGGCAGCTACAAGGTCGTCAAAAATACGGTTGCCGCAAAAGCCTCCGTGGGCATGACTAGCGAAGGTTTGTTGTCCGACCTGAAGGGCATGTCTTCGATTGCCTATACGACGGGCGATCCGGTTGCTTTGGCAAAGGCTTTGACGGTCTACGCCAAGGAAAACCCGGCATTTAAGTTCAAGGCGGGCATGGTTGAGGGCCGGGTGGTCGATATCGCGGCCATCAATTCACTTGCAACCTTGCCGTCCAAGGAAGAGCTTTTCTCGAAGTTGTTGTGGGTCATCCAGGCGCCGGCGCAGCAGCTGGCCACGGTGATCAACGCAGTGGGCCGGAATTTGGCGGTAGTGGTCGATCAGGGCGTCAAGGAAAACAAGTTTTCCGCATAACGCGGGCGGCATGAAGATGCCGTAGGTATAACAAGCGGTATTTGAGAGAGTTGAGGATATAACCACATGGCTGATATTAATTCGATTGCCGAGCAGATTCAGGGACTGACGCTGCTGGAAGCCTCCGGGCTTGTGAAGTTGCTGGAAGAGAAGCTGGGCGTTTCGGCGGCAGCTGCCACCGTAGCGGTTGCTGCTGGCGGCGGCGCTGCTGCGGCTGCACCGGTTGAAGAGAAGACCGAATTTGCGGTAGTCCTGACGGGTGCTGGCGCCAACAAGATTGGTGTCATCAAGGTCGTCCGCGAAGTGACTAGCCTCGGCTTGAAGGAAGCCAAGGATCTGGTCGACGGCGCGCCGAAGACCA
>JBDTUY010000219.1:0-8178 GCA_040007495.1 Acidobacteriota bacterium | reverse complement strand
GGCGGGGTTACACGAATTTACACTCGCGAATGCGCTATAGATAGTTTCGCGCAGAAGTGGGGTGGAACACAACTCTGAGATCGCAGCCACTGGCAGGAGTCCAAGAAAATTCTCAGGTCCGGCTCGCACTCGCGTCTCTATCATTGAGAGCAGGCAGTGAACTTGGTTCGGAAGGAGAACAATACAAATGGCGGATAAACAGATGGTGGAGAAAACACTGGTTGGAGGGTATGCGGTTGACATCACCTGCAAGTAGCCCGTTCCAGGGGTGAGCCCGGTTGTTCTACAATTCGTGCATGAGCCTAGAAGTTGGTGACGCAGCGCCCAAGATCAAGAGCACGGACTTCAGCCTGTCCGACCATAAGGGCCAGACAGTGGTTGTCTTTTTCTATCCAAAGTCCGACACGCCGGGCTGCACTCAGGAATCCTGCGATTTTCGGGATCTGACGCCGAAGTTCACGAAGAAGAATGTCGTGATTGTCGGCATTTCGCCGGATAAAGCAGAGGCTCAGGCAAAGTTCGCGGAAAAGTACGGACTGCCGTATTCCTTCGTGCCCGATACCGACCACGCGGTCGCCGAGGCTTACGGGGTGTGGAAGGAAAAGAAGAACTACGGTAAGACCTACATGGGGATTGAGCGGTCGACATTCGTAATCGACCCGGCGGGCAAGATCGCGAAGATCTATCCGAGAGTAAAGGTGGCCGGACACGCGGAGAAGGTGTTGGGCGAGCTTGCATAAGTATTGCCTCAATCGGTAATAAGGCTAAAATAAGGTCTTGCCCTCGACGCCCCTACCCCCCGGACGGCTCTTCTACGGTGACAACCTGCAGGTGATGCGGGAGGCGTTGAAGGATGCGTCGGTTGATTTGATTTATCTAGATCCGCCGTTCAATTCCAAACGCGATTACAACCTGCTGTTTAAGACTCCTAAAGGCCATAAGAGCGACGCGCAGATCACCGCCTTCTACGATTCCTGGCACTGGGGCGAACAGGCTGAACGCGAGTTTGATGAACTTCTGCATCAGCCAAATACAGACGTGGCGCAAATCATGCGAGCGCTGCGCGGATTTCTAGGCGAGAACGACATGATGGCCTATCTGACCATGATGGCGAACCGCCTGCTGGAGTTATATCGCGTGTTGAAGACGACCGGCTCGCTGTATCTGCATTGCGACCCCACTGCGTCCCATTACTTAAAGATCGTATTGGATGGAGTCTTCGGCAAGCAGGGCTTTGAGAACGAGATCATCTGGAAGCGCACGACAACACACAGCGATAGCAAAACGTGGAGCCGCGTGGCAGATACGATTTTCTTCTATACAAAGTCGGATGTGTTCACGTGGAATACGCCGCGGGAAGAACATTCCGAAGACTATTTGGCGAGCAAGTACCGTCACGACGACAACGATGGTCGCGGCGTGTATCGGCTCGACAACATGACCAGCCCGAATCCCAGGCCGAACATGATGTATGTCTGGAAAGGGTTCCCGTTTCCTGAGAAGGGCTGGCGCTATGAGCCGGAGACGATGGCCAAGCTCGATGAGGAAGGCCGAATCTGGTACCCAAGGATCGACACCGGGGACCTCGACATCACCAAACGTCCACAGTTGAAGCGTTATCTGAACGAAGGTGAAGGTGGCGGGGTGATGGGAACGGTCTGGACCGATATCTCACCCATCAATTCCCAGGCGCAGGAGCGGCTTGGGTATCCGACGCAGAAGCCGCTGGCATTGCTGGAACGGATCATCGCCGCCGGCAGCAAGGAAGACGACGTCGTCCTTGACCCCTTTTGTGGTTGCGGTACCGCAGTCCACGCCGCGCAGAAACTGAATCGTCAGTGGGTGGGGATCGATATTACGCACCTCGCGATATCGCTTATCGAAAAGCGACTGAAGACCGCGTTTGGTACACATTGTAAATTCGATGTGCTCGGTACACCCCAAGACCTGGAAGCCGCCCGCGATTTGGCCGAGCGCAACAAGTACCAGTACCAGTGGTGGGCGGTTTCGCTAGTCGATGCTCAGCCGTATCAGGGCAGGAAAAAGGGGCCCGACGGCGGCGTGGATGGGATCAAGTTTTTCCGTGACCTGGATCGCAAAGAGGTCCGAAAGATTGTGGTGAGTGTCAAAGGCAGCGGATTGAAGGCCGATGACGTCCGGGCGCTGAACCACGTTCGAGAGCGGGAGGGCGCAGAGATCGCGTTGTTTATATCCCTGGAGAAACCGACTGCAGGAATGTTACGCGACGCTGCAGCAGCCGGATTGTATACAAGCTACAACGACCAGAAGTTCCCCCGCGTTCAACTGTTGACAATCGAGAACTTGCTGGCCAAGGCGCAAAGGGCGGAGCACCCGGATTACGAGCCGGACATAAACTTCAAACGCGCTGCAAGCGAGCCTGCCGGCAAGCAAGGGAACCTCGACCTTTAAGAGGGATGCCCCGGGACACCTAGTACATAAGTACGTCAGGCGAAGAGTGGTCATAAATAAGCTCTAATCCCAATTGGGCGGTTCGCGACGGCCTCTTACAATAGCTATAGACCAACCATGCAGCTATTGACCCTAACGAATACCAGAGTGGGCAAGTCGCAATACTCAGAAACCGAAGCTGCAGCCGAATTAGGCGTCAGCGTCGGGCAGTTGCGCACCATGATTCGCAGTCATGTTACAGATAAGGATGAAGACCTGAGCAACGTCCCGGTTACGCAGTTTCATCCATCCGATCTGGTGATTCTTAGGATGTTAGCCGGATTGTCTCAAGAGGTGGAAGCCAAGGCCTTCGCGGATTCCAGATAGATAGTTGACGCGGCCATTGCGGTGGGTTCAGCCATCCGTCAATCCCTACTCGCCCCATCCCTATGTTCAGAACGAAAAAAGGGATACGTCCCGTTCGCGTTCATTGCGGTAGCTAGCTTGGATACCTACGGAAATGTGGGAAGAGCGGGAGGCGGGATCAGTTTTAAGAATCTTAGAGGATGGCGAACGTTAGTGAGGGGGACGTCCGCCATCCTGCACCCTTGGGTTGGAAACTGGCCTGCTCAGGGACCCGCTTCCACTTTACCCAAGGAGACTCGCAGCCGTCTGCCGTCAGCTGCCAGTATCGTGAAAAGGCTTCGGGAGCGCTCATGCGGCTGCCCCCTAGCCTTCATTTCTCTTACTTAGCCGGGGTCGTGGTGGTAGTGGTCGACGTGCTCTTGCCCTTACCTTTTCCCTTACCCTTACCCTTGCCTTTTCCCTTACCCTTGGCTGCAGCATCGGTGGTAGCAGGAGCCGTAGTGGTCGAACCGGTGGTCGCCGGAGCCTTGGCCTTCGCTGCATCCGCCTTAGGGGCCTTGTCCTTGGTGGTTCCGGTCTTATCGTCGGCGGGGGCAGCGATCATGATGGCTGCAACGGCTAAAGTCAAAAGCGGTAGCAAAAGCTTCTTCATGGTAAATCTCCTCGATGTCTTTCTTGGACTTAATTTTATGCTTCGCTTAGGTAGCGGCTTCTTCGCCGTCTCCTTGCTATGCCAGAATACCCCACCACTCGGTTGAGATTGGATAGCCCCGTTAGGGGAGAAGAGGCACCTTCCCCATGGTGTAAGGGGCTGAAGCAAGAGGCGGGAACCCACAGCGGGGGCAGTTGAGAGGTGAGAAGGGGCGGGGCGGGAACCCAGTCCCGCGTCGAGGCCCATGCCTCGACCTGCCATGAGCTTGTGAAGCCAGCCATGGGGCTGGCTGAGGGACTGGGGTCCCGCCCCCCAATTTCGACGGAAGCTGCGGCTCTAACCCTTCAGGCCTTCAAAAGCTACGGCGATCTCAGCTTGCGCGCTGGGCGTGACCGGGATCAGAGGCAACCGTGGAGCTCCACCGTAATACCCCATCAGGTCCATCGCGTGCTTCAGACCCGGGATGCCGTAAGTGGAGGCGATGAGGGTCGCGGCTCGCGAAATACGCTGCTGCCAGTCCTGCGCGGCTTCAGTTTCCCGCTGGCGGTGCGCCTCCCAGATGCTGACGCATGCGTATGGCACGGCGTTGGCCAGGGCGAGTACGGCTCCGGTGCACCCGGCAGCAAGGGATGCGGCCAGATGATTCGACGATCCGGTGAGAACCTGAAACGCAGGATCGGTTTCTTTCGCAGCCGCCAGAAACTTCTTGGTGCCTTCAAGATTGCCGGAACTGTCCTTCATTCCGATGATATTGGGGTGCTGTGCGAGTATGGCTACCAGTTCAGGCGTCAACTCCAAACCGCAGACTTGCGGGAAATTGTATAGCAGTACCGGAATCTTGGATTGATCGGCAACCGTGCGGTAGTACACCAGTTGAGATTCGGGCTTGACCATCTGCGAGCGGAAGAAGTGAGGCGTCAAGACTAACGCTGCCTGATAGCCCATGGCTGCAACCTGATTGGTCAGGCGAACGGTCTCGCGTACGCTCTCGCAGCCGGTGCCTGCGATCCGCATTTTTTCAGCGGCGGCATGTTGCGCGACCCATTCAAAAAGTTGCAGTTTCTCTTCAGCACTGAGCAACGGCGTCTCGCCCGTGGAGCCGCAGACGACGTAGCCATCGATGCTGGCGAGATTCCACTTCTGGACGTTGTGTTGAACCTTGATCTTGTAGAGATCGCCCCGGTTATCGAATGGGGTCGCAATGGCGGGGAAGATGCCTTGAATTTTCATGTCGTAAGCGTTCCGGCACTTCTATTAAATAGCATGCAAGGATGTGGCGCGCGATTTATAGAGCATAGAGGCTTGAGCCTCGCGACGATATACCGTTGCGGAGCTGAAGCTCCTCTGCAAGCTATCCGCTCACGGATCCGAACGACGGAAAGCTCGAGCCACATTCTGCTTA
The DNA here is from genome assembly GCA_040007495.1 of Acidobacteriota bacterium. Lineage (GTDB taxonomy): Bacteria > Acidobacteriota > Terriglobia > Bryobacterales > Bryobacteraceae > Palsa-187. The sequence continues at coordinate 3,349 of JBDTUY010000219.1, read as the reverse complement.
ACAACAAAAAAAGGGCGGACCCATTGCTGGATCCGCCCCTTTCTGCAAACCTGCTCCCCAACTAACCTTTAACGATGATGATCATCAAGGTGAAGATAGCCAGGGATTCGATAAAGGCCAGACCAAGCAGCATCAGAGTTTGAATCGTTGCCGCCGCACCGGGGTTACGAGCCGCCGCTTCGACCGCCGAGGCAGCCGCTTTACCTTGGGCCAAGCCGCAAAGGCCGCTGGCGATCGCCATACCGATAATCAAACCGACCGTGGTCAAGTTGCCAGTCATGCCGGTTGCCGCGCCACCCTGTGCGAACACCGGGGATGCGACCAACATCAGCATCATCAGAATCAGAAACGTCATTTTGCTACGCATGTTTATACTGCCTCTTTCTTCCATCAAAATCCGCCAAGGAGGTGGTTCCGGGCCGGGCCTGGGGGACCGGTGGCTCACGCTTAAAGCGGGCACTGCAAACTCGAGCTCTAAGGTACCGCAGTGAGCAAGACGTGCTCCGGATGCTCATCGGTATGCCCACCTTGGCCATCACTTTTTCCGTGGCCCTCGCCATGCCCGTGTGCCGTGGCACCTGCGATGTAAATCATTGTCAGGATCGTGAATACGTAGGCCTGGATCAGGGAAACAAACACGTGCAGCGCCATGAAGATTACCGGGACTACCAATTTGGTGAGGCCTAGAAACACCAAAGTGACCTGTTCGCCCGCGTACATATTGCCGTACAGGCGAACTGTGAGCGACAGAGGCCGGATGAAATTACTGATCATCTCAATGGTGAACATGAAGGGCGCAAGCCACCAGATGGGGCCCGCAAAATGCTTCAAGTAGCCGAGGCCATTGGTGCTGAAGCCGGCGAAATTGAAATACAGAAATGTCCAAACAGCCAAGCCCGCCGGCACCCAGGGAGACATGGTAGGCGATGCAAACGCTGGGATAATCCCGATCAGGTTCATGGAAACGATGAAGATAAAGATCGTCGCGAAATAGGCCAAGAACTTCGCCGGTTGCTCAACCCCTGCATCGCGGGCAGTCTGTGCAATGAAGCCGTAAATCGATTCAAAGACGTGCTGCAAACCGCCAGGATTTTCCGCTGAGAGCGAGGTGCGAATCAGCACGGCCGCGACCATCAGGATCGCGACCACTAGCAGTTCCATCACCAGCGAGTCTTCCCACGGACGCGCGGGGTTGTTGGCGTGTACGCCCACCAGATTCAGAACCGCGTTGGCAGGTTCGGCCAGATAGTTATTGAACAGGGTGGTTAACCCGAGCTCGTGTTCCATAAATTGTTTAAAGATGTTCCTGACGAAAAACGGGCTAGCGAGTCTTGAGGATCTGAAGCAGTACTTCAAGCACTACGGCCAGAAAACTGACCAGCAGGCCGATGAGCATGGCGACTGGGCTAACTCCCAAAACCTTAATGCTACCATAGATAGCCCCGGCGATGAGCAGGTAGCGGAACACCATCAGAATCGCTGCGGCGGCCAGGGACCCGGGCTTTTTGCCCCTAGTGGCTTGGGACCCGTTTGCATCCATAAAAGGGGCCTCAGCGCTGGCATTGGTTGACGCAGCGGCGCTTGCCGCCAGACTCTCGGCCAGCTTGCTCCAGGTCTGGATCGTGACCAGGGAGATCGCCGCCCCCACCAGGAACCCGACCGCCTCAGGCACAGATCGGATTAATGCTGTGATGACGGCTCCGACCAGGCCGATTTGCAGCCCGAAACGCTGGATTCGAGGTAAGGAGATTTGCCACATGAGATTAGACAGGCATTGCAATCGCCGCACCCCAATGAAATCCGGCACCGAATCCCGCGAACACAAGGGGCTTGCGATTGGCCCGACCGGCATCGGATTCCGCCCATTCGGCAGCGGCTAACAGCATGGAAGCCGAAGAGGTGTTGCCTAATCGCTCCACGTTCGAGAATACCGCTTCTCGCGTTACTCCTAGCGCCTTGCCGACTCGGGTCAAGAGGTTGAGATTGGCCTGATGGATCAGGAATGCTCCGACGTCCTGCGCGGCGATCGAGTGCTTACCCAGGACCTCCTGGATCACCGCTGGGAGCTTTCGGGAGGCCTGCAGGATGACAGATAGTCCGTCCATGTGTAGAGATTGGCCGTCATACCTGAGAGCATCCCTGTAAGCTCCGTCGCTGTGTAGGATCGAATCGAGCAACTGCCACGGGCCGGGCGCGGTGGAGATAGCCGCCGCCGCCGCTCCGTCGCCAAACAGGATCGCTGTATTCGGATCCAGCTCGGCGTCGGCTTTGTGTACTCCGATCAGGTCTGACATCTTCTCGGTCGCGACCAACAGAACCGTCCCGTAGGCGGGCGCCAGTTGCCGCGCCAGGCTGAGACCAAAAATGCTACCGGCGCTTGCGATCGGCAGGTCGATGGCAGGGGTAGTGGTCAGATTCAGGCGTTGTGCGATTTCGGCAGTCGGCCCGGGGAATCCCGGTGGTGCCGAACCACTGGTCGCGATCAAGAGACCGATCTGGTTAGGAGTAAACTGAGTGCGGTTGAAGCAGTCTTCTGCCGCTGCAACGGCCAGGTCAGCCACCGTCTCCTCGCCCGTCGCCCAGCGACGTTCCCGGATTCCGGAAGCATTCTCGATCCAGTCCGCAGTGCGCCCCACCCGATCCGCCAATTCCTGATTCGTGACAATTCGGCTGGGGAGATGAACACCGAATCCGTGGAGGTAAGGATTCATATGCGGCGACTCATTGGGCAATTGAGGTAAAGATCGTCGGCAAAAACAAGAGGGACCGGAGTTGCCTCCGGTCCCTCTAGGGTACTGCAAGTATTGCTGATTCGACTAGCTGCGACGGCGGCGAGCCATCAAACCAAGACCAGCCAGCGCTGCACCGATCATGCTAAAGGTCGCCGGCTCCGGCGCGCCCGTAACAGGAGGAGTTACGACTCCGCAGCCCACACCTACGCAGGCATTCGGAGCGAAAGCCAAATTATCCAGCGTAAAGGTCTCCTGGTTGAAGCTACCCTGATTGGCGCTCTTAATGGTAAGCGAGTTGAAAGCTGTGTCGGAAATGTAGCCGAAGAAAGTATCCGTATTCACGCCCGAAAGTGTCTGTACCACTTTGCTGGAGCCGTCGCTGAAATTCACGCGTTGCAGGACGACCTTGACCGCCTGGCCGGCGAGATCTATGTCGAAACTCTTCATCCATCGGACGCGGCACGGTCGGCGGCGGCAGCCGTGCATCAGCTGTTTCACCACCGCCTGTGGACGCCACCGGATCGCTCCGCGCTCGCGGGACGCGTCGCCCGGTTCTACGAGGGCGCGATGGTGCTATTGCCGGACCTCGAGCTTGCCTGGGACGAATTCAAGGCGCT
>JBDTUY010000218.1:0-8180 GCA_040007495.1 Acidobacteriota bacterium | reverse complement strand
ATGGCGCGGGCTCGGGCAAAGCCATTGCCGAGCTCATCAGCGGGCACAAGCCGGGGGATAGGTCCATCTTCGCAGTGACGGGACGAAGCGGACCGCGCGAAGTTGAGGTGGTCTGGAGCGCATCGCCGACCATTACGGTGGAGACGTTTGAAAAAACCGGTCGCAAGCTGACTCCGGATGTTCGGAAACGGCGCGAGGATTGGTTGCGATCCAGATCGCTTGCAGCACTGCCGAAGTTCGACTAAGGTGAAACGCTTGACTGTGCGGAAGGCCGTCGAATCGCGAGGTAAACGGAGTTAAAATATTGTCATGAGATTCCCAATCGCTTGTGGCGCCCTGTTTCTGACTGCGATTCCGTCGTTTGCGGCGAAGCGCATTCAAATGGATGTTACCGAGATCGCAACGAACAAGGTCACGTCGCAAGAGATTCTGATCGACAATGCCCGACTTCGCATCAACATGGGCGACACTTCGGTGATGTTCCTGACAGTCGGCGGTAGCCGGATGGTGATGCTGGACAAGAAGAAGAATGAGTATCAGGTCATCGATCAGGCGACGATGGATCAGATGGGCCAGATGATGCAATCGGTGGCTCCGCAGTTGCAGGCGGCGCAGGCGCAGATGGCGGAAGCGATGAAAAACATGCCGCCGGAGCAGCGCGCCATGATGGAAAAAATGATGAAGGGCAAGATGCCAGGGGCGACGCCGGCGGCAGCTCCGGTGCAGACCGTATTTACGGCCAAGGGCGGAGGGTCGGCCAACGGGTTCAAATGCACCAACTATGTGGGCATGCGCGGTACGGAAAAGGTAGAGGAGTTGTGTGCCTCACAGGCTTCGGACCTGAAGCTCGCCGTTACCGATTACCAGGTCTATGACAAGATGCGCGAATTTACGGCTGGCCTAATGAAGGCCTTGCAGAATTCGGCCTTGACGAGTGGAATTAGTGCAAATTTTACGCAAACTGGTGTGCAGGGTTTCCCGGTGCAAACCACCACGTTCAGCAACGGCAAAGCGGCTACCAGGACGGATGTCAAATCTGTCTCGGATGTGTCGCTGACTGACGCGGATTTCTCAACCGGGAATGCGAAGAAGATGGAAATAGCGATCCCCAACATGGCTGGTCGCGGCGCGAAGGGCAAGTAGTTCGGTTTCGCGCGATTTATTGAATCGTAACCAGGGGACTCGAGTCCATCCGCTTTAGTTGTCCACAAGCGGCATAGACGTCGAGTCCTCTGGGTTTTCGGATGTAGCAGGGAACGGACCGTTTCACGATCGACTGGAACGACAGTACTCGCTCATGGTCGGGTGTTTCGAATGGAATATCGGGACCCGGATTTAGTGCGATCAAATTGACTTTGGCGTTGATGGTCGCGAGCATCTTCGCTACGCGCTGCGCGTCCGCATCGGTATCGTTCACGCCCTTGAGCATCACGTATTCAAAGAAGATTTGCTCGCGCGGTCGCAGCGGATAAGTGCGGCATACATCAAGAAGATCCTTCAAGTGATACTTCTTGGTGATCGGCATGATCTCGCGGCGCTGCTCTTCGGTTGAGGCGTTGAGTGAGATCGCAAGATAGGGGCGAATCGGCTCCCGTGCGAGCTCTTCGATTTTGGGGATGATACCGGAGGTGGAAACGGTCATGCGCCGCTGCGAGATTGCTCCACCGCGTTGGTCGGTGAGCAGGCGCATGGTCTTGATCACGTTGGGCAGGTTCAGCAGAGGCTCGCCCTGTCCCATCATGACGATGTTGAGCCGATCCACGTTGGCTTCGACGCCACGGTCGGCTGCAACACGTAACACCTGGCCCACGATTTCTCCGGCGGTCAGACTGCGTTCTAAACCGAGCTTCGCGGTCAGGCAGAATTTGCAGTCGACGGGACATCCGACTTGGCTAGAGATACAGATGGTCGCGCGTTCGCCTTCGGGCATCCAGACTGATTCGACTGTTTTGCCGTCGCTTAGACGCAACAAATAGCGCCGAGTGCCGTCGACAGAATCGTAGACCTTGGCGATCTCGGGCAAGCCGAGTTCCAGTTGATCGCGAAGTTCCTTGGGGATGGTCGTGATCTGATCGAGATCCGTGACGCGGTGATGGTACACGGCCTCATAGATCTGCTTGGCGCGGAACTTGGGATGGCCGGAGCCGAGGAGAGACTGAATTTCCGGGAGTTCCAGGCCGACCAGAGGATTCATGACTGGGGAAGCGGGTTCGCGCCCGCTATAAACGTCTTCAAGAACGCCAAAAACTATTTACGGGCGCCGCGGACGGTGCCTTTTAGTTTCGATTGACGCCGCTTGGCTGCCTTGCGCTTCGGCTTGCTGATGATGAACGTTCCGCTGCCGATGTATTCTGCTTTATAAAGTTTATCTTCTGCCATGGAGTTTTTATTGTACCTTGACTGGCAGCGTGCGCGTGCAGGGATTTAAAGCGCTCGTCTCAAGCTCAAGGGGCACCCGCATGTTACCCTACGATTTCCTCATGATTAAGCGCCTGTTTCGCCCTTCGATCGCGGCCGCCATCTTTTTCCTATATGCGAGTTCGGCGGTTGCCCAATCTCCCTCCGTGCTGTCGGAAGTGGACGAGATCATGGCGTCCTTATCTGAAATCACAGGGTGGCCGGTAAAACATAAGGTCCCAAGCGAGACTCTTTCGCGCGAGAAGTTCTCTAAGCTCGTCGCGGACGGCATGAAGGGTGCTGAAAAAGATAAGGGCGTTGTGGCGACGGAACTAACGCTGAAGATGTTCGGGCTTGCACCGTGGGACTTCAACTTGGTGAAGGAATCCACCGAGCTGATTACAGAGCAAGCGGCTGCTTTCTACGACTATCAGAAGAAGCGGCTGTTTGTTCTGGAGGCGCCACCCGCAGCGGCCGGCGCAAGAACGGGGGATTCCCACGATGCCGAGGACCGCATTTCTCTGGCACACGAATTGGCTCATGCGCTGGCAGATCAGCAGTATCCTTTGCACAAGTATTTGGAAGGTGCGAAGCGCGACGATGAGGGGACCGCTCGTCAAGCTGTGATTGAGGGGCAGGCGAGTTGGTTGAGCTGGGCCTATCTGTATAAACGAAACGGCGGCTCGGGCGAGGTGCCTCCCGCGATGGTGACGCAACTTGCAGACGCGGCAGGCGCGCAGGGGGACGACTTTCCCGTGCTGACCGGTACGCCGTTGTATATGCGGGAATCGCTGATTTTTCCTTATGGTCAAGGAATGCGGTTCATCGACTCCGAATTTCGCGATCTGCAGAAGAAGTCGTTCGACCATGTATTCATGCAGCCTCCCACCAGTACCCACGATATTCTGCACCCCGACGAATATCGCCGTCACGTGACGCCCACGGTTCCGATGCTGCCGAAGTTGGATGCTGTGCTGGAGAGTTTGCATTTGGAGTCCGTTATGAAGGGATGGAAGCAGATCATAGATGGCGATGTGGGCGAATTCGACTATTCGGTTATGCTGCGCCAGTACACTAGCGCCAAAGAGGGCCGCGAGGTTGCCAGCCATTGGCGCGGCGGTTCGTATCGCCTGTATCAGCGCAAGGGCGAGAAATATCCGATTCTGATGCATGTCTCCGATTGGGAATCGGCGTCGACCGCGCGTGATTTTGAGCAGCTTTACGAGCGGGTGCTGCAAGGGAAATGGAAGAAGATGGAGGTCGGGTCGCGCACCGCCAATGAGGTCCGGGGCACTGGGGACACCGGAAATTTTCTGTTACGAATTAACGGCGCATCCGTCGAATGTATAGAGGGGCTTCCGGGCCCACCATCCGACTGCAAGGAGTTGTGTAAACTGTAATTTATGAAAACCGTACTTGCTGCTGCACTTCTTTTGACATTGGGTCTTGCTTCCCAGCAAGCCAATGCGGCGGGTCCCGTGCCCCGCAATATGGGCGAATTCACGATGGCGACGCCGGCGGGCGCCAAGATTTCGATCTCCTCTTATAAAGGAAAGGTAATGGTGGTGCAGTTTCTCTCCGTAACGTGCCCGCACTGCCAGAAGTTTTCGCAGACGCTGACCAAGTTGATGGGTGATCCGGATTTGAAAGGCTTTCAGCCGCTGGGTTGCGCGTTTGATGAAGGCATCAAGCCGGAGAACGTGAACAGCTATGTCAGCACTTATAAGGTCGGCATGCCGGTGGGTTATTCGGACCGGACGAAGGTTTTGGGCTACCTCGGCATCTCGGTAATGGAGCGCATCGGCGTTCCCCAGATTGTGATCATCGATAAGAAGGGCCAGATTCGCGCCCAGACGGATAGCGACGGCGGCGGTAAGTTGAGCGACGAAATCTATCTGAAGGCGTACATCACCAGCTTGCTGAAGGAAGGCTCAGCCGGACCTGCTTCAAAGGCAACACCGGCCGCGAAAGCCAAAGCGCCAAAGGTGAAGGACGGCGACTAAGTCGCGCGTTGTTCTTTGTTTATCGTCGTAACGCAGGGTTCGATTTAGACCGCGAGGTAAACTGAAGCCATGAAGATCCTGATAACTGCTCTAATGTCCTGCGGTTTGCTGCTGCAAGCTGCTTCGCCTGTGCCGCGTCCGGCCGGTCCCTACAAGATTACGGAGCCGTCGGGTCAACAGTTGGACATAAACAGTTTCAAGGGCAAGGTCTGCTTAGTCCAGTTCTTGTTCACCTGGTGCCCGCATTGCGCAGCTACCGCTGAGAAGTTCACGACGCTACAAAATGAGCTGGGTCCAAAGGGTCTGCAAGTGATCGGTGTAGCGTTCAATGACGAGGACGACTCGCGCGGCAAGAAGGCCGACGGACCTGAGTTGGCCAGGTTCAAGTTGGCGCATGCAGGGTTTCCAGTGGGTTATGTTTCGAGGACCTCTGTTCTAAAGTACTTGGGATTCTCCGTGATGGACCGGCTGTCGGTGCCTCTGGTCATGATCATTGACCGGAATGGGATCGTGCAGTACCAGGACAATCCAACGCCGAGCGCCGATTCGCAAAACCTGACGTTTCTGAGAGAGAAGCTCGGCAAGCTGCTGGATGCCAAGGCCGATCCGAAGATGGGTGCCAGTGCCAAGGCGTCTCCGTCGAAGGTAGCGGCTCCGAAAGCCCATCCAGGCAACTAGTAATTCGCAAGCAGCCTCTTCAGATTCCCAACAGCACGCCGCGGGCGGGGAAGCCGGTTATTTCCGTCAGCGCGTGGGCGTACCACTGCAACTGCCTCTCATACGGCGTTCGCCGCTCGGCTATATTTGCGTCGGTTTTGAAGTCGATAACTACCCAGCTTCCAGCATCCAAGAACGCGAGGTCGATCACGCCATCCAATACCCGATTGTCTTCGAGTTGAAGCGTCACAGGGTATTCGCGATGACAGCGTTCGGAGCCAGCGGCCTGTATTAGAATCGGATGCTGCAGAGTGGCGATAACAGCTTGCGCTGCTGCTGTGACTTCGTCGGAAGATGCGCCTAGTATCCTGCCGTTCAACTCAGCCGTACGCTGGATCGTCGCTTGATCGGCATTGAGCGCTACATCACGAAGTACGGCGTGGACCAGTGTTCCGAACCTCCGGCCTCCGGGTCGAACCGTTGCTTCGTCGCGTGCAACCAGAATGTATTCGACCGCAGCAGCATTGGGCGGAGCTTCTTTTGCCTGACTCGCCAGAAACAGGTCGACGGTCGGGTTTGCGGCCTGGTGGATCACCGATGCGCGCTGCTCCCGCCAAGCCTGATAGGCCGCGAGGCTCTCGCCGCCATCGGCCTTCAGCAGATGTTCTGACCGCACGCCGTAGTTGGCTTCATCGCCCAAATGAAGTTTATACGGGTCCCACCAAACAACTTCATGCAGTCCGTATTGCGGGTGAATCAGACCCGGTTTGACCGATGGCTCCGGACCGGCGCCATACTCTGGAGGTCGATTCATGACGCTGCTATGGCCGAACTCCGGGCAGCCCTCTACGGGTTCAGATCGACGGAACGCATCTCGCGACGGATAGAGAGCTTTGTCCAGCGGGCTTAGCCACCCATCAACCGGAAATGGTTCGTCTCCGATGGCTGGAATAACCAGCAGATCGCGAGCGCGCGTGGCCGCTACATAGGCAACTCGGACACCTTCGGCCCGTTCCCGCATGGATTCATCAGCCTCATGCTCCAGAAGTTCCCAGGGTGCGCATCTTAGTAGACGGGTCGCATGCAGGCGGTTCGCACCATCGACGTACTGATCGGGATCGCGAGCGCACAAGTTCGCCGTCAGATCCGCTAGGATGACGACCGGGAACTCCAGGCCTTTGGCACCATGCACCGTCATCAGGCGCACGCCGTCTGAGTCTTCTTCCAGTACCGGAGCCTCAGAGGCTTCGCCTTTATCGGCCAGCGCACTTAACTCTTCCACGAAGCCCCGGAAGGACACGCCTCCAGTCATTTCGAAGGAGCGGGCGAGATCGGCCACGCGAGCCACGTTCGCCAGAATCTGATTTCCGCCGGGCCGTAGCAGGAATCCAGCGTGTGCTCGTGTGGCTTCGAGCAGTGCGTTGACAGTTGCCGCAAAGGGACGATGATTGCGGGCACGATGCAGTTCAGCGAGGATGGCGAGCGCAGAGGTAACGGTCGCCTCGGGCTCCGTGGTCGATTCCGGACGATGAAACGGATGCAGCCGCCCGTGGCGATGCTTGTACAAGAAGAGCGCTTCATCCGGGATTGCAAACAGAGAGCCTTTGAGGGTCGCGAACACGCTCAGTTCATCTTCGGGCCATTCGACGGCGGTAAGCGCTGCGCGCAGTGCTTCGACCTCTTCACGATGATGAAACGATTTCGAACCCGCTAGCAGATGTTCAACATTGCGAGACTCCAGCGCTCGAGCATACTCGCGCGTCAGGTCCTTCCCGGCTTGCGTTCGGCGGCGAAACAAGACCGCAATGTCGCGAGCTCGGATTGGTTCGGCAGGGGCATCGGCTTTGGGCCGATGCGTCCAACCGCTATCGTTCACCAGCCACGCAATGAACGCCGCTATGGCTTCCGGCAATGACTGATTTACCGCATCCTTGGATAGTCGTGTGCGATACGGTTTCGGCACTGGCAGCGCGATCACACTAGGTTGGCCGGGAGTTGCCTTGCGAGACTGTTCGAGTGGCGCGTAATCGGCGTGCCCTTCACCGGTCATCTCCTGTTCAAACGCGGCGTTCACGAAGCCTTGAATATTCGGAACGGACCGGAAGCTCTGGGTTAGGCTGACATGCCCGACGCCTCGCGCCTGCAGGTCTTCCCGAATCTGCCGGTAGAGCGCGATATCGGCACGGCGGAACTTGTAGATCGATTGCTTGGGATCGCCCACCAGGAACAGTTTTCCGGGCACCGGCGTCACGTTGCGCCAGTCGGTTTCCTGCGAATCATTGGCGGCCAGCAGCAACAGGATTTCGGCCTGCAGAGGATCGGTATCTTGAAATTCGTCAATGAACAGATGGCTGAAGCGGCGCTGCAGATACGCGCGAACCGGCTGTTGACCCACGATAAGATTGCGAGCCAGGATCAACAGATCGACGAAGTCCAGTTTGCCTTGGCGCTGCTTGCGATCGTTGTACTCTTCTGTGAGCGGAGCCATCTCTGCACGCAGAGTGGCCGCGAGGTCGGCATCTGCTCTGCGCCGGAAATCGTCGATCCAGACCAACAACTGGTCGCGCGATTGGGCGAGGTCTTCCCGCGTCACGCCCCCGCCGTATTCGCCTGTACCCTTCTTCGTGTCGCGACGGAGATCACGACCTAACTTGAGAATCTGGGCTTCCAGCAGATCGTAGTCTGTCTGGCTGCCTGCGACCTCCGGGCGGTCAATCGATTGCACCATCAGTCGGACAGGTTGCAGACCCTTATAGAGATTGTCGGTAACGCGGCGAGGTCGTGAGCTTGCGTCGGCGACCTCGCGGGCTTTGCCGAGTAGCGTGCGCAATTCTTCTTCACGCGGGAAAGCCTCGCGGCGCCAAGGGGCCGTATAATCGCGCCAATCGAGCAGCTTCTTGGCCGCGAATTGCAGTTGCTCCAAGGGCGGACTATCCTCCCAACTGTCTCGCCATGCCAGTCGCGCGAAGGCTCTGCGCAACCCTGGTGACGATTCGCCCAGGGAACGTTCCATCCAGGTTCGGAACGATTGTTGGAAGAGGCGGCTGGACTCTTGCTCACTCAATTCTTGAAAGGCCGGATCCACGCGAGCTTCGACCGGTCGCTCCCGCAGCAGTTGCGCAC
>JBDTUY010000217.1:0-8202 GCA_040007495.1 Acidobacteriota bacterium | reverse complement strand
GGGGCGAAGTTTCGTGGTGCAAGCGCGGATGTGGCTGACAAGGTGACGCGGCAGTTGCTCGACGATTTTCAGAGGCCGGTGAAAACGGTAGTTGACGGACGGTAGGGATCTCAAGAACATGGGGCGAAGAGAGTTTTGGATAGCCTACTTTTTCTCGAGCCCGCTCTGTGGTCTGATCGCCATGAACGTGGGTCACAGAAGGGGAAATAGTCCATTTCTTTGGCTTGTGGTTGGTTGTTTGCTCGGGCCATTCGGTATTTTGCTGGCTTTTTTGGTAGATCGCCACAAGCTCTGCGGGGCGTGCCGGAAGAGAATTCATCGCAACGCTTTAAAGTGTCTCTATTGCCACACGCTCCTCAAAGTAAGTGCGGCAAAGGCATCCACACACTAACTAGGCATGCGACACGAATTTGACTCGCGCCCTGACTCCTGACTCCTGTATTACTCCATTCCAAACGGCTCCACATGCACCAACACATCCGCGATCTCCGGAAGCACCTGCCGAATGTGCGTACGCACTTCCCCAGCGATTTCGTGCGAGGCCGCCACCGATATCTCCGGCGCGACCTCAACATGCAGTTCCACGTGATACTGCAATCCCGTCTTCCGGGCAAAGCATTTTTCGACCCCCAGCACGCCGGGAACCTCCATTGAGATGCTGCGGATGCGGACGATCAGTTCCTCGGCTGGCATCGTGTCGATCAAGTCAAGGGACGTCTCTCGCAGCACGCGCAGTCCCGCCATCACGACGAAGATGCCCACAATCAATCCCCCGTAATGATCGGCTGCCAGGAACCGCGCTGGGCTATACAGTGTCAGACCCAGGCCACCCAGGGCGGCCATCGCCGAAACCACGTCGGCCGTGTCATTCCAGCCTTCCGCCATCAGCGACCCGCTCCCGATTGCGCGCGCGACGCGAAACTTCCACAAGCCCATCAGCGACCGGATGACGATCGCACCCAACAACGGCAACACCGCGTAGGTAGCGGGTGCAACGTGCACGCTGCTCACCTGCATCAGGGACCGGTAGCAAATGCCAAGTCCGCCCAGAGCCAGAATCGCGCCGACACTCAAGCCCGCAAGTATCTCAATGCGACCGTGACCATAGGGATGGTCCAGGTCGGGCGGCTTAGCGGCCAGCGTCATGCCCACCAACACCAGCACGGACGCTAGCACATCTCCCAAAAATTCAAACCCCGCGGCAATCACGGACGTCGACCCGGACTCGTAGCCGACCCACAGGTTCGCAGCAGCCAGCAAACAGCTCGCCACAATGCTGATCATAGTGACGCGGCGGCCAATCCGGAGATTCTCGCGATTACGTCCGTTCATGCGGGCAGGAGCAAATCTCGTAGCATCAGTCAAAGGGCGTCAAGGAGATCTTCTCTCATCCTATAGGCCGGGGACAAGATTGATCGGTCACCACTTTGACCAAGCTTTGTCCTGAGCCCAGTGGGCTCTCCCGCGTCAGGTCTGTCTCGGAGGCCCTACACTCTTTCTCCCAGAGCGTCGCCTTGCCACAGGCCCCTAGCCTATTTGCACCCTGAGATTCTTAGGTGCGGCGAGCGACTTGTAGTCGCCTAAGGATGCAGTCAGCACATTCGGCGAGAAAAGACCAAATCCCCTCGTCGGGGTCGACCATGGGAACAGATCGCTGTGGAAACATAGCGGATCTGAAACAATGCGAACGCTTGCGTCAGCGCGGTCTGCCCCGCGAGAAGGACATACTGGCCGATGTCGGAACTGGCCATCACCACTTGATTGACAGTGAATCCCGGTGAATTGACCAAGGCCCTCATGAAACTGTCGAACTGGTGCAGGTCATAGACCACGAACGATTCTTCGGCCTTGGCTGCAATATAGTTCGCACGCTCAACCGACCACTGGTTTTGTCGCGCGGCCACCATGGCGTCAAAAGCTTGCAGCGTCGGCTGGCTATTTTGCCAGATCGTCGCATAGGCATGGTTGATCGTAAGAGCTGCGTCGACCGCGGCGCCACCATACGGCTTCTCAGTCGATATCAGGTAATCGGCATGTCGGTAGAAGAAGACTGCAAAATCCCAAAAGCCGACATCGCAATTGGTTGAGAAATCGAGGATTAAGGGCGGTGAGATCCCTAAGCTCGCACGCACATGCTGCACAAAACGTTCGGCTGAACGCATCGTTACAATGCCGCCCATGAAGTCTGCGGGATCGCCGTGGCCCGAGTAGGTGATCACGAACCGGTCCGGCGCCTCCAGTTCGATCACCTTGTCGAATACCTGATTGAGTCCGGCCAGCGCATTATCGTCTTGCGTGATCTGGCTGACCACCACCGGCAAGTCGACCTGCATGACGACAGAGGCAGCCTTATACGCTGCGTGTTGGATATCGGTCAATTGAGTGAATGTTGGTAGATCGAATCCAGCGAAACGGTAGAGTATCAGCGATTTGAACGTGCCCGTCGCGTCCTCCGCGATTTCGAGGTCGTAGAGCTTGTATCCAGTCGCATCCTTGACTGGATAAGCGCCCGGCCATGTGGCGACGGGCTCCTGGCCCCAAGCGGGCGACGTCAGCACGCCTCTCACCGCGACTGTTCCCCCTGCATTCATAATGAAACCCCCATGCTTGTCGATTCGCTTCCCGGAAAACCGAACCTTCATTGCGCCAGCTAATTCCCACCCTCACTCAACTCCCGCAACGATATCCGATACTGCAGAATCAACTGCCGCACCTCTGAAGACGTCAACCGGGCAATCCGCCGAACCTCCGCCCGCTTCCTCAGCGTCATCGGAGCCATGCGAAGCGCGGCCAGATCGCCCTTCAACATCGCATACGCCGCGCGAAGCTTGCCGCTGGACCCGCGATACTTCGCGATTTCACCACGATTCCTCAGCGCCGCGATTCCGCCTGCGCCCAAGCGCATTAAATAATACGGCACGTTGAGCCACAGCAAACTCCATGGGAACAGCTTCAACGCCAGCAGCACTCGATTGCGCTCGATCAAATACAAGCGCCGCGTCGATGCAACTGTTACCGTCCCGCCCCGATGATGGCGCACCACAGCTCTCGGCACGTACAAGCACTTCCAACCAGCGATCCGCGCACGCAGTCCGAACTCGGAATCGTCGCCAAAGATGAACAAATCCTCGTCCAGCCCGCCGATTTCATCGATCACCTGACGACGATACAGGCACGCGCAACCATCGGGCCATGCGCACTCTTCCATCACGTCAAACTGGCCACGATCGATCTGCCCCGACCCTCGTCCGCGATTCTGACCATCCAAATAAATCAGGTGCCCAACCTTATCGATACGCTTGGGGTCTTCCCACACCACAATCTTGCAGGCCGCCATGCCGACATCCGCGCGACCTTCAAAACACCCGACCAGCGATGCCAACCAATCCGGCTGGGCTTCTGCATCGTTGTTGAGCATCGCTACAAACGGGCTGCGCGACGCCTCAAATCCGCGATTGTTTGCGGCGCAAAACCCCAGATTTTTGCCGTTTTCCAGCACCGTGACCGGAATGCCGAAATCGTTCTCACGAGCCATTTCAATCGAACCGTCCGTCGACCCGTTGTCCGACACGATCACTTCAAAATCGCGGTATGTCTGCTGCCCCAACGCCTGCAAGCAGGCGCGCAAATACTCGCGCCCATTCCAATTGATGACCACAACACTTACGTTTGCCTGCCCTGCTTGCGGTGGAATCACTTCGCGGACCCCGTCGACTTCTTCCATGATTCCGGCAACTTGTCTTCGATCTCAATCTCTCCGAAGGTGGATGTCGTGCGACTCCCCGTTTCGCGAGCCCACAGCGCCATTCGTCCGATCCCGTCTTTAAGCGACGTACGCGGCGCGTAGCCCAAATCCTTGGCGACTCTGCTGTGATCTGCCAACGCGTGTTTCACTTCCAAACGTTCCGGCAAATACTGAATTTGCGGAGCCACTTGCATCGCCTCAGCGACATGTTCAGCCAACACACTGACCGGCGTCGCCTCGTCCGCGCCAATGTTATACACGCGATTGTAGAGCTCCGACCTCTGCATCGCCTGCACCATCGCAGGCACCACATCGCCGACGTAAGTAAAATTGCGAGTCTGCTGCCCATCGCCGAAAATCGTCATCGGCTCGCCACGCAGAATCTGATTCATGAAGATTCCGATCACATTGCGGTAGCGGTCGCCGATATTCTGCCGCTCCCCGTAAACGTTGTGCGGCCGAAACACCAGATAATCCAACCCGAACATCCGATGCGCAGCTTCCAGATCCAGTTCCACGGCCCGTTTCGCAATCCCGTACGGGTCCTCCGGCATAGGAATCGAGTCTTCGGTCATCACAAGAGCCTCGCCAGAATGCCCTGCCCCATACACCGCAATCGAACTCGTAAATAAGAAACAGCGGACCTTATAGCGAACCGCGCAATTGATCAAATTGATGCTCCCGATCAGATTGTTGCGATAGTTGAAGCGTCGAATGAAGTGGCTCAGGCCCTCGGCAGCATAGGCCGCAAGATGGCAGATGAAGTCGATCTGGTGTTCCTGGAACAGCCGCTCCAACAACGCCTCATCCAGAATCGAGCCTTCGTAGAAAACCGCACCATTGGGAATATTACGTCGATCGCCGCCAGAGAGATCGTCCAGCGCGATCACCGACACACCGGCAGCCAGCAAGGCCTCCGCAAGATGCGACCCGATAAATCCCGCCGCTCCCGTCACCAGCGCAGTCATGATCTTGCTGTCTCCCACTTCTCGCCCCACTCACAGTAATGACTTTCAGGATCGCACGACATACATCGAATGTAAGAAACGAAGTCGTTTCATATGCCCACAGCAAGTAGCAGAATACAACCGCTATACAAGATGAATCGAGCTGCTGCGAAGCGGATTGGGACGCCGAAATAGCCGCCTTCAGAATAGGTGTAGCGGCTTATAATCAGCCGGATACGACTGTACCATCGATCTACTAGGTGAAACCCCTCAGGGGTGCGAACCTTCTTCCCAGTACCTCAGGAGACACCGGTCCCCCCTTTGTTGTATTATGAGATTCCCCAAGTCGGTGAAAGTGGAGTCGGAGTTGTAACGGTTTCAGAACTTTTGTATCTCTCAGTGGTTAGCCTTGGGCTGGGACACAGGAACTTAGCATATGTCTTCAGTAGGACGGACACTTCGAACGGAGCGTATCTCGCAAAACCGCGAGCTGTCGGATATCGCCGACGAATTGTGCGTCGCTCCCGCCTATCTAACCGCAATCGAATCCGACAATTTGAAGAACCTGCCCGGAAGTTTTTTCTACAAGAGTTTCGTCTCACAGTACGCGAACGCCCTCGGCCTGGACTACTCGAAGTTGAAGCCCGGCATAGAAGCACTGGTAGGCGCTCACGACGCCGAGATGAATCCGGTGCCGATTCCAGCGCCAGGCAGTCCAGCTGTACGTAAGCACCGCAGTCCAATTCGAGTTCCCGATCCAATCCTGGAAGCCGCAAACAAATTGGATCTGTCAGGACGCAGTTTGGGACTTTCCGTAGCCGGTCTCGCTTTGGCACTGGTCGCCTGTTCAAGCTTCTATTCCTGGTGGTCCAAACCCTCCGAACGATTCGCCCCTTCCCCGTCCACCACCGCCAACGGCGCAATTTTAAAACCGGTCTCTAGCAGCAACGCGAATCCCTCAGGCGTTAACATCACCTCCGATACCGAGGCAGACGGCCTCCGTCACGTAGTTCTCAGCGTCTCGGCTACCGAATCAACCTGGGTATCGATCACTAGCGGCGGTAAGACGGTGTTTCAAGGCATCCTCGCCCCCAGCGAGAGCAAGACCCTGGAAGGTCTGGAAGCTGCCAAGCTGAAAGTCGGCAACGCAGGCGGCCTGGATGTGAAGTGGAACGGCAAGGCAATCGGCCCCATCGGAAAGAGCGGCCAAGTTAAGACCGTGGTCCTTACGCAACAAGGCGTCGACATCATGAGCGACGCGTCCTCCCAAGCCCCCATCGAACCAACCGCAGATACTCTCTAAGCCCCGACCGTTACTGATCCCCAGCCGTTACTGAGCCGCGACCAAAGGAAGCGGTTGCTTGTCAACCGTCGATCACCTCTCACCAATCGACTTACTCCCTCACGCGCACGGTTCCGGCCTCAATGAACAGTCAACCACTTCAGCACCGAACCACGACCGTCAGGGAGTGGACCGGACTCTACCGAATCGTAGCCGCCACGGGATCGCTCTTCGACCGAAGAATCAGCGGCGGATTGATCGTATACGACCCGTCCGCTTTCACCTCTATCGTCGCTTCTCTGGTCATGAACTTTGAGCGGAATTCGAGCACACCATCAATGCCGTTCTCAATTCGCTCCCACGCCAGAACACTGTACTCACCCGGAGGCATCGTTGGGAAAGTGAACTCCCCGCCTGCACCAGTCACCTCGCTGTAAAAGACCTCGTTCGAGCCATTGAATCCCGGCCTATGTCCCCAGGCACTGACTCGGACACGGGCCGCAGGCTTCTGGTTAGCGTCTCGCACCACACCACTCAAATGCGCATTTCCGAACGCGATCACGACCTCCAACCTCTGGTTCGCACCCGGTGCGATATGCAGAGTCATTCCCAGAACATCCACGCCGTTCAACCGAGCCGATTTGAGAAACCTCCCGAGCCCACCACCGGATGTAAGCACATAGTCTCCCGGAGGAACACTTGGGAATTGAAATGTCCCGTCCGGGTTGCTGCTGCCTGCGATGTTACCGTTATAGGGCATCGTGATCGATTTGATCCCAATCGGCAACGACCGGATCACCGCTTTTAGTGCCTCCGGTATATCTTCAAATGTCACTTTGCCGGAAATGCTGCCCACTGGATCGGATCGCAAAACCACATCGCGGAGATCCGTCTTGCCGACCGTCACGGTTTCCTGCGCAACCAGCAGATGTTCCTTATCTGGATCATCCTTCAACGCATAGGGTAGGGTCGCAATCAAGTAACGCCCCGGCGGCACATTCTTGAACTCGAATTTGCCACCAACCACCGGTATCCCCTGCGTCGTCATCTCCGCAGAATCCAGGGGGGACAGATACACGGATCCACCTTCCTCGCCAAGTTTGTCCAAGTCCGACAAATGCCCCCCGACCTTGACCCTGTAGGCTTTCTGCATCCGAATATCCAGACCCGCGATATCGTGACCTGCAACCACTTGAAGCGCCGTCGCGCTAGCCATCAGGTCGACGCTTGGATAATAAGTCTCCACGTAAACTGGCACGGGATCGCTCTTCCCGTCGGATGCCTCCTCTTCCTCGCTGGTCTCCAGTCTGAACCGCAGATAGTAGCGCCCTGGCATCAGCCCACTGATGGTGAAGTTTCCATCATCGTCGATCCGCGCATCCGCGTCCTGTAAGAATGGCGTGGCTTGGCTGAAAGTCTTGCGAATGTAAGTTATTTCAGGCTTAACCGGGTTACCGTTCTGATCCGTAACCCTTCCAGAGATCTTCGGTATGGACATCAGGCGAAGCGTGACGCCTGTTTTATGTTCCGTACCGTCGAAGGTAAGCGGCGCAATCGGCGAGCCCTCAAACTCAAGCGACCCCGAAGTAGCCATAAGAAACCCGGCTTTCCCCACCTGTAGATTGTAGGTGCCCGCCGAGATGTTCGGAATACTGAAGCCGCCGCGATCGTCGGACTTTGCTTGATGAATAGAGATTCTTGCTTTCGCCTCGTCCGCCGGCAACACCGTAGGAATCAGAATAAGCTCGGCCCCGTCCAACGGCCGCCCCAACATGTCCACCACCTGCCCCGCGACACTCGCGAGATTGCGATCAAGCTTGATGGGCGGTGGAACCGGTGGTGACGGCAACTCCGCCTGGGCCTGAATATCCTGCGCGAAACACGCCATGGCAACTACTGCCAAAAGCGTCAAAAGTCTCAGCATATGCGCAACAGTTTCTCATGAATCGCGCAAGCTGACCAGCCGGACACGTCAGGCGACGTGGCGCGCGCACTCATGCGTGCCGCGTCGAGACTTTATCGACGCCTACTACTTCTGGCCACAAAGGAGCAGATCAGAGTCATATCGCATGTAGGCTTAACTGCCTCTGGTGCAGTCATCGTTCTGTCATTCAACGCAGTCGCGTGATTGCTAGCATGAAGCATGACCCGCTGGCTAAAATCTGTCTCGATCCGAACCGCAATCGCAGCACTCCTACTAGCCGCCTGCTGCGTATCCCCACTAGCAG
>JBDTUY010000216.1:0-8285 GCA_040007495.1 Acidobacteriota bacterium | reverse complement strand
AGTTGGAAGAGAATCCGCGGTATCCGGAATATTTTTTGACGGTGCGGGGCATGGGTTATAAGTTCGCGGGCTAAAAAGCTACAACATGACTTCCGGAAAGAGCAACTCACCAGTCGCAAAGGCTTCGGGCGGGAGCAACTGGGGTATCTCGATTGCAGTAGACCCGGATTCTCCCAAAGTCACCCGGACGATCGATGAGGCGAACTTCGTTTGAAACTCGTCGGTGCTGAACGCAAGTTGCCGCAACTTGCCGAGTGATGTCTGCCACGCGAAGATCGTATATTCCCCGGGTGCCATGTCAGGACTGACAATGACGTTCTGATTTGGTCCAAGGGTCGGACTAGGAAGCCCATGCGGAATCAGGGTTGACGTCAATAGCTGTGGAACCAGGTGTTCGCCGTCGTTCCGAAGAAATACAACTGCGACGGGAACAGGCGGCTTTCCGGATAGGTCGAGTCCGGGCGCTGTTACGACTGCCGTGACGCGCGCCTGCCCAAAACCGATCTCAATTTCGATAGGGTCCGGGGTACCCACAGGAGCTATAGATAACCCCTCGCGCACCACATCTCTACTGCCTTGCCGGATTGAGCGGACGTACTCTGGATTCGGAGCGCGAACAACCACTCGAGAGTTACCGGGCCTGGGATGCTGCTTCAGAAACGAGTCCCCCGAATAGCTCTCCACCATACTTGGGCTGTTCCCTAGTCGAAGCTCGATGTTGCGTGAGCCCGAATACGGTGGGACAGCAGCGGCGGGATCGCGAGGCAGCACCTTGAAGCTTCCCCTCAGAGGTCCGGGAGGGGGTTTCACCAGTTGGACGCCTGTCAGGTCTTCGGACCCAACAGTGACGTACTCCACGGCAACCGGCTCACCGCTGCGCGTGATTTGGATGACATAGTCGCCCGGCAACACACCCCAAAACCGGAAGGAATGCTCGGTCCTCCACAGTCCGACATTGTTGCCGGCGGCTAATCCGGTAGACGTTACCGGCTGGAGGGTCAGGTTCAGATTTTCGCCGACGACATCAAATGTTCCCGTCACGTTGTACGCGGGTGAGGATTTGAGGCGGAACTGCAACTGCTGCACGCCTCCCGCAACGAGATCCAATATTTGCGCGCCCTTGAGATCGGGACTCGCGGGGTACACCGTAACAGGAAAGGCGCGCCGACGCGAATCGGGGTTGAGCGTCGCAGGGACAAAAGCCGCGTAATAGTGTCCAGAGGGCAACCCACTCGCGCGGAAAGACCCATTGGCACTGGTCCGGGCGTCCGCCTGACGGTACGGATACATGTAGCCTTGAACGATGGTGCGCCCGAACAAAATGACCCATCCGTCAATGCCAGCACCGTTTTCATCAAGAGCGGTCCCTTCGACGGTCGCTCCGCCCGACTGTCCAAGAACAGTGACGGCGAGCAGCAGGGTACCCACCAAGAGAGTCTTGATGCGATTTTGTCGACAGACGATCCTCATGTTTACACCCTCGACCCTAAAATAGCGCGGATTTACTCAAAATGCTGTTGACGGAGTAAGTTATCCGTGTCGCACGGCTTTCCTGTGAACCCAGGACTTGCGCATGCCGCGTACTTGGCGCTCCCATAGGTCGCCGAATGGTTGGTCGGAGATGACGTAGGTCCAGGTGGCGCCGCGCTCGCGATCGGGGAGCGGGTCGTCGCTCGATTCAAGTTCTTCCATCTGGTCCAGCAAGTTTGTGAAGATGCGGTCCGACTCGTGTACGAATTCCAGAAACGGCTCGCGACCTGCCCAACTGCGCCATGCGATGCCGTCGCGTAGTTCCTGAATGATGGCGAGATACTCCGACCACAGGTCGTCGATGGAGAGCAGCAGGCTTCGGCGCTCGGCTTCGTCCAAGGGAACCAACTTCCCGGTGTTTATGGCAGCGCCACGGCGCTCTACATCCTGCCGCAAGTTGCGCCGCCTCGTATCGACTGGAGCCTGCCCTTCAAAAATAGCTCGCCGGCGATCCTGAACCATCTGGCGTTGATGTTCGATCAAGCCGTCGTACTTCCACAGAACTTTGCGTAGTTGAAAGTATTCGCCTTCGATGGTGCGCTGCACGGTCTCAATGCCCGCGACGTCGGGCGTCCAATCCCCAATTCCGTGCCGAACCAACATTTCATCGTCGAGCGCGACATAGAATCGCGACGACCCGGGATCGCCCTGACGTCCTGCGCGGCCGCGCAATTGATGATCGATGCGGCGGCTCTCATGGCGATGGGTTCCGATCACATGCAGACCTCCCAACTCAGCCACGCCTTCGCCCAGCACGATATCCGTTCCGCGGCCTGCCCTGTTGGTGGAGATCGTCACGGCATCGCGTTGTCCGGCTTGCGCGATGACGCGAGCTTCTTCGCCCAGTAAATCGTGACGGGCGTTTAGCACCTCATGCAGTATGCCGTAGGCAACCAGCATCGCGCTCATTTGTTCGGATTCAGCGACGCTTGCGGTACCGACCAATACCGGCCGCCCCGAGGCGTGGATTTTCGCGATCGCCTCAATCACGGCCGCCTGCTTGTCGCGCTGATTGCGAAAGACCGCGTCGGGCAGATCGCGCCGGATCAGAGGGCGATCGGTCGGGATCGGCACCACATCCATTTTGTAGAATTCGCGAAACTCCTGCGCCTCGGTCACCGCCGTTCCGGTCATGCCGGAGCGAAACGGATACATGCGGATCAGGTTCTGTAGCGTGATCGACCCCAGTACGCGGCCTTGCTTACGGAGCGGCAAACCCTCCTTGGCCTCCAACGCGGTTTGCAGCTGCGCGGGCCAGCGGCGATTCTCCGCGATGCGGCCCTTGAATACGTCCACCAATTCGATGGCGTCGTTGGTGACCAGATAGTCGATGTCGCGCCGCAGCAGAGCGCGGGCGTGCAGCGCGGCCTGTAACGCGGAGTGCGCACCCAGAGCCTCTGTGGCGTACAGATTCTCAAGACCGGTGGCCCGTTCCGCACGCGCGATGCCGGCGTCGGTCAAGGAAACATTGCGAGCGGCTTGGTCGATTGTGTAGTGGTACCCCGGACTCATTTCAGCTGCCAGTTCGGCCATCTGGCGTGCCAATACCTCAGCCTGATCCTGGCCACCGGCGATCACCAAAGGAATGCGAGCTTCGTCGATCAGGATCGAATCTGCTTCGTCGATCAGGACGGCATCAAACTCAGGTAGCACCAACTGGTCTGGCAAGAGGGCCAGGTTGTCGCGCAGAAAATCGAAGCCGATTTCGTTCGGCGTCGCATAGGTGACGCGGCAGGCGTAGGCCTCGCGCCGCTGCTCGGGCGTCATGGATTGCGTCAGGAAACCGACCGACAGTCCGAGGTACTTATATAGGGGTCCCATCCAATGCGCGTCGCGCTCCGCCAGATAGTCATTCGCCGTCAGAACGTGAACATGTTCATGTACTCGGGCGATCTCAGCGACAGCCAGTACCGCGGCAAGGGTCTTCCCTTCTCCGGTTTGCATCTCCGCGATTCGGCCTTCGATCATCGCGACCGCACCCAGAATCTGGACATCGTGGGGACGCAAATGGAGGACGCGTTCGCAGGCGACCACTGCCTTCGCGATGGCGTCGACGCGGGATGCGGGGTCGAAGGCCTGCAATGCGGGATCGTCTAACTTACCGAGCGATTCTGCTTTGCTGCGAATCGCTTCGACTACGGAATGCGGTGCGGAGCGATTTAGGCCCGCACGATAGAATTGCGCACGACGCTTCGCGTGGGCGGACACGCGCCGCCACGTGTCATGGAACATGTCGTTGAACATGGAATCATCCTCAGTTTTGCAGTTAAGTTGTGAACGAAGGCGGAGGGTACCGCCCGGCCGATAACTTAGAGCGACAAGTGAGGAGGAGGACGTTGATACAGCGCGAACGGCAATAGCCGGTCGGTAAAGGTAACACGCGGTGGCGTGCCGCGCACGCGCTGGTTCTGCGAGCGGCTCGCAAGTGGGTACTCGGTTTTTACTTCGTGGTGCTCGGTGCTTTCTTCAGCCTCGACTTCGGATGGGCTACTGGAAATCGAGCAACGAAGAAGGTAGGCACCCTGCTGCGAAGCGCAAGCGAAGCCCTGGCCCGCCAACATCGCGAACAACAGAAGGAGATAGCCAAGCCGACGGCGGGTCACGGCCTGATTCTCGCATATTTCGCAGGTTGACCGGAGGAGTGCGGTAGCAAGGTCACGCAAACCTTAGGCTTGGTATCCTGAAATAGAGCCTAACCAATGGCTAGGAGGGTGCGTCTAAGCATAGGAAGGCGCGACGCCGAGGCAACGCCGGGTACTCCGCGATGCTGTGTTTCTCGATCACTTGCTCAGGTTTATTAGTAGGAGTTTTATGCCACTGTCTTTCATGTCTCTCCGCCATCTGCAGGTCTCCCGTTGTTTGGCACTGGGAGCTATTGTTGGCGGATTGCTGGGCGTTCCGGCTTCGGCACAAGCACCAAATCTTCTGAAGGATACGCCTTTACTCAGTTCCGAGGCACCGCCAGAGGTGGTGAGTGCCCTGCGTACGCGGGTGACGGAATTTTTCCAACTCTGCCAGGATAAGAGCTTCCGTAAGACTCTGGCCTACGTGGCTGACGATACTCAGGATGAGTGGTTCGCCGGCGGCAAGATGGATATTCAGAAGTTCGGCATTACGGACATCCACTTCGCACCTGGGTTCACCAAGGCCACCGTGCTGCTGGACGTGGCGCGGACGATGGTGGTCCAGGTAGACAAGTATGTTGTGTCGCTTCCGATGAGCACCACCTGGAAGGTCGAAGACGGGCAGTGGATGTGGTATCACGATGCCAGTCTGGACCAGAAGACACCGATGACCGGCTTGATGGCAGTGCCGACCAATTTGCCGAAGAACGATGCGCCAATGATCCATCAGGACGCGGATGGCACGGTTAAGCTGCCGGATAATTTCGCCGATCCGAATGTGATCGCGGCTGCGGGGCAGGCGATCTTGTCCAAAGGTGGGTTGGATAAGAGCACCGCCAAATTGTCACTGACTGGTCCATCAGAAGATAGGGTCGTGTTTCACAACTCCCAACCGGGGTTCATAGATTTGGAACTGGCAGGTATCCCTCAGATTCCGGGATTGACGATCACCATGGATAAGAAACAGTTGGGGCCCAACGAGAATTCGGTTGTGCGCTTTAGCTATAACCCACCTGCTAAGTCGGCGGATGGATCGCCAGTGCAAGCTCCCTTTGCGTTCGACGCAAAGGTAGTGATGCAGCCGTTTGAGCGCGTGCTACCGGTCCGCGTGACCTTCGAGCAGTAGGGGATAGCCCACAGGGATTCTCTGTACGGGAGGATCGGTTTGTTTGGCACGTGGCTTGCACCTCGATGGGGTGGAGGCAATCAAACGTGCTTAGATCGAACCCTATCGCTTCATCGCTGGTCAACATTCTGCGAGCCAATCCCGCGTCCTATTCCCGAGTGGGTAGTCAAGGCTCGGAGGTTCGGAGCCGCGTGGGTCCGGTATTCACTGGAACCGGCGCAGGTCGAGCGATTGCAACAAATACCTCTAGCGACCCTTTTGCCGCGCAGCTGACGCAGGCCATCGAGGGGTACCTTAAATCCAGTGGGCAGTCAGCCTCTTTAAATACACCTCTGCAGATCCAGATCACGCCACAGGGTCCTTTGAGTCCCAATTCGATAACGCAGGGAAGCCGCCAGTTTCTTGTCACAGTAAGCCAACCTGACGCCACGGCTACGTCGGTCACCTCAACTGTTGCACCGATGCAGACGCTGGGTGCCGGTGCTTTGGCTGCGGCAGCGTCGATATCCGCCGATGCCGCGCTAGCGGGCGCGGTCACGGCACCACCGCCAGCCCCGACCAATGAAGTAGATGCCTACTGGGCTACACAACCTCCAGCAGTGCAGGTCCTGCGTACGTTGAACACGGAGACAGAGAGAGGGGCCAAGGCTCAGGAATTGGCGAAGCAGGGGTATTCCATCGACGTTCCGATCATGGTGTGGGGCTATGATCCGCTTGCCACTATGATCACGCGCAAGTCGGAGGGTTATACCTGGACTCCGTCTATGGGCCAGCCGGACCCACAGACACCTCCCGGGATCAGCTTCGCCGGGTTGCAATCTTACGATCCGACCAAGCCGCCTGTCGGTTCCATCAAGGTCTCAACCGACTTTGGCATTGGCCTGGAGAAGACCAGCCCGTGGGCGTCAGCATTTAGCGACATGGTTTTGTCTTAGCTCTGTTGACGAGGTGAGGGGTGGGAAGATCCCACGGTAGATCTTCAGTTTGCGGTTTCGGCGCCCATGTTTTTCCTTAGCGCAAGTCGATAAAGAGGCGAGAGGTTTCGCCCATGTCTTCCCTTACCAGCCCCGCTAGCCCCGTGCCATCTACCCCGGTGAGCGTGCCAAAGCCGCGTCCTTTACCAGATGCGGTGACCTACGGCTTCGCCGAACTTGCTCTGTTTTCACAATTTAGCCGCGACAGCTATCGTGCGTCATTTGGAGTAGATCCGCTTCCATACGACGCTACACGCTTGACGAAATCCTGGTTCGATTCGACGGCGGATACCTCACACCCTGAAAACGTCAGTGTCTATCGAATCCTGGCGCAGGATTCGACTGGCCAATGGGGCATGCGACAGATGGTGATTCCCAGTGCAGAGGCAGCCACTGTCAACCTGCCGGGTGAGGTCACCTACCCGACCTACGTAGTTGCCCCGACCGCGACAACCCGCGGCGGGTCCGGCATCAACCCGGTTTACCTGAGCCTTGAATCAGATGCTCTTGCGTTGATGGTGGAGCTTGGGGGCAGCGATCTGGGGTTGGAGGACCTGATGGGGTTTCCCACCACCTATCCGGCTCAAGAGTCTCGTCGGCTGTGGTATTTTCTGCTCTCGGGGCGCGCTCAGAATGTTGGCAATCTTCTGTATAGCAAGAACTGGAAGGGAGTTGGCGCTCCTGGGCACTGGGATCTTTCGTTGGGAAGTCCAGTATGGGTGCTGGATCCTGCCCCAATAAGCGGATTGAACGACACGCGTCCTCCTCGTGACATGCCGGTGCGGGACTTGTACACAGACGAGAAGTTTCAGGTTGGACTGATGGGAACCACCATCATTCGGATAGACCTGCAGGATGCGTCTAACGAGGCAGGGGGGCAATTTTCGCCGCAGGATCGAGTTGTCTTGCAGCAGATTTTTGAGGCTGTGGCTCGGATCGAGAACGGGCAGCGGAATCAGGGTTCGACGTAGACGTTTGCAGACAACAATGCCCGGAGAGTTTGGCTCCCCGGGCTTTGTCTTTTTCGTGGATGGACGTTACGGTCGAGGCGCGCCCACGCCTGGGATGGACACGCCGTTACCGAATATGAGCTGTCCGTTGACATTCACGAACACGGCGAGTCCTTGATCCGCACTGCGCACTGCATTCGTAGGTATCTCGAACTCGATCAAGTACACGCCCGTGTATCCGGTCAAGGGCTTGACCGAGTCGACGATCATGCCGCCACCGTTGACGCCCACCACCACGGGAACAATTACATTGCCCGTTCCCGAGGAGTTGGTGGTCGAGCCTGGATTGGTTTGACCTAGTCCGGTTACGACCAGGTAGAAGTGCTCACCCACTGGTGCAAAGTTGCTGGGCGTGATGTAGGTGCCATCCTTGATTCGGATGACAGCTCCATACGTTACGTTGTTCGGTCCCTGGAAGGTGAAGATACCGGGTTGAGCGGCGAACACCGGGACCCCGGTTGCTGTCGTTTCAGTACCAGCAACATTGATCCGAACGGTGGCGGAACCAGGAGAGGTTTCGCATGGCGTCTGGAACGTGGCCTGCTGCTTGCCATTTATGTTGGCAACCGACTGGATAGGCGCCGCCACGTTATTGACGTAAATGGATTGGACGTCGCCCAGGCCGTAGGGCATCGGTCCGAAGGCCACTCCGCTGAGGACGCCTTGTACGGTCGGGGCGATGCCTGGGGCAATAACGGTGGTCAAGCTGCAGGGCACCATTCCAACCGCCAAACTGGCGGCGTTGAAGAAGGTGTTGCTAGAGATCTGCGGACCCTGAGGCCGGACTTGGAGCGTCGCCGTGGAATTGAAGGTGTTGTAGGACGCGGTGATCGTGATCGTGCCGATAGCGCTACTGGCCGTGACCCGGGTTTGGACCTTACCGTCGGTTCCCGTGCTGGCTTGTTGAGGATCGATGGAGCCAGGCCCAGAGACCGAGAAGTTGACGATCGCATTGGGGATCGGAATGCCGCCGTTGTCCAGTAGCTGGAAGATAATGGGTGAGTCGAAGGGTTGGTTGATG
>JBDTUY010000215.1:0-8315 GCA_040007495.1 Acidobacteriota bacterium | reverse complement strand
CGCTTGCATGATTATGTTCACGATGCCCATTGTGGTCGGGATCACTACCGTTTGGGAATTGCGGCCCACGACAGCGGCAATGCGTCGAACTGACGCGAATCCGAGCATGGAGCGGCCTTCGTCCGGCGGAGCTTCATTCGGGCAGATCACCGGGGGACATATTGATGTCGAGGGTCCGCTGGCATCATTGCCTACCAGTCCCTCGCGAATCCTTGGGGCTTGGGTGCTCCCGCTTTGGTTGCTAGGAGTCGCGATGCTGTGCGGATATCGCGCTGCTAGCTGGCTCGCGGCACAACGTTTGCGTAGTCGAGCCGTGTGCGCGGCGGTTCCTGAGTGGCAGCTACGACTGAATCGCTTGGTCCAACAATTGAGAATGTCGCGACCAGTGGTCATGCTCGAATCGAGCTTGACCGACACGCCGTTGACGATGGGCGTCCTGCGGCCTGTCATCCTGTTGCCGATCGGCCTGATCTCTGGTTTGTCGGTCGAACAGATTGAACTGGTTCTATTACACGAGCTCGCACATATTCGACGCCATGACTATCTGATCAATCTGATGCAGACCGCGGTTGAGAGCCTGTTGTTCTACCATCCGGGCGTGTGGTGGCTCTCCCGCCGCATTCGCATGGAGCGCGAGTATTGCTGCGACGACATCGTGGTCGCGGCTACCGACGACGCAACGGCCTACGCACGAGCGCTGACCGAACTGGAGCATCGCCGGGTCGCATTCAATGAGACAGCTTTAGCAGCCACAGGAGGCAATCTGATGTTTCGAATTCAACGCTTGCTGGGTCGCAAGGCGACGCCCAAGGGAGTGATGTCCGGACCCTTGGCGATCGTCCTTCTATTGGCTAGCTGCGTCGCGCTGCTCGGGTGGCAGAGTCAGTCGTTCGCGGCGCAGCAAAGCGGCGCCACGCAAGTGCAGTCAGCGCTGAACAACACCCCGGCTGGTGCAGCTCAGCAGTCAGCCCAAATCGCGAAGGGGCTGAAGCCGAATCCGTTCTTCCACACGGTTCATGAGCAGCTGTGGAATGCCATGATCTGGTTCCATCAACTGATCGGGCTCCCGGTTCCACCAAAGCATGCGGCGGCAACCTCTCAACAACAAGACAAGGAGTTGGCAACCCCGGCACCAATGGCTGCACGCGAATTGGATCGACCGGTGGGCGAGCAGAATTCCGCTCCTAATGCGATTACGAAGGGACAGAAATCGCAGACAGGAGTTCAGACAGCGGAGCAGAGACGCTCAAAAGTTTTTTATACGCCCGATGCTGTACGAGCCCCTATGCAGGAAGCTCAAGCGCAATTTCAGCAGGTTCAATTCTCACAGGATAGCGCCTCCAGCCGGGATCAAGTGGAGCAGTTGGAACAAACCCGGTCTCAGGTGGAACAACGACTGCAGGATCTGAAGGATCAGGTAGACAAGGCCCAGCGCGCCATGCGGGAGGCCGAATCTGCAAGAAATACATTAGCCGCGCCGTATCAAAAGTGGTTGAATGAAGAGGTCTTCTGGATTATCAGCAACTTTGAGCGGCGAGCTTTCCAGCAATTGCAAACTGACGAACAGCGGCAAGCGTTCATTGAGCAATTCTGGCTGCGGCGCGATCCGACGCCAGGGACTGAACAGAATGAGTTCCGGGATGAGTATTATCGGCGGATCGCTTATGCCAACACTCAGTTTGCGTTTCCTGGCCGGGGCGGCCGAGGCAACCAAAGGTCGCCGGATAATTTGCCCGGCTGGAAAACAGATCGGGGTGCGCTGTACATCCAGCTAGGGCCGCCAGACAGCATAAGTGGCCGTGGCGAGGGCTCGATTGGGGGGCTCACAACGACGGAGGTTTGGCGCTACAACTACATCGAAGGCGCGGGGCGCGATGTGGAATTGACCTTCGTTAATGCCGACGGCGCGGGCTTTCGTTTCACCTGGAACCCCGATGGGAAGGCGCCGGACGGCCGCACACTGTATGAGCAAAAGGGCGAGGCGTCGAGGTTCCACTTTACGCTATCGGACACTTTCGAGCTACCCATCGCTAAGTGAAACCAGCGTCACCGCCTCCCGCGATGCTACATTCGTCTTCTGCGACCTTTGATCATTACTCACGTCGATTCGGAGACCACTTGGCGCGGCGGACAGCAGTCGCTGCTGACGCTGGCACGTGGGTTGCGTGAGCTTGGACATCATCAGACCATTGTCTGCCCAGCGAACAGCGCTCTAGCTGCTCGCTCCGCGGACGATGGATTTGCCGTAGCGGACACTATCTCCCGCACCGGAGATATCGTCCACGCCCACAGCGGTCGGGCGCAGAACCAAGCGTATCGAGCGACCGTTGGATCAGACGTAAAACGGGTCGTCACACGGCACGTGGCGTTTGCGCCACGGCACCGGCTGATTCATCGCTTGAAATATACCTACACCTGCGACGGGATCATTGCTGTGTCTAACGCGGTGCGAACGACATTGATCGACGCGGGAATCGGGGCTGACAAGATTCACGTCATCCATACCGGCATCGAAATACCCACCGAGCTACCAACCCAGGAACAAAGGTCGATCGCTCGGCAGCACTTTGGACTGATTGAAAACGCGTTCGTCGTCGGTCATATCGGGGCATTTACCAAAGAAAAAGGCCAACGGACGGTTGTGGCTGCGGCTCGCGCGTTGCAGGCTTCCCTGCCCCATTTGCGATTCCTACTGGCGGGCGATGGTCCTCTGCGCGATGAGCTTCGCGCGCAGGCTCCGACCCATGTTCTGTTCCCTGGGTTTGTTGAGGATCGAGCATTGTTCTACGCGGCGCTCGATCTGTTTGTGATGCCGTCGACTTCGGAGGCTTGGGGGCTTGCTGCCTTGGAAGCGATGGCCTACGGGGTGCCGGTGATCGCCAGTGACATAGGCGGGTTGCGAGAGATCGTCGTGGACGGGGTCAGCGGTTGGTTGGTAGCTGCAGAGGATGAAGCAGCCTGGTCGAGCAAGATCGCTGCGATAGGTGCCGAACCCGAAAAACTCGCGAATGTGCAAATAGCTGGACGGCGACGTGCGGAACAATTCTCCATCACGCGCATGGCGGAGCAGACAGAGGCACTATACAGGAGCGTTTTCGGCTAGTCCGTTTCGCGGTCCGGCTGACTCTGCGTGCCAACAGCGGAGGCCGACGCCTCCGCGCGGGGCGGGCGGCCCCGCCTTCCTTCTAATCAACGACGTGGGAGATGTCGGGGAGTTCCTGATCCGGCTCCAGATAAAACTTCGTCAGGCCATCGGTCAGAATCTGGTACGCGGAGTTGACGTCATCGGAGAAATGGAACAACTCCATATCCTGCTCACTGATCATGCCGTACTTGACCATCGCGTCGAAGTTGATGACTTCCTTCCAATATGCCGTGCCATAAAGGACCACGACTATCTTCTTGCGCAGTTTTTCAGTTTGCACCAACGTCAGGATTTCCGTCAGTTCATCGAGAGTTCCGAAGCCTCCAGGGAACACGACCAGCGCCTTCGCCAGATACGCAAACCAGAATTTGCGCATGAAAAAGTAGTGGAATTCGAAGTTGAGCGACGGGGTAATGAAGGGATTCGGGCGCTGTTCAAACGGGAGGCTGATGTTCAGGCCGATGCTTTTTCCGCCGGCCTCTACGGCACCGCGATTAGCGGCTTCCATGATTCCAGGACCGCCGCCGCTGCACACGACGAATCTCCGCTTCGTGCCACCCAGACTATTCGACCAAGTGGTCATCCGATGGGCCAACTCGCGAGCTTCGCGGTAGTAGCGACCGGTGATGCTCGCTTCAAAGGTCCGCGCCGAACCGAAGAAGACGATGGTGTCGTGGATCTTTTCCTTCTTGAATTGCGAGAGAGGCTGCAGGTACTCGCTCAACATGCGCAGAGGGCGGGCGTCCACAGTGTCCATGAACTCCTGGTTACGGTAGGCGCGCGGTAACAGGTATTTTTCGGGATTTTTGGACTTCTGGCTGGGTTTCTTGTCGTCTGACATTTTGTGTGGGAATCGATGTGTGGTCTTAGTCGACTTCTGAAGTTTCTGCCGACTGCGAGGAACCAGTCAAAGCTTCGACTCGTTTCTCCAATTGCCGCATTCGGCGCAGGATCTCTGGCAACTTTGGAAACGCCGTAATGCTTCGCAGCCAATCGCGAGCCTCAAAGGCAGGTGACCCGCTCATCAAGGCGCCCTTCGGCACATCACCGCCGATACCGCTTTGCGCGTAGATGATCGCGTTGTCATGAATGGTCAGGTGTCCGGAGATTCCGACCTGCCCGGCCAACAAGACATTTTTCTCCAGCACGCTCGAACCGGCGAGCCCTGTCTGGGCACAGATGATGTTGTCCTCACCGACCACACAGGCGTGGCCGATCTGCACCAGGCTATCGATCTTGGCTCCGCGACGGACTCGTGTTTCGCCGAAGTTCGCCCGGTCGACTGATGTCAGCGTCTGGATCTCGACATCGTCTTCAATCACCGTGATGCCACTCTGCACGATTTTTTCGTGACTGCCGTCGGCCCGTTTCGCAAAGCCGTAGCCGTCGCCACCGATCACTACGCCGTTCTGCAAAATGACCCGATTTCCGATGCGGCAGAATTCGCGAACCACGCTATTGGAGTGCGCCAGAAAGTCGTCGCCAATCTGCGCCCCATCGTAGATCACGACATGCGGATGCAGCACGGCGTTGTCGCCGATCGTCACGTTCTCGCCCACCGAACAAAAGGCTCCGATCGATGCGTTGCGACCGATGCTGGCCGTTGGGGAAACGTAGGCATTGGGATGAATGCCGGCCAGAGGGCGCGGCGTCTGATAGAAGTAAGCGAGCGTGCGTGCGAAATCCAAGTACGGATTCTTCGAGATCAACTGCGCGGACTGCAGCCCTTCGGCTGGTTTTGAGAGGAGGATCGCGCCGGCGCGAGTCTGTTTCACTTTGTGCGCGTATTTCGGATTCGCAAGAAACGTAACATGTTCGGGACCCGCGTTTTCCAGGCCAGCAACACCGCTTACCTCCAAGCTCGCGTGATCGCCGTTCCACAGTTCGCACGACAGCCTTTGAGCGAGATCGGACAAGCGGATGGTTACTGGTTTGCTTCCAGCATTCTGCATTTCATCAGTATCCCATTTGCGCCAATCTTGCTCGCTTACGATCTTGCTTCCTATCGGCCAAACCAGCGCTTCCGGAGCGACTGAAAGCGGCCCGACCAGGATGGATCCGCCTGGGGCTGCGCACCGAAAGACTGTGTGCCCCGCACATCCGGCAGCGGCGGAGGCGCGTGATAAGGGGCTTTTGCAGTCAAGTGCACTCGGCCTTTGGCAAAGGTATAAGTACGCTTCTGGAAGCCTCCGCCTTCCTCGGTCACGATGGAGAAAGAATGTCCATCAGAGGTTCCAGCAGCGGGTTTCAGGATTTCGACCGGATAATATCCGCGCAAATTACGTTCCACGTAGGCGGTCTCATAGCGATGCCGATGCGTTTGATAAATGAAAACGCGAATGCTATCGAAATCATAGGGCTGCATCGGGCGAGCGGAAGTGGTCCACAGCCAGTTCGGCATCTTCTCGCCGCTGGCCGGGTCCTCAACCGCGCCGAGTTCCCGATAGGCCATGATGTAGTGACCTTCTGCGTTCTGCGCGACAGCATCCGGGATGCTCATCTGGACCATGCGGGTCAACACCCAGCCGGCTTTTCCATCTTTCGTTCGGACCAGAAACCAGTCGTCGCCCGCGACCTGCGCGCCTTTGGAGTATCCGGGCAGATCCTGCAGGCGAGGCCGCGATAGGAGCTCCCAATCCTCTGGCGGTCCTGGAGGGTCGGGAGGCTGAGGCACGTCCTCGGAGGTGGTGGCTTCCGCCGATCCCGACGGATCGTTCAGCTTCGGGAGACGGCGAGGCGCGCCGGAACGCGGCGTGGCACGATGACCCAGCACCTCAATCGGATCGCCCTCTTTTAGCTGAACAAAGCTAGGAGCGCTGCGGTTCGCTGCCGTATGAACATTCAATGCGTCATAGGCCGTTGCTTTACCCTGTGACGGAAGCTTTGAGGCTCGCTCAGCAAGTTGCAACAGATCGTCCATCTGGGCTTGCGTCAACAGATACGCAGCGTCGATCCAGCCGGTTGTCCCGTTCTTCGTACGCACCCGCACCAGCCGCCGACGGGTTTCCAATATTTCGACTCTTTCGCCGTGATGGACGGTGGCCGAAACGCTGGAATGCGCACCCAGATCGTCCCGCAGGTTGATGATCGCCGGACCCGCGTAAGCAGAGCCAATAGGAGCCGGACCAGAGCGTTGCACGCAACCGGATAGGCCTAACAGCAAGACCATCAAACCCAAGATGCGCATTAACCGATTCCTAATTCGTCGGCTTGCTCCAGTGGCGAACCGCAGCGGCGGCAGATTACGGCCGTGCAATCGCCGCACACCAAAGGGTCGGGAACAGGCACGGCGCAGACGGGGCAGTACCAGTCACCATCTTGATTCTTCACTTCGCTCATTATTGAATCTTCACTTCGCTCATTATCGAATCCTCAACTCCTCGGTCGTAACTCATCGGCCAGCTACGTATCGATCATACTCGGCCATGAGGTTGTCGAAAACCACTCGAGCCAACGCCTTATAGCCTGCGTTGTTGAAATGCGCTCGATCCGGCTGGGCTAGGCCCGCCTCCACCCAACGCAGCATCGATCCGGCACCGCCCATCTTGGCTCGCAGATCGACAAAGGCACAACCTGCAACTCGGGCAGCATTTCGCTGGGCTTCGACCACAGTGGTCATCGAAGTCATCGTTTTCCAGACTTGTCCGGCACGAACAGCACGGTCTAAGGGACTCAAGATGAGGATGGGGACATCAGGAGCAGCGGCGCGTAGGCGCTGTAACGTCAGCAGATACTGCGCCTCATACTGAGCTTGCGTCAGGTTGTTTCCGGCTTCATTCGTTCCGAACCACAGCACGATCAGGTTCGGGTTTCGGTGCTCCAGATTCTTGGATAGGATCTCCGCATCCCAGTGCTGCAACGTGCCGACCTGCGCACCGTTAATGCCAAGAGCTTCATAGGTGACTCCGGATGGATTCTCCGCCACCCAACCAAATAGGCGAACCGGCGTCGCATCTGTGGTCTGAAGCTCCAAGCGGTGGCGATGCACGGGACCACCGAGTGTGGTCCGATAATACCCGGCACCCGCCGGACCCGCCGTTGAGACTGTGTCTACCTGCTTTCCTTTGTCCAGCACTTGAACCGAACCACCGTCCGGCTGCCGATAGTAGTAGAGTTCAAAGCTCGCGGCGTCAGCATCGATAAACAACGTCTCACGCGGAGTTCTGGCCGTCATGCTGATACCGCTCAAGCCGTCTATACTGTCACCTTTTTTGCCAATCAGACCGCTGGTCCGCCAACCCTGGGACGATCCGCTGCGCACGTCGGCTCGGCGATAACTCGGCCAGGGTTTGCCGGGCATGGAGAATCCGCTGCCGCCATTGCCAAACTTTGCCTGGAGCAACAATCGCAGCTCACCCGTGAAAAAATCGGCTGCGGTGTGGGAGTCTCCATAGTGGAGAATGCGGGTAGGACCCGGCAATTCCTCGGTCTGGCGACGATACAGGCTCTCAAAGAATGGAGCGAGTGAGGCGGCGTTCTCGATAGGAATCTTCCGCGCGATGGTCAGCGCTTGGTGGACGAAATCCTTCGCCGAGCTTACTGGTTTCGGTGTAGTTTTATGCTGAACTTCGGGACCCTTGGGTTTCGCTGCCGATACCCGGGTTTGTCCCCCAAGCAACTGGCAAGCGAACAATAGCGCTAGCAGTCTGGCATAGTGCGCGAAGTACCCCTCCCTATGGTGGCGGCTCAGTAAACGCAATCCCGTTCGCATGATTACTGAGCCGCGACCATAGGGAGCGTTTACCCCGGAGCACTGCGCTCGTCCAATGGATTGAGATACCCAGCTCACTTCAGCTTCGCTGCTTGTACTCGATCGGTAACGCGCGGCAGGTTGTCGGAAGCGGCAGTCGCGCCCGATTCCTGACGATGCCGGTAATCCCGGAAACCGTCGTGCAGCGCGCTAAAAAGCAGCTCGCCGACGATCTTCGCACCCGGTGCCAGAGGATGGGTGTAGTCAAAGCCAACTTTACGGGGTTGCGACTTCGCCCAGCGGGCCATCGTTCCTTTGCCCCCCATGGCCTGATAGGTATTGAAGAACGCCACGCCTGCCTGCTCCGCCACGGCGTGTTCCTTCGACACCAATCGAGGCAAGGTTTCAAGCGTTGTAATGCTGCCGTCCGCTTCGGCTTCGCCACGATCCATCGGACTCATCAGCAGGATTGAGGCATCC
>JBDTUY010000214.1:0-8333 GCA_040007495.1 Acidobacteriota bacterium | reverse complement strand
CCAGATACAAATTATTGCCAGCCGCCTCGGCTTGCTTCTCAAACAGGACCCCGACCAGTCCTGCGGGAATGGTCGCCGCGACCAGCAGCCATAGCAGCATCGGGTTCTGCGCCAGCACCTTGTCGTCACCCAGCTTCACGCCGAACCCAGCAGCGATCACCTGAATCCAATCGCGAAAAAAGTATGCAAGCACGGCTAGCAGCGTTCCGAAGTGCAATGCAATATCGAAGGCCAGCCCCTGATCCTGCCAACCAAACACATACGGCGCAACGGCCAGATGCGCGGAACTGCTGATGGGGAGAAATTCAGCCAAACCCTGAATGATTCCGAGAACAACGGCGTGCCAAATGGGCATAAGTATCCAGAGTAGCGTGAACCGTGGGGACATCGCTCACGCGATTGATAAAGAGATTGCTATGGGACTACGGCCGCGCTGGAATCGTGATGGAAACTCCCGAAGCATTCGGCGACGTCACCACTCCGGACAGCGCGACTCTTCGTTCGGGAGGATCATTTACCGGTCCCGCTTGTATGGAGAACTGGATAATGAGAACCTTCGCATCCGCAGGCACCATGATCGTTAGCGGCACACCCGACGGGACCGTACGATTGGTGAGCAGTGTGACCGGAACTAAATCCGCAGTTGTAACGGTGAGCCAACCTATTGAGGTCGGCGTCACCTGTAAGACGGCATCGTTGACTTGATAGCGGAACCCGAAGGTCTGTTGTTGCACGAAACCGCCACGCCAACCGCCGCCACCAGGGCCTGCTGCAAAACCAGTTCTTGCCGCATCGGCAGCACCGATCGCGAGCACGGGTAGCTGGCCAGTTTGCTCCAACCGGTTGGGAGTGGCGGCAGCCGCAGGCGCAGTCGCAATTCGCGCCTTTTGCAACGCAGGTGGGGGCGCTAGCACTGGCTGCGCCAATTCCGCCGTGGCCGTGGCCGCTTGCTCCGCTTTCATCACCGGAGCCTGCCCCGGAACAATATCACGCCTCGCGGAGGCAACGGGCGAATTCGTCGCAGCCAGCGCAACCGGGCCATTCTCAGCAGGCTTCGCTTGCTTCTCTGTTTGATTCTTTGCCTGATTCTGAGCAGGATCCCGTGACGCCGCCGCGGCCGCAGTCGGCGCTGATGGAGCACGCTCTGGCTTCGACGTTGGCTCAGACAAGACTCCGGTAGGCGGCGCGACGACTGGCGAAGGCACGTCCACCTTCGCGGATATTTCATTCGCCACCTGCGGTTGGGGTACATTCAACCAGACGATGGCAATAACGGCAACTCCCACCAGCGCGCTAGCCACGCCCACCCACGGCCAACTCCAACGTTGCTTTTCAGCCTTAGGCGCGAGCCGTGCGATCAACCGATCCCGCACACCCGGCTCATCCAGCAATTCCTTCAGACTCTGCTCGTCCGCCAACTCATCGAACAATTCCTGATCGTCCAAAGCTGCCGCGAA
This sequence comes from Acidobacteriota bacterium, assembly GCA_040007495.1. Lineage (GTDB taxonomy): Bacteria > Acidobacteriota > Terriglobia > Bryobacterales > Bryobacteraceae > Palsa-187. The sequence continues at coordinate 6,876 of JBDTUY010000214.1, read as the reverse complement.
CAGGGCTTTCCGCTCAGAGTCACTCAATGACCCCGTCGCGTAACCACCCACTAATTTGCGAGCTTCGTCCGGATTCACGACGACTTCTCCTTGCGTTCCAAACTACCGCCCATGCGCTCCAATAACGTCTTACGGCACCGGAAATCCCAAGTATAGAGCGTGTTGATCGACTCGACCTTTAACCGCTTTTGAATCTCAGGAAACGTCAAGCCTTCCAGCTTCAACCGGAACAACTCACGACATCTGTCTCCCAGTCCCGCCAGCGCTACTTCCAAACGCTCTAGTTGTTCCCTGCGCTCAACCTGCTGCAGAGGGCTCTCTTCGCGCGATGCCAGCGGAAGATCCTCCACCTGAAGCTGACTTTTTTCGCCGTGCCGCACTGATTTTCGCCGCGCGCCCCAGATCTTGAGTCTCGCTATCTCCATAGACAACGGCACCAATTCTTCGATCCGATCTACCGAACTATATTTCTCGTGCAAGACGATCAAGACCTCCTGCGCGATGTCTTGAGCCCCCGCCGCAGAATCCGTGGCGTTGTCCCTCGATAGTCTAGATGCCGCAAAGCGGACAATCCTTTCGCGCAGCTTTTCGAGGATCTGATCTCGTTCCACCGGTATGAGTTCTATTATTTCCAATTTGAGCCACTCGTAGGATGCGGATATATCCGCATCCACCAGATTGGACATGCGTCGAGAGGCGGATATATTCACCTCCTACGTTTCGACGCCGCGGGTTCCCACTCAGTTCCCCTTTACATACACTTACTTAGCCCATGCGACAATGGACGCCATGCAGGTACGCGTCCTAGCGTTCGTTCTGGCAGGTGGAAAGGGTACGCGTCTGTACCCGCTAACTAAGGAGCGTGCGAAACCAGCCGTTCCCTTCGGAGGCCGTTATCGCATTGTCGATTTTGTCCTCAGCAACCTGATGAACTCAGGCATCTACTCCACCTACGTTCTGATTCAATTCAAGAGCCAGAGCCTATTGCAGCATCTCAATGAAGGTTGGGAAATGGGCGGTATGCTGAAGCACCACTTCATCATTCCCGTACCCGCGCAGATGCGAGCCCCCGGCGAAGCATGGTATCGCGGCACTGCCGACGCTCTGCATCAGAATATAAATCTGATTGAACAGGCAGATCCGCACTACGTCTGCATCTTTGGTGCAGACCACATTTACCGAATGAACATTCGCGAGATGCTGGAGTTTCATATTCACAAGCAGGCCAGCGCGACGGTTGCCGCGATTCCCGTCGACAAGAAAATGGCTTTGGAATTTGGGGTGATCGAAGCTGCGCCGGATGGCCGCATCGTCGGGTTCCATGAGAAAATTGCCGCCCCCCCCACCATGCCCGGCGACCCCGATCAAGTCTACGCCTCGATGGGTAACTATATTTTCTCAACTGGCCCTTTGATGGCCGAGTTGAATCGCGACGCTGCGCTTGAATCCAGTTCACACGATTTCGGACGCGACATCCTGCCCGACATGGTCAATCGCTCGCCGCTGTTCGCCTACGATTTCCAAACCAATCGCATCCCTGGAGATCCTCCGGAGCAGTTGCCCTACTGGCGCGACGTCGGCACCATCGAAGCCTATTACGACGCGAATATGGACTTGCGCGACATCACACCGGCGCTGAATCTGTATAACCGCCGGTGGCCTCTGCAGACTGCAGGCTATTCCGAGGCTCCGGCTAAGTTCATCTTTGACGAGTTGGGCCGCCGCGGCCAAGCCATCGATTCTATTGTTGGCGGAGGCACGATTTTGTCCGGCGGGATGGCTCGAGGTTCGGTCATCGGCCGCAACGTTCGCATCCATTCCGGAGCCGTAGTGGAAGATTCCGTAGTCTTCGACAACTGCGACATTGGCCGCCGCGCACGGATCAAGCGGGCCATTCTAGACAAGAATGCGCAGATCCCGGAAGACGCCACCATCGGGTACGATTTGGAGCGCGACAAGAAACTGTATCACGTCACCGAGAGCGGAATCGTCGTGGTCGAAGGACATCGCTCGCAAGTAGAAGTAGCGTCCATGCTCATCTAGCGCTATACTAACGAAGTCGCACATTCCCCCGCGCGGCAAAAAAGTCCCAACAAGTCAGGGCGCGTAGCTCAACTGGCAGAGCAAATGACTCTTAATCATTAGGTTGTAGGTTCGATTCCTACCGCGCTCACCATCTTAAATCAATCGCTTACAGAGATCCCCGCGAGGGGATTTTTTGTTGTGTCCGCATTTGTGTCCGCATGGACCCCTAAAACTGGCTTCCTGAATAGAAGAATTTTCGCGCCCCCAGTGCGCTCGCGACCGTCGGAAATTGGCTGCACAACCGGCGGCGCAAATAACCGATCCATGCGTTCGGCAGACTCACGATCGCTTCCGTCAAAGAGATGTCCGTAGGTGTCCATCGTGAGCTTGATTGAAGAATGGCCCAATCGCTCAGCGATCTTTTTGGCGTGCACGCCTTCGGCAATTAGCAGGGACGCATGCGTGTGCCGCAAATCGTAGAAACGGACCTTGGGCAGTCCATGTGTTTTGAGAAGATTCTGAAAGCGGTGCAGCGCGTTGCCGGGATCGAGCGGTGTCCCACGTTTCGACGTAAATACAAAATCATCTTCTTTCCAGGCGTCCCCAGCAGCGTGTTTTTCCTCTTCTTGTCGCTTCACGTGCCGCTGTAACGCCGCCACAGAAATGTCCGGGATCTCGATGGTCCGCCGACTGCCCATCGTCTTAGGTCCTTTGAGTGAGAATCTCTCTCCCGGTTCGCCCTTGCGGCGTTTGGTATGCGCCAAAGAATGATTCACGGTGAGTCTACTGCGGCTGAAATCCAGGTCGCTCCATTTTAAGCCGAACAACTCGCCTTCGCGCATTCCAGTCACCAAAGCCAATAAATACAGGGCTTCGTAGCGATCTCCCGCGACGACTTCCATCAATTTCTTGGACTGCTCCGGTGTCAGAAAACGGAGAGGTGAAACCTTCACCTTGCGGCGTCGCTTGGCCACCCGTACTCTGGCCGAAGCCGGGTTCATCGGCACATAGCGCCAATCGACTGCGAACTGAAGTGCCCTGCGAAGCACGGCGAGTGCATAGTCCACTGTCCGATCAGAAAGCGTTCGTTGGGTTCGTTTCGAGACCACGGAACGAAGCGAGAGAATCCACTGATCGATGTGCCGCGTGGTCAGCTCATCTACTCGCAGCGTGCCAATGAAAGGCACGACGTGCGTTTCAATTTGAATCCGGTAGTCGCACCACGTCTGGGTCTCGACCTCGTTCTTGTAGAAGGGCAAGAAATCATTCTCAAGGAACTCTTTCAGCGACTTCTTGCCCCCGTTGCGGTCGAGGGCCTGCCTGCGGCCGGCAATCTCTTTTTCGTACTTCTGGGCGAGTTCTTCCCGGCTGCTCGCCATGACTTCGGTGCGTGGTTCACCAGCATCACGGTATTGCAGAGGAATCTCTATCGCGTAGTAACGCCGCTTCCCACGCCGCCGGATTTTGATGCGATTTTGCATCTAAAGAACTGCTTGAGACGAGTGTACCCGCTTTTGTCCGCGCGGAATCAGTAGGTAGACACCTGACGGTGCCCTTGATCCTCGGATTTTTCGGGCTGTGGCTCCTTTCTTGGAGTTTCCCGGTCTGCCATCCAGGTCTGGACAGAGTGATATCGGAAGCGAATCGTCCCGGCCACCCGCACGACAGGGATCTCTCCCAATCCAATCAAGCGGTAGACCGTTGCCCGAGAATAACCCAGGAGCTCGCAAACCTCCGGAACCTTCAACAAACGGTCGCCCTGCATATTGAATGACATACGGATTTCTCCTTCACCTAACGATCGTGTTCTGTGTTCTCCATACGTTGCGGCGGCGACTCTGTTTTCAATTGCCGAGCAGCCTTTTCCACCGTGAGCCGTGCGTAGTAGTACGGGTCTGGCTTGTCGTCCCGGCGTAGGGCCGCGATAGCCAGGGTCACCAAATCCGGCGGTTCTCCTCGCGCGAGGGCTCGCTTGGCGAATGCCCAGTCCCGTTCCGACTGCGACAAGCCGCTCTTTGGGGGGCCACCGTTCGACGCTGGGACCAACCTTGGCGCGCCCAACTGTTGCTCACGTGCCGGAAAATCTTTCGGGCTGTGAATGGCATCGTTCAGAGTCTCGGCGGTCACCGCATGAGCAGGTTCGTACTTGTGGTTGTAGAACCCAGGGAGTCGGAGCACCCGCGCAGCGTCGGTCGCGGCGGGGTCCGCCCCGGTATCACGAGCAAGCCACTTTTGGAGTTCTTCGGCCTGCGCCAGTGTGAACTCCTCGACCCTCCAAGCGACCTGCCACTTGCCGGGGGAAGTGCTGACCTTAGTGTTGGGGCAAGGAACATCCTTGCGATTCAAGAGCCGGTTGACTGCGTCCGTGCCATGTTCGTCAAAATCGAGATAGACGTGACGAATAGATTCGATGTCCGACTTCGTGCGACCTCGCGCCTCGGGCCGCAAGGTGTTCATGGACACATATACTTCGTGCTTTTGCGCGTTCCGGTGCCGAAGCCACGCCTGGAACTCCAGGGAGGAGATGCGCTCGGCCGCCGCGATGCGTTGAGTCACTGCGCGTGTGCGTTTGTCTAGGAGCACAACAGCCAGCCGATCTGTAGATTTGAAGTTGTCCTGGATGAAGCGGGGTGCGATGTCGCGGTCCATGGTTCCTCCTAGTCCTTGCGATAGATGGTTTTGAACTCGTAGCGATCCTCACTCGGCAGATACCGCCTGATCTCCAAAGCCTCGGCCACGTAGCGCCGTCCCTGACGACGCTCGATATGAACGATCAGATTGAGCGCCTCGCTGATGTTGCCGCGGATCGCTGCGTAGGGCAGGTCGATGCCGGATTGCAACACGCAGTTTGTGAACCGGGAGAGCGCTTGCTCGGCAGAGTTCGCGTGGATCGTCGAAAGCGTCCCCGCGTGGCCGGTGTTGAGTGCCTGCAGCAAATCGAACGCCTCGCCGCCTCGGACTTCGCCCAAGAGAATCCGGTCGGGCCGAAGGCGGAGCGTCGCACGCAACAGATCGCGCATGGTCACGGCGGGAATTCCCGGCTGTTCGCGGCGCGCTTCAAGCCTTACTAGGTTCGTCGCTTGAAGCTGAAGCTCTGATGTGTCCTCAATCACAACGATCCGTTCTGATTGCGGAACAAAGGACGTGAGTCCGTTCAAAAGCGTGGTCTTTCCGGTCCCTGTCCCTCCCGAAATCAAAATATTCTTGCGATTCTCGATCGCCTCACGAAGATCATTCAGAAGCCCCAACGTCAGAGTCCCGATCCGTACCAGCTCGTCCGCCGTATATTTTCGGCTGTGAAACTTACGGATCGCCAAGATCGTGCCCGTGACCGAACAGGGCGGGAATACGGCGGCGACGCGGGAGCCATCCGGCAAGCGAGCGTCCAGCAGCGGTTTCTCCTCGTTGATCTCGTCTCCCAAGACGCGCGCGATATTGCGGACGGCGACTTGCAGCGATTTCTCGGAGATCACGGCGTCCGGTACCGGTCGCAACTCGCCGTGGCATTCGACGAAAATCTGCGAGCCGCCGTTCACCAGAATGTCCGACACCTCCGGGTCCAAGATCAGATGTTGGATCGGCCTTAAGAAAGGAATGATGACGTCCCAACTCATAGTTCACCTCGCGCGAGCTGCTCGAAATAGGACCGGTTCCGGTCCAGGAAGTAGGGCTTCAGGTAGCAATAGCTCGGTGGGTGGGGATTCAGGCCGTCGTAGGCGAGAACAATCGCCTGGGCGTTTTTGAGTTCGGCAAACACCTTGGGCTCAAACGTGAAATCACGCTGGACGTGGTATCCTTTGCTCGCGCTCAATGTCGCCTTGTGGGCCATCGCTCGCCCGGTTAGCATACTCACCCCTGCGTCCTGGCCATTTTCGGAGATCGTGTAGCTGGGCTTAAGTTGCTCCTCTTTGCCGCACAGCTCGCTCGCGGTTTTTGCGCTGAAATCATCTGAGAGCGTGAGGAAGATTTTGGTCCGGAAGGTTTGCAGCAAGGTGCGCCAAGATTCTCCGGGCAACGTGGACCGCAGGGAACTGATGCTTTGGGTCGCGACAATGGCAACGCATTTGGCTTGGCGCGAGAGAGCGAAGAACTTTTCGTCCCCGCTCGGATCACCCTCACCGACCGTGGCGAACGAATGGTACTCGTCGCAAAGAAACAGCGCCTCCCGAAAATGCCGGGCGGGTTCCTGTTCCATCCTGGGTATTCGGTTCAGGACGGCACGTTGAAAATCCTGTTTCATCAGCGTCCCGATGATACGGGCAAGGCCAGGATTGGCGGAAACGGGGAAGTTGAGCGCGCAAACATTTCCACTCTCGATCAGATCGGCAAACGGTGGCAGCGGCTTCCCGAAGCGGCCACCCGCGTTAGCAACCGGGTCGTAGACCTCCTTGAGCGGACAAAACACCCGCTTCACTGCCGGGTTGTCGTCGAAGAGCGACAAGAACACCGAGATGCCCTCAACGATGGAAGTTCGCAGGCGCGGCTCGATCCGCTTCCAGTCTTGAAAGAACCAACGTTTGACCGCCTCGAACTGCTGGCGTTTTTCGTCGATGGCTGAGGCATCCTGCCCGGTCGGATTGGATTCGATTTCCACCTCGAAGGTTATCTTCTGTTCTTTCAGAAGTTGCTCTAATTCATCCGTGAAGCTGACCTTCATACGGTTGGTTTCCGGATCGCGCTCGAAGGGGAATGCTTCCAGCGTTCGGTTGGCCATGAAATCGTCGAGCGTAGTGAGGACTGATCGCCGCTCAAACATCCGTTCGGCGTCCCGGATCTTTTGCTCCACTAGGTCCGGGTTAATCGCGCATTCGTAGATGTCGAACAGGGTCACGTAGTCGTACAGGATCTTAT
>JBDTUY010000213.1:0-8335 GCA_040007495.1 Acidobacteriota bacterium | reverse complement strand
GGGCGCGCAAGCCCCTCCCCGACCAAACGACCTTACCAGCTCATGCGCAAACCACCCGACGCGTTCCGGCCCCACTGTGCGTAGCCGGTGACTTCCTGGTAGCTTTCGTTCGAGAGGTTATTCACTCGGGCAAACAAGGCGACATTTTTGTGGATCTGATAGGCACCGTCCAAGAAGACATATTGATAACCGGCGCTGCGGTTGATGCCGAATGTGTTGAACGTGTCACGCCGCTCACCCACGAAACGAGCCCCAATTAGAAAATTCCACTTGGCCTTCTCCGGTGCGACCTGCAACGAAATTGCGCCCTGGTTGGGCGGCCGCCGCGATAGTTGCTGCCCGAGTTCACTACCGGTAATCCAGCGTGTGTAGAGATGCGTGTAGCTGCCCTTCAACTGGACTCCGTCCACAATGCGGAACGATCCGGACGCTTCATAGCCGCGCGAATAGGCTTTGTCGACGTTGAACCAGGACCCGACGAACGTGACCGGATCGATGGTCTTGAACTGGATCAAATCCGTAAACAGGTTGCGGAAGTACGCAAATTCCGAACGCAACCGTCCGCCCATCCACGTGCGCGTCAGGCCCGCCTCAAATGTATCTGTCTTCTCGGGCTTCAGCGTAGCGTTGCCGGGGAAGCCCGGATTCGGGGAATTGGTCTGCAGCATGGAAGGTTCCTGAATACCACGCGCCAGGCTCATACGCAGATAGGTATTGGTGGGCAGCAGGAACGTGATCGAGCCACGGGGGGCCAGACGGCTGCCGTAGATGTTGCTGTGTTCCACGCGCGTGCCGCCGGACATGAAAATCCGCTTCCCGATCTTCAACTGTTCAAATGCCGAAAATCCGTTGTTGCGGCGCTTCACTGTGACAGGTAGAAACTCCCCACCCTGACGCTCATTCTCATAACCGAATAGGAACGAGCCGTACTTATGCGTGACGGTTCCCTGATAGCCGAAGGAGGATCGGTCCGTGAACGATTGAAATCCACCGCCAAAGACGGTGATCGTCCGCTGCACCGCTCCCGCCGTGCCCACCGGGACCAATTGATTCAGATAGACCACTGCCGGGGTTCCCGCGCGAAGAGGCAGAGCCGACGTTGTCAGTGCCGCCACAACATACGACTCCGTCTTGGGGTCCGTGTTGATGGAACGCAACTGGTGATAGGTATAGTAAGCCCTCTGGCTGAAATGCGCGCTGCGTACGTCTTCCACTTTCACGTTCAACGCATGGTCGCGATCATGTCCGAGCCCGTCGAGATTGAAGGCTTTGTAGAACGTCAGGCCCGGCGTGCCGCTGATCGCGTCATAGTTCCGGGTGGTGGCGCGAACACTTGTGGAATTCGAGATTCGGTATCCGACGTTCGCCGTACCCGTGATGATGCGGTACACGTTGTTGGGGAACGGGCCAGTGGACCGATTCTGGTCGACCGTCGCGTAGTAATCCAAGCGATTGCCCAGAGCGCCGCCACCAAGACCGGCGATCCAGTGGTCGGTTGAGAATGATCCGCGCTCGTAGGAAAGCGATCCATGCGGCATGCGCGCTTCGGCATCCCCTTGCTTGCTGAATAGTTGGACCACACCGCTGGAAGCTTCGGCTCCGTAGAGCGATCCCTCAGGACCCCGCACGGACTCGACGCGCGACAGGCCTGCTCCAGATAGGTTGGCAAAATTCATAGCTCCACCCGGGTCGGTCAGCGGGATGCCGTCCAACATTACGAGAGTGGTGTTGGAATTTCCGCCGCGCGGAAACACCGAAATCACGCCACCATTGCTGCCAGCTTGCGTGACGTTCAATCCGGCGACATCGCGCAGCAGATCCGACACTGGAGCATACTGCCGAACTTCCAGATCCTTCTCCGTGAAGACGTCGCCTGAGATGCCAGCTTCTTCCAATGCCACCGGCGTTCCAGTAGCGGAGACCACCACGCGTTCCGTCAGGGTCGCGACGGTCAGCGCCACCCGGTTTTCGGCAGGCCCTTTCGCGTCAGATGCCTTCAAGAGAACACTGGCTTTGGCGAAGCCTTCCTTGATCACGGAGCCGGTACAATCCTGCGCACCGGTGAGCACAAATTTTCCGCTGGCGTCGGTCGTGGCCGAAGCGGTTCCGCAGGTGACCTTAGCGTTTTCCACAAGTTGTCCAGCAGGGTCCGTGACCACGCCCCGCACGTCGGCGAAGAAAGAGAGAAATAGAAGTATTGATGTCATTTGATAAGGGGACGACGGTTCGCGACAAATGCCTAGGGCGTTTGTGCATAACCATCGAGCACCCACACTAGCACGAGATCGCCTGCGAACTAGCGCCCGAAACCCTCCAAGAGCAACAACTGTCGGTCACTGACCTGTAGGAGACACTTCTTTATCAATCGTTTGCGGTTCCTGGGATGCCGGATCTGATTTGCAGAAACCGACATTTTCGGCCACACTAAGAAGCCGATCCGATGCCCTCAACCCTTCCTGTCACACCGATCCCAGGCTTTCGCCGGGTGTTGCGGTGGCTCCATATGACCTGCGGACTCGTAATCGCGCTGTATGCGGTTGTGATCGGATTGACTGGATCGATTCTGGTGTTTCATGACGAACTGAGCGCCTTGGTTCGACCCGAATTACATCGCTTCCCGGCTGAGCCGCAGCCCTTCTTGTTGACCTCAGACGACGCCCTGGCGGTGGCGCAAAAAAGCCTCCCCGGGTGGCAGCCGATCAGTCTGACTTGGCCCAACGCGGAGACACCCCATTGGATGGTTTATATGTTGCGGGGTCCAGATGCTCGCGAGGTTTATGTCGAAACCGCAAGCGGAACCCTCGCCGGGGTCCACAACCCGGGCGTGGGGGCAGATTCGGACTGGCTCGGCTGGGTCGGACGGCTGCACGTCAGTCTGCTCAGCGGAAGCGTGGGCCGCACACTGAATGGAATCGGGGCGTGGCTGTTGCTTGGAATGACGTTGTCAGGAATCGTAGTGTGGTGGCCGTCCGGCTCTTCAACTGGTTTGGCCACACGACTGCGGGGACGATTTCGTGTCGACTTTCCCCACGGGCGATCCGCTACAGAATGGCGTCGCTTTGTTTGGCAGCTGCATCAAGTTGTCGGCAGCGTATCTTTGATGTTCGTACTGCTTGTCGCGTTCACCGGCACATATTACGTCTGGCTACCCAACTACATCAAATTGCTGGACCGTTTCTTTACCCGCTCCGTGGACCCGAAAATCTCCAGGTCCACGACGCCCCAGACCGGTAAGAGCCCGGTTAAACGAATGGAAGAGCTGGCCCGAATCGCACAGCAGCAATTGCCGGATCGGCCTCTCTTTCGGGCATCGATTCCCGTCCCCGGCCAGCCGGTGCGAATCACTCTGCTCGAAGGGCGACCGCAGCAGTTTCACCGCGTCAGCTCCGTCGCGCTCGATCCAGTGACCGGAGCTGTTTTGCAGCGATCCGCATTCGATCAGCGGCCAACCGGCAACTCCATTCTCACGTGGTTCAGCGTGCTTCATTTCGGACGCTTTGGCGGAGATGGAATTGGGTTCTTGTTGGTGAAGGCCCTGTGGTCGCTGCTCGCGCTGTCGCTTCCGGTGTTAGCGGTGACCGGGTTTTGGATGTGGTGGAAAAGGGTGATGCGACGCTGACAGGCCTCGTCTCATGCTAGCCAAGCGAAGCGTTAAACAGAAGGGTCGGCAGCGGGAACCGAGATCGCACCGATCGATTTCGTCGAGGTTTTGAGCTTGAAATCCGGCGAGGGACGAACCTCGCGTGGAAACCACGCCTCTCGCAGGCGAAGCGCCGGAACCTCGATCAATTTGCCAGCAAGGATGCCAAGTAGGATCGAGCCCACATAGAAACACACCAGTCTGGCTGCCATATTTCCCCCAGCAATATGTTCAGTTACGGCCAACCATTGGCCTTGCCACAGATAGATTGAGTAGGAGAACTGCCCAACATACGCGAGAAGCTTGACCGGTCGCAGCACCCATTCATTTGCCGAGATCTGCGTATAAAGGAACACCAGCAATAAACACCCATACCCGAGAAAGGTGGTGGCGAAACCATAGGTATACATCCAGCGATCGTACTGACTGACAAGGAACAGGGGAGCCAGCAAGACAGCCGCTGCCCACGCCAATTTACCTCGGTGCTGCGTAACGAAGGCCGCGAGCCATTCTTGATGGAAATGAAAATAGTATGCCAGGACCACGCCAAACAGCAGCGAATCGAGCCTCAGATGGGTCGGAAACAGGTGCGTCTGCCAAGAGAAAGGCACATACCTTGCCGTCCACAGACGCGCGACCAGAGCGCACACGGCCACGGCCACGAACAGCGCCGGCAACCGCCGAAACGGGTCAGGTTGACCCTTGGCCCGACGCAGCATCACCCACAAAGCCAGCGGCAACAGCAAGTAAAAATGCTCCTCCACCGATAGCGACCAGAAGTGCCCCCAGGTCCCAGGCCAGTAGCTCTGCATGAATAAGACATCGTTCAGCAAGGGACGCCAGCCGCTCCAGCCCGCATGGGACGAAAGCAGTCCTGGAATCACGGTGATCAGGATGATGGCGTAGAAAGCAGGATAGATCTTGAAAGCGCGGCGGATGAAGAAGCGGGAGAAATGAATCTGACCCTCGCGTCGATATTCGGAGAACAGCAGGCCTGCAATCAAAAACCCGCTGATGACAAAGAAGAGATCGACGCCGCTCCATCCGGCTCGCCACAAAGGCTCATCCCAGGTCGGCTTTCGCAGGTAGACCGTGTGGCAGAGCAGCACCATCAAAATGGCGACGGCACGCAGAACGTCGATCTGCAGATTCCGCTGACGATTCTGGCCGGGGGCGATTCCACTCATCGACTATTTATCGACCTGGATGGTCGGGGCCTTTATGTATGCGTGATTCGAGCCTCAGGCGGGATCGCAGCCGACATAATAATTCACCTTTTTTGTGTCAATAGTTGACAGTCATTGTTAGTCAAGGTAAGTTGTGATCATGAACGTTCATCTCGGAACTGCTTTCGATGAGTTCGTGGCCGACCTGCTCAAGACCGGCTATTATCAAACTCAAAGCGAAGTCTTACGCGAAGGACTCCGACTACTGAAGGAACGCGAGGAAATAAAACAGCTCCGTTTGGCTGAATTGCGCAGGGAAGTCGCCGTGGGCGGTGCGCAAGCTGACCGAGGTCAATTTGTGGACGGCCCGGAAGTCTTCGCCAAAATCCGGCAGCGAAGCGCCCAGCGGAGACAGCGCAAGGGATGAAGGCCTTCGTTCTCACTCCCCAGGCTGAACTGGATGTCAGCGACCTGTGGGAGTACATTGCCAATGGCAACATCGAAGCCGCTGACCGGGTGGTGACCGTCCTGGAAGCCGCGTTTTACGAATTGGCAAAAACACCTGGCATCGGCCATCTGCGGGAAGAACTGGCCGATCGGCGGCACCGATTCTTTCTGGTCTATTCCTACCTCATCGTTTACCGCTACGAAACCAAACCCTTGCAGGTAATCCGAGTGCTGCACGCCGCCCGAGACGTGCAAAATATCTTGCGGCTAATCCCAGACGAATGAGGCCTGCACCTACCGCGCCGACTTCATCTCCGCCATGAACGCATCCAACTGCCCCAACGCGAGCCCGCCTACTGGCCAACCGTAATCCGCAGTCAACATTTTCGAGATTGCCGCCTTATCTCGTCCCGCCTTCACCATGGTGCCTACCTTTGAACGCAGCGTTTCAAACGTGACTCTCCACGCTGCAAGTCCGGCCCGATCCGACAACGCGCCGTGACCTGGAATTACCGTATCGAAATCCAACTTGTCGATGCCGTCCAGCACCTTCGTCCATTCGATCGCACTCCCGCCGCCATCCGAATCGATGTACGGCTGCGTCGACCGGGAGAGGAAAACGTCGCCGGTATGAATGACTTTCAATTCCGGGAAGTAGATGATCGCATCTCCGCTGGTATGGGCACGTCCGAAGTAAAAGGCGCGAACTTCCTTTCCGCCTAAGTGCACCTCAATCTGGTCGTTGAACGTGACGCGCGCCGGACCAGGCTGCTTCAGCGCGACCGTATTCAAACGGGCGTTGCGATGCTGGATGACCTCGACGCCAGCACCCAGCATGCCGATGTTCGCGCCTGCGTGATCGTCATGATGATGCGTATTCAGCACATAGCGGATGGGTTTATTTGTGATCGCCTTCACCTGCGACATAACGTCGTCGTAGTTGCGCTCATACATGTCATCGACCAGAATCACACCTTCATCGGTGACGTAAGCGGCAACGTTCCCGCCATCGCCCTGGATCATGAACAGGCCTTCCTTGACCTTCTGGAATGTCGCAGCACGGTGGATGATCTGGCGCGGGGTGCCCTTACTCGGGGGCGGGGTCTGCGTATAGGCGGCGGTCGTGTACGCGAGCCAGACCCCGGCCAGGGTCAGCATGGTCGCGGGAAGCCGAATCGCAAGGGCGTGGCGCATGGGGGCAATATAACATGGCGCGATCTTGTTCGAGCGGGAACAATCCGGGTCCGAGGTTCGTAGGAGTGGTAATGACCAGTAGCCCCGGCGATCGTCTGAAACTGGCGCAGCCCAAACCAATCAGGTCCCTTGAGGAACAACGACGGGAGTTTGCCTCGCGACCCCTGCTCGCTATGCCCATCGCGGGTGCCATCGCCTGGTCCGTCGTCGGCTGCGGGGGAATGCTGCTGCCGTCACGCGCCGCTGCGATGGTCCTGTTCGTCGCGACGGGAATGACCCTCTACCTGGGGATGTTCATTTCCCGCTTCACGGGCGAAAACTTTCTGGATCGATCACGCCCTAAGAATGCGTTCGACGCTCTGTTCTTCTTCACAGTCGGCCAATCGCTGCTTACCTACGCGATCGCGATACCGTTCTTTATGGTGGACCATACATCCCTACCTCTCACGGTTGGCATTCTTACCGGCACTATGTGGCTGCCGATGGCCTGGATACTCCAGCACTGGGTCGGCCTGTTTCATGGGCTAACGCGAACGTCACTCGTAGTGACTGCCTGGTATGTGTTTCCTGCGCATCGGTTTGTGGTGATCCCGGCCGTGATCGTCGCCGTTTACCTGGTATCGATCGCGGTCCTGGCACGGCGCGCTCGGCCACAATCTATACTCTAAGTTCCCGAATGAAACTGATCCGCTTCGACCACAGACACCATCGCGATGTAGGCATTCTCATTGGTGACCGTATCGCTCCTGTAATAGCCATCAACGCCAAGTTCGGCCTGCAAATCGCGAATGACATTCTTGCGATCATTCAAGCCGGAGCAGCCGACCAGTTGAAGCCACTCCACGCCGACCATTTCCCCGGCGTCGAAACAATTCCTCTGACCGAAGTGCAGCCGCTGGTCCCGTACGACGTCCCGCCGAAGATCTGGTGCATCGGCCTGAACTACCGCACGCACGCCGATGATATCGATGCGATTCAGCCGGACGAACCCGGAAGTTTCATGAAGCCTGCCTCCTGCATGATTCACCCTGGTGGCGAGATCCTGCTACCGCCCAGCTCGGTTTCAGAGGACGTGGATGCCGAAGGTGAGCTCGGCGTCGTTATTGGTAAGCAGTGCAAGGGTATTTCACTGGAAGAAGTGCCGGACATGATCTTCGGTTACACGACGACCCTCGATCTGACGGCGCTCGATGTGTTGCGCCGCAATCCCCGCTACCTGACTCGTGCCAAGAGCTACGACACCTTTTTTAGTTTCGGGCCCGTGATTGTGACTGCCGATGAGATCGCGAATGTGGATCAACTGGAAGTGATCACAGAGCACAACGGGGGGATCTGCTCCCGCGACTTCGTCCACCATATGCGCCATCTGCCGTATGAACTGGTGCGCTTCCACGCACAGGCGATGACGCTGTATCCCGGCGACCTGATCTCAACCGGTTGCCCCAAAGGTGCGCGCATCAAAGCTGGGGATCGAGTTGCTGCCAGAATCGATGGAGTGGGGCGGTTGGAAGCCACCGTGCGGGTGAACTAACTTCTATACGCCGTTCCTTTTAAACCACGCCAGTGTCCGCTTCCATGCGTCTTCGGCATCGACCTTGCTATAGCTTGGACGATAGTCGGCGTAGAAGCCATGCTGGGCATTCGGGTAGACAACAAGTTCCGAAGGGCTGTCGACAATTTCAAGGGACAGACGCATCTTCTCAATCGATTCGAGCGAGATTCCTGTATCCTTGCCGCCGTAGAATCCAATCACCGGGACCCTGATCCCACCCGCGTAATCCAGCGGCTGCTTGGGCGTTAAAGGGGTGGTGCCACCCTCCAGGCGACCATAGAATGCTGCAGCGGCTTTCGCCTTAATGCTCAACGCCGCATACAACCATGCGATGCG
>JBDTUY010000212.1:0-8338 GCA_040007495.1 Acidobacteriota bacterium | reverse complement strand
AATAACCTGCACCCCTACCAAACGGGTTGCAAAAGTAAAGAATTTCAACAAAAGTTCATCTAAAAATTGAAAAGAATGTAGCAGGTATAAAACGCAGTTAAATAATTAGTGTAGTATAACAAATGGCAACGCCAGAAATAATATAAATAAAATTGTGTCTTGTTCGCGGAACCTTCATACCCGTAGCTTATCCACCGTTCTTACTTCACTTCCAGCTCGAACATGCTATCATCTTCCATGAATCCTTCCAGTTGATCGCCCACAACGCATTCGCCTACACCGGCGGGGGTTCCTGTAAAAACGAGGTCGCCGATATTTACTGAAAAGTAGTTGGATATATACGAAACAATATTATCAAAACTATTGATCATCAAGCCGGAAGATCCCTGTTGAACCAGTTCTTTATTTTTGTATAAACAAAAATTGATATCTTTCTTATTCTTGATGTTGGCCATGGTAACCCATTTCCCAATAACTGCAGAATTATCCCAGGACTTAGCTTTTTCCCAAGGCAACCCTTTTTCCTTTAACTCTTTTTGAATGTCACGGGCCGTGAAGTCGATCCCTACTGTTAGCGCATCGTAATATTTATTGGCGAAGCGTTCCTGGATATATTTACCGTTTTTTGAAATGCGGAGCACCAACTCTGCTTCGTAATGAAGTTCATTGGGACCCTTTACTTGCTGCTTGCACCCTGCGGCTTTTCCAAACTAGCAACCTGCGATTGCGAACGCTTCACCTTCATCTCAAACGGCGCACTGTCGACTATTCCAGAAACCAGCGCGGAGAAGCGGAAATCCTGCTTGCCCGCCTGACTCACAATCCGTCGCACCGTTGGCATATCGGAATAACCCAGCCCCCGGCCTAGCGCGTAGGTCAGCAGCTTCTCCGTCATCACGCCCACAAACACTTCTGGACGACGCGTCAACGCCTTCCTCAACGATGCTGGACCCTCAATCTTTGATCCGTCGAACATTACTCCGGAAGGATCGATTTTGGAGCCATCGTCCGAGGCGCGCCAACGGCCTGTCGCATCGAAATTCTCCAGCGAAAATCCGATCGGGTCCATCACCTTGTGGCAGCCCGCACACACCGGATTCGCCCGGTGCGCCTCCATGCGCTCCCGCAGGCTCAAGACCCTCTCACCTTCCGCGTTCTCCTTCAGCGTCGGCACATTTGGCGGCGGAGGCGTTGGCGGAACCCCAAGGATATTGGTCAGAACCCATTTTCCGCGTTGCACAGCCGACGTCCGATTCGGATACGAGGTCACTGTAAGAATGCTGGCCTGCCCCAACAAACCGCGCCGATTTTCATCCGTGATCGCTACCTTACGGAACTGACTGCCGTAGACATTCGGAATGCCGTAGTGCCTCGCCAAACGTTCATTCACAAACGTATAATCGGCATTCATCAAATCCATCACGCTGCGGTCGTCACGGATCACCGACTCTAGCAGCATCCGAGTCTCCTCGCGCATCGCCTGCCGCAGATTATCGTCGAAATCGGGGTAAGCGGTCAGATCGGGATTCGCAGTCTTGAGATTGCGCAGGAACAACCATTGCTCCGCGAAGTTATCGATCAACGCAATCGCCTTCGGGTCGCGCAGCATCCTCTGCATTTGCGCTTTCAGGACCGCTGGCTTGCTCAGATTCCCTTTCGTCGCCAGGTCGAGCAGTTCATCGTCAGGAATGCTGCTCCACAAGAAGAACGACAGCCGTGACGCCAGCGCCATGTCACTGATCTTGTAGACGGCACCGTCGGCCAACTTGTCAGGATCTTGCTCGAAGCGAACCAGGAACTCAGGACTCGCCAGAATCAACTGCAATGCGGATTCGATACCCGCGTCAAAGCTCCCGCCCTTGCTCCGCCCCTTCTGGAAGAAGCCCAGCAAGGATTCAAGATCATTGGCCGTCGGAGGACGCCGATACGCGTGCCGCGCCAAGGTCGTCAAAATCTGACGCGCACAGACCACTTCATCCTGACCTTTTGTCGGATAACAGGAAAATATCTTACGTCGCGAGTTCGTCTCCCCCACACCGGTTTGCTGAAACGGACCTTCGATCGTCAACCGATCCACCGACGGATCGCCCGTGATCTCCTGCCCATCCACAGTGGTCCGCAAGAACGGCTTCACCAGGGCATCGCGTTGTGCGTGACTGCGCATCCGAGAATACGCGGTCACCGTATGCACCCCAGCAGTCAGTGGCACCCGGACCGTCAGCTTTTGATCCAGATCCCCACCGAACGCCCCAGGATTCTCGGCCATCTTCACGAAATCCTCGCGCCCGCCGACCTTCACCGTCTTCACCAGCGCTCCGTCCACGGCGATCTCAATCTCGTGCGGATCTTCCACACCGCGCATCAGATCGAACGTGTTCCGCCACATACGGAGCTTGATGCTGTACTCGGCATTCAAGGGAAACGTGTGCTGCGCCAGAATGCCGCCGATGGTGCCGAGCGGCATGCCATCCATATGTTGATCCTGCGAAAGGTCGGGCCGCACACGATACACCGTCGTAACCGGCGTCAGTTTCATGTTGCCCACAGCCAACCGGCTGATGTTCCACGATGCAGAAAGATACCGTTCCATCAACGCCGGTGACATGCGCAGCACATCGGCGATGTTGTCGAACCCGCTGCTCTCATCATCCGCAGGCAGCAGCGTAGCGCCATCGATCTTGAGGTCCAGCAGATCGTGTACTGCATTCGCGTACTCCACGCGATTCAAACGATGGACGGAGACGCGACCCGGATTCGGCGTCTTCAGAGCATTCGCATCCAGCTCGCCTTCGAGCGACGCGGCCAATTCATTCAACGCAACGCCATCCGGTCGAGGAGCACCCTGCGGCGGCATCGCACCCACGCGAACCTTGCGGATCACCTTCTCCCACACTTCCGCGCCTGCCGGGATATTCGCGAAGTCGGCATGTTGCAACGTTAGGCCGCCGGTCTTGAGGCTGTCGCTATGACAACCGACGCAATATTTCTGCACCAGTGCTTGCCGCGCGGCAGGCGTTCCAACTGCACCCGAACTTTTTTGACCTTCAGACCGCGGCACGAAAGCCAACAAGCCGAGACCGATGACCCCAACCCAGAGGACTCTAGAACGCAAAGTCGACCCCTTCCACATTGTGGATTGCACTCGTGCAACCCGACGAGTAACCCATGGACCACGCGACGCAAACATAAGATTCTCTCAGCCCAGCCAACGCCCCGCCCGTACTTGCACCGACGCGACAGAAACGTGCCTACCTAGCATACTCCTACGACCGGTTTGATTTTAATATGATGAGATCCCGGTGTCTAGGCCACTCCCCCGCGTTTGTCACTCCCCCGCGTTCACAATCCGCCCGGCTCACGCAACGCTGGTAAAATCGTCGTAGAATTGGGGAAACCATTCGCGCTCGGTCTGCGTCAAATCCGAGACTTGGGGGTGCTGTGCGACGGGTATTTGCTTTGCAGCAGGTTGGTTAGCTTACTTTTAATGATTGGCGGAGAATTAAATGTTTACCCTGAATTCGCGACTCACGAAGCTTTTATCGGCCAGCGCACTTGTCTTCACCGGTGCGGCGTTTCTGACGGCGCAAAACGCGCAACCGCCTGCTCAGCGCGGCCCTACATTCCGAACCGGAGCCCGGCTGGTGGTTGTGGACGTGGTTGTCGCCAACGATTCGGGTCCGATCCGGGGCCTAACCAAGGAAGACTTTACCCTCGAAGACAAGGGCAAGAAGCAGGAAATCGCGGTGTTCGCCAGCACGGAGGTGAAAAACAGCGAGACTCCGCAGCCCCTGCCACCAGGTGTCGTCTCCAATAAGATCAACAGCAAAGGCGAAGAGTTCAGCAGCGCTACTGTCATCCTGTACGATCGCGCCAATACGGCGGCGATCGACCAGGCGTTTGTCCGGAGTCAGGTACTGAAACTCTTGGCAGCGCTGAAACCGACCGACAAGGTCGGCTTTTATTCCCTGGGCTCCGAACTCAAAGTGGTTAATGACTTCAATAATGAAGCCGGACCATTGGTGGCAGCCGCAAAGCGCCTGGAAAGTAACTCCGGCACGGAAGGATTGCCTGCGCCCGAAGCAGCGATGCTGCGGGCTCTGTCCAGTGCACTTTCACCGATGCAGGAGTTGTCGAATCAGGCTCGGGTGGATATCACTCGCACCGCGTTTCGTTCTATCGCGCGGCATCTGGCCGGGGTGCCGGGCCGCAAGAATCTGGTCTGGGTGGTCAGCCGGTTTCCGCTGACCTACGGCAACGCCCAGGAACGAGCCACCCAGGATGAAGCGGAGGTACAGACGTTCACCAACAACCTGACGGAAGCTAATATTACGGTTTTCCCAGTCGACCCGGGCGGGACAGGTGCGGGGTTTGCCACCTCCGAAGGCGCACCCACCGCCGACGCCACCATATTAGGCAGCAAAGGCAGAGGAGCCGGATCGGCCGGAGTCGGGGGCAGTTCCCTCACCGGCAATCAATCCTTCCAAAAAATCGCCTCAGCCACGGGCGGGAAGGCGTTCCGGAACTCCAACGACATTGGTCCGGCACTTAACGAAGTGGTTCAGTCCGGGGCCATCAGCTACACGCTGGGATATTATCCCGATGAAAAATCTCTCGACGACAAGGTGCATAAGATCGATGTGAAGATCGCCAAGAAGCCTGCGTTGGATAAAGCGAAAGCTACATTTCGCAAGGAATACGTAGCATGGGGCCCGCAATCCGGACCCGAGGTGCGTCCACGTCCTTTTCTCAGTGAAGTGATGGAGGAAAGTGTCGATGCGACCGGCGTCGGTCTGGTGGGGGCAGCGAAGCCCGACCCGGCCAAACCTGGGTTTCATCAGTTGGATGTTCGGGTCAGCATTAGCGATTTGGATTTTCAGCAGCGTGCCGATCAATGGGTCGGTGCCTTTGATATGATCGTCACCCTGGATGGCCAAAAGAATGGACAAGTGGAACCATTCAACCTCGTCTGGACGCAAAATGAATATCTAGGTGCGCTGCAGGGTGGTCTGATCGTGGGTAAGTCCATTCAGACCTCCGGAACCAATGGCGTGCTTCGTGTCGTGTTGCAGGATAAGGTCACCGGAGTTGTGGGCAGCATCCGAGTTCCATTCGTTAGTCCAAAGCCGTAAGGTCCACTATGCTTTATTCCAACAACTTCAAGACGACGCTGATACTCTCTGGCTTCTTACTTACTCCGATGGCTTTTGGGCAGCAGACCGACCCAAAGCAGCCGGTGATTCGAGTAGACACGCGACTGGTGGAAGTTGATGTGGTGGTGCGCGATGCCAAGGGCCCGGTTAAGGGCCTGACCAAAGAGGATTTCACCGTCCTCGATAATGGCAAACCCCAGCGCATATCCTCATTCAGCATCAAAGAGGGCCGAGCGTCAACCAAGCTACGGCCGATGGCGGCAGGCGCAGTATCCAATCGAATCAATTCCCTCGGAGAGGAGCCCGCGTCCGTCACCGTCGTATTGTGGGACACGCTGAATACCGACCTTGACGATCAAGGCTGGGTTCGTGCGCAAATTACAAAGTATTTGGCGCAACTGAAGCCAGACGACCGCGTGGCGCTCTACAAACTTGGCAAAAGCGTATCGGTCATGCAGGATTTTTCGGACGACCCGGCGGCACTGGTCAAGGCGCTTCCCAAGATGAACCTGGGAGCGCCCTTCAACCTTTCGAACGATGACATTAGTCCGAACGTAATCGTCGACCTATCGGGCGGTGCCTCCGCTGACCAAGCCGCTGCCATCGCGGAGGTGAACGCCATGGCGCAAAACGAATATTTGGAGACCGCTTGGTACTCCCTGCGCGACCGCGTTTGGGTTACCACGCGCGCGCTACAAGCCATCGCCCAACACCTGGGTGGGCTTCCGGGACGCAAGAAATTGATCTGGGTTTCGGCCGGCTTCCCCATAGTCAGCATGACCACTGGGCAACGCAATAACACCACGCAGATAGAAACGCTGGATCTGAGCAACTTCGTTCAAAAGGCGATTCAGGTGCTAAATCATGCCAACGTCGCAGTCTATCCGATCGACGCCCGCGGCCTCAGTTCCAAGGACACTGGTGGTAACCTGGCTGGAAACCAACTCAGCGGTACTCCGCAGATCGGCCTTAACGCGACAGGCATCGACACCATGAACTTCGTTGCGTCTGGCACGGGCGGCCACGCGTTCTATGCCGGCAACGATATCGCCGGCTCCGTGCGTGAGGTTTTGCAGGACGCCGAAGTAACGTATTCATTAGCCTTCACCCCATCAAATCCTCAACCCAAAGCCGACAAGAACGGCGTCGTACCCGAAGACGATTCCTATCACAGCCTCTCGGTAAAGGTCGCGCGCAAGGGCTTGGATCTGCGATATCGCAAAGGCTATATGGCGACCGACGTCATAGCCGCCTCCGATTCACAGCGCAAGGCTCAACTCAATGCCGATATGCAAGCGGCCCTCGATTCGACCGGTATCGGGCTGACGGCGGTGAATACCCCCGACAAGTCAACCCCCAGCCTCTACCACTTGGATCTGAACATCGACATCCACGATCTACACTTCCAGCAACGCGACGATTCTGCCGGCAATCCGCGTTGGCTAGCCTCCATCGATTTCGCCACCATGCTGGCCAATACACAAAAACCTATCGGCACTCAGGAAGAGATCTCTATTAACCTGACGGAACCCCGTCTGCGGGAAGCGCTGACCAACGGCCTGATCGTCAGTCGTCCGCTGGCCTACGAGGGACCGGCATCAAAGGTCCGGATCTTGATCCAGGATCGGGCAACCGGTAAAGCGGGTTCGGTATCGGTTGCGGTCGGGCCAAAGTAGTCTCTGCCAACACGTAATAAGGGCATCCGGGGTACTCCAAGAGGCTAAAGCCCTGTGAAAAGGAGGCCGATAGATTCGCGAGGGACTTTCCGTGGATTTTTTTGCCGCCGTTTCCAGCAGCTTTATCAGCATCATCTTCTTCTGCATGGTGATCGCCGGAGTATTGAAGTTGTTCCAGGTGGCAACCTTGCTGGGAGAAATCAAGGATGTGCTTTTAAAGCAGCACCTTCTGAGCAGCGTATCTACTCCTTCGCCGGCTTATGAGCGCACAAGTCAGCCGTCGGCAACGCCATGGACCGCAGCTCCTCAAGCCTCCTCCTGGCAACCCTCCAGTTCGACACCCGACGAGCCTTTTCCCCAAGTGATACGGGAGCCCGCCTATGTGGCGCAGCCCCTCTATCCCCAGGAAGCTGTGCCCGCATCCTTAGATGAGAAAATGAGTGGTGAGGCGATGCTCCGCGCTCTGGATATGGAGATGCGGGCCGAAGAGGCCCGCCTCGGACCTTCAGTAATAGATACGACGATCGTCGCCCCGCACGAGTAGGTCCGCTCCGGCTCCGAGCACTCATCGAATTCCGTCATCTTCCGGCGGCCTGCTAAGATCCTGTTGTGGGCTCTCCGCTTAGTCATCTCGCCAGTCCTTTACGGCAAATTCTCACTGATAGCAATCCGAAAGCTCGCCTGGACCAGGCCGCCTTCGAGATTGCACAGTTGCATGCGCCAGACCTCGGCTCTTCCGAACATGATCCGCAACCCTATCTGGACCAGTTGAATGAACTGGCCGCAAACCTGGGTGACCGCTTGCGGAATTTCAACGACGGGCGGGAGTTTGTCGAAAAAGCCCAGAGCTACCTGTTCGGCGAACTCGGATTCCAGGGCAATATGACGGATTACTACGATCCGTTGAACAACTGCCTGGATCATGTGCTGGACCGGCGCGTCGGCAATCCAATCACGCTGTCGGTGTTGTACATGGAGATCGCGCGCCGCCTGCAGATGCCGGTATATGGGATCTCCCTGCCCGGTCATTTTGTTGTGCAGTTTGACGACCGGCGCTATGCGACCTACGTTGACCCGTTTGGCGGCGGAGAGGCCATCACAATCGAAAAATGTTTCACCTTAGCTGGAGCGAAAGTGCCAGACCCTGCCCTGTTGCGCCGTGCGACCAACAAACAGATCGTAATGCGCATGTTACATAACTTGCACGGTTCCTACGTGCGCCTGCACGACATTCCGCGTGCGGTGGCGGCGCTGGACCTGCTGATCCTGGGCGCTCCGCAGGATGCCACCTGGCACAAGCTGAGAGGCATGTTCCATCTGAAACTGAAGCGCTACGGTTCCGCCCGCGAAGACCTCGAAAAATATCTGGCCTACACGCCTGACGCTGCGGACCGGACAGCGGTCCTACAGCAACTGCAATCGATCCATCAGTGGCTGGCTCAGAACAATTGAAGAATGCCTACGTGGAGGGTGGCCTTCAGGCCGCGTGGACCTTTAGGTCC
This sequence comes from Acidobacteriota bacterium, assembly GCA_040007495.1. Lineage (GTDB taxonomy): Bacteria > Acidobacteriota > Terriglobia > Bryobacterales > Bryobacteraceae > Palsa-187. The sequence goes on along the minus strand of JBDTUY010000212.1, from coordinate 10 downwards.
GCTTCCAGCC
>JBDTUY010000211.1:0-8373 GCA_040007495.1 Acidobacteriota bacterium | reverse complement strand
CTCTCCGCTCACCCCTCAACACTTAACGTGCGAACCATTGGGACAGGAGACTAGGATGCTGGCCACAAGACCTAGGGCCACGGTCGCGACTCTCCGGTAGCGGTTCATTCGGCCTTGGCTCGGGATTGGGAGATTGCCGTAAAAGAACCGGTTCTCAGTTCCTCTAGCGACAGTCCCGTTAGTTCTGGGATTTCTGCTTCTCGGATGGCTCCGCAATTGATGGCCCGCAGGAAAAAGTTCAGCAGACCTTGCCCCGTGGCTGCGTCGTCGAAGACGCCTCGCACGTGGGTGGCTTGCGCGGCCATTTCCACGAAGTTGCGGAGCCTGCTGGATGCTTGTTCCATACCCTCCAGGAAAAAAGCATGGACGGCGGCGTAACGTGCGGGGATTTGGGCGGGGTGAAGATCCCAGCCTTGATAGAAACCATTGTTGAGTGCGTGGCTCGTGTTGTTGTAGTGGAGCTTCCAGGCTGCGTGAATTGCTCGGGAGTTTTCGGCAAGTTGGTCGGAGGTCAGGTCCTTGCCGCGATGCGGAAGGATTGGCAGCGTGTTCGTTGCTCCGTCCGAAAGCCAGACGCCAGTGGGCGCTAGCGTCGTCAGCATCAGCATGCGGGCGTAATCGCAGGCCGGGTGCAGAAGGTTTTGCGCGACCGAGGTTAGACCTAGACTCGCCGTGTAGTCGTAGGCTCCGAAGTGTGCCGCTGTGCATGCGCCTCTTGCTGCCTCGACCAATTGCGGCAGGATGGGGAGCGCCTGCGGTGTCTCGACCATGATTTCGATGCCTATGGGGCCGTAAGGGTGAAGGTCGCCGACGAGGTCTTCGACCTCGCTCGGGCTCGTCACCTTGGGCAGTGTCACCACAAAGTTGTTCGGTAGGTAGCCGCCGGAACCTAATAGTAGGGCTGTGAGATAGATGTCCAGGGTGCGGCGGGCTCGTGTTCCGAGGGCTTCGTTTAACGGTTTGATGCGGATTCCGAAGAAGGCTGGCAAGGTTCCTGCGGTCATCGCTGCGGCGGTCTCGCGTCCTGCATGGTCGGCGGCTGCGTCTTCGTCGGCGTCGGAGCGGATGCCGAAGCCGTCTTCAAAGTCGATACGGAAATCTTCAATGGGTTCGCGGGCAAGTTTTTCTTGAACACGCTCATAGATCGCGTCGGTCAAGAGTTCGGGCAGATTGAGGACCTCGCGAAGGATCTTGGGCGTAGCGGCGTGATCAGCGAAGGATTTTCGTGCTAGATCGCCGAGTTTGGTGCAGGTCGCGGCGGTAAACAGGTGTGCTCCGCCGTAGACGGTGTGGATCGGTTGCCTTTTCCAGGATGTGGGAGAAACGGGCATAAACCATATTAGTTCGGCCGCTTGAAGTTTGATTTAGCCTCCTGGCTATTTCTGACAGAGGACGACTCCGCTCCCTTGCCGTCGCCCGTTTGCGGGCAAGGCGGCTCGTCGGCGTTGCTGACGGTTGGAGGTATCGAGGGCGACAGCCGATTCGTCCGACTGATTGCGGTGCAACGCACGGGGAGTGGGGAACGAGCTAAACTAATAGAGGAATCCCCCGTGAAATCCCCGTATCATCCCTGGTTACATCGTTACTCCGTACTGGTCGCGTTTTGTACCCTGCTCTTAGTTGTGGCTGGTGCGTCGGTTACCAGCAAAGAGGCTGGGCTGTCGGTGCCGGATTGGCCGCTTTCCTATGGGCAGGTCTTGCCTGAGATGACAGGCGGTGTTCTATTTGAAACCGGGCATCGTCTGATTGCGACCACTGTCGGTTTTTTGACCATTATTCTTGCCATCTGGATCTCGCGCGTGGATGGTCGATCCTGGATGCGGAAGTTGGGTTGGTATGCCGTTGGCGGTGTGGTTGTGCAGGGATTGCTGGGCGGGATGACGGTGCTGTGGTTGCAACCTCCTGCAGTTAGCACAGCGCATGCCTGCCTGGCTCAATTGTTCTTTTCGACTACGGTTGCTATTGCGGTATTTACGTCGCGGAGTTGGCAGCAAGGCGCCGAGTCAGTTCAAGATTACGGCAGCCCTTCGTTGCGATCACTGTCGTTTGTGGTTCCTTCTCTGGTGCTAATTCAGATTGCATTGGGCGCTGCGTTCCGGCATCGGGCGATTGGATTGATGCCGCACATTATCGGGGCGATGGTGGTTTCGATGGCGATCTTACTGGTTGCTGTATTCGTCCTCAATCAGTTTCCGAATCACACGTCACTGCGACCTGCTGGCCGGATGCTTTTGACCGTCGGCGGAGTGCAGGTAATGCTGGGGATCGCGGCTTATTTCGCGCGGTTGCAGGCTTCTGAGTTTCCGCTGGCGATGGTGCTGACAACGGTCGCGCATGTGGCGACTGGTGGACTGACGCTGGCATCCACAGTTGTACTTTCGATTCATATTCGGCGCAATGTACAGGTTGCTGCATCGCAGGTTTCGCAGGCGGCGGTGACTTCATGAATACGCTGAAGCAATATCTGGCGTTGACCAAGCCCCGCATCACATTTTTCATTCTGATGAGCACGGGCGTCGGGTTTCTGTTTGGCTCGCGTGTGGCGCAGTCTTATTCGCATGCTTGGAGTTGGGCTGAACTGGTCCACACGTTGATCGGCACGATGCTGATCGCGGGAGGAACTGCTGCGCTGAATCAGTGGTACGAGCGCGAGGGCGATGGCCTGATGCTGCGAACCAAAGGGCGTCCGATCCCATCGGGTCAATTGAGTGCAACCCAGGCACTGCTGTTCGGGACGCTGCTGTCGGCTGTTGGGTTCATTGAATTGGTTCTTGGTGCGAACGTGCTGACGGGGCTACTGGCTCTGTTCACGCTGGCAAGCTACCTATTTATCTATACACCCCTTAAGCGCGTGTCGCCGATTTCGACGACCATTGGGGCGATCCCGGGGGCGATGCCTCCGCTGATAGGGTACGCTGCGGCATCAGGACATTTGAATTACGAGGCTGGGTTACTGTTCGCTATTTTGTTCGTGTGGCAGTTCCCGCATTTCTATGCGATCGCATGGATGTACCGCGAGGATTATGCGCGAGCAGGGATTCGCATGCTGCCGGTGGTGGAGCCTAATCTGGATTCAACCGCCCGGCGAATTTTGTGGTTCTCTGTTGCTCTGGTGCCCCTCAGCTTGGCGCCCGCTGTGTTTGCAATGGCAGGCACGGTCTATCTGATTGGCGCGATTCTGCTGTGCTGCTACGTGCTGTACGCGGGATACCAGGCGTCTGTATTGCGTACGCGGGTTGAGGCACGCAAGGTGCTGTTCGCTAGCATCGTTTATCTGCCAGTACTGTATGGGTTGCTCGCTTTCGGTCGTTAGAGGTATGCGTCGATTAACCGCTCCCTGTGGTCGCGGCTCTGTAATGGGCATTGTGCTGCTGACGGTCGGTTTGATTGGCTGCACTCGCGAGCCGCAGCTGGATTCGTTCGGTCCGGTTTCGCCATTCACGTTGACTGACCAGACTGGTGGTTCCTTTGCCAGCGCTGACAAGTTGGCTGGACAGGTGTGGGTGGCGGATTTTATGTTCACGACCTGCCCGGGCCCGTGTCCTCGTATGAGCGGGCAAATGCATCAGGTGCAGATGGCACTGGAGGGGCAGGGAATCAAGCTGGTTTCCTTCACGGTCGATCCGCAGCATGACACGCCCGAAGTTTTGACAGAGTACGGGAAGCAGTTCAAAGCGTCACCTGGTGTGTGGTCTTTCCTTACGGGCGCACAGGCGGATTTGAATCATCTGAGCAAAGACGTGTTCAAATTGAGCTTCGTGGATGGAAGCCTGGAACATTCCACGCGCTTCGTGCTGGTGGATCAGAAGTCGCAAATCCGAGGCTATTATCTGACGTCGGAGCCGGATGCGATCCAGAACCTGATTCGGGATGCACAAGGCCTGTTGAAAGCGAAATCCTAAATGGACGTACACAGTTTACCTGCTATCAATGCCACATTGAACGCGACTGCGGCGGTACTGTTGCTACGCGGCTACGTGCTGATTCGTGCAGGGCGGCGTCAGCAGCACAAAGAGACCATGATCGCCGCGTTTGCCGTGTCGATCGTGTTTCTGATCTGTTACCTGGTCTATCACTGGCAGGTCGGATCGGTGCCGTTTCTCAAGGCCGGTTGGATCCGAACTGCATATTTCACAATCCTAATCACGCATACGGTGCTGGCGGCCAGTGTTCCGTTTCTGGCGGTGATCACTTTGCGGAGGGCTCTGAAGGGTAATTTTGCGGGGCATCGCAAATTGGCGCGTTGGACGTTTCCCATCTGGCTGTACGTCAGTGTTACTGGGGTTATTGTCTATTTGATGCTGTATCGGATGTAATTGGAGTCCACGCAATCGGCCGCCCGAACGTCTACACTGCTAATAGGAGGTGACTCGCGTATGTGGATCTCAGCCCTGACAGCGAAGTCTCCTGTATGGATCGCGGCACCGATCCTATTGTGCGGAATACTTTTGTCCGTGCCAGTTCGAGCTCAGCAGCGGACCACGAGTCCGACGGGGTTCGGTCGCATTTTGTTCCCGGGCGGAACTTCGCCCAAAGGGGCAGGCGGCAGCGGTACAGTGTCTCCGTTTGGTCGGGTTTTATTTCCAGGCGGCACGGCTCCTGCGGGCGTCGCGTCTCCGCAGAACTCGGGGAAGAATGTTTTTCCTGGTGGTGGCGCTCCCGCTACAATACGCCCAGGTTCGAGCGGCGCCGGCTTGTTAGGCTATCGTCCTCCGATTACGCATCAGAGCCATAGTGCGTTGATTCCGATTCTGATTCCGGTCTACGGCTCAGGGTATTTCGGCTACGATGCCCCGATCGCGCAGTATGCGCCGACGGCGACGTATCCCGCCACTGGTTCAACTGCACCTTACGGAAGTCAGACCGACGACGGCACGGGGGCTCAGGCTTCACCTGTGGTGATCATCAATCAATACTTCCGTCCAGATGCCGCCGTTGATACGCAGCGCGATGCGCCGCGTGACTATCAGCCGCAAGACACGCCAGCTCCGTCAATCGCGCAAGCGCCTGTGCAAACGTACTCACAACCTGAGGGTCCCGTGTTCCTGATCGCGATGAAGGATCATACGATCTATTCGGCCAACGCCTATTGGATTGAGGACGGAGTTTTGAATTACGTCACGCTTCACGGCGATGAGAACAGCGCATCGATGGAATTGGTGGACCGGGAGTTAAGCCGACGGTTGAACAGAGATCGTAAGGTCTCGTTCGGGTTACCGGAGAATTAGTCCTTCGTTTTTGATCGAAAATTCACTTGCTGACGCGAGCGGTTCTTTGCTGTTAGCGAGCTGATAAGAATTGACCAATCAACTCTACGGCTTCCGGTTTCTCGTCCATTACCAAATGTCCGGCCTCCGGGATGCGCTTGAACTGTATGCCGGGGATGGCTTGGACCCAGCGGTCGGCTTGCTGGATGGGTAGTGTGCGATCGTTTTCTCCCCAGATGAGCATGGTTGGCATCGTTAGGCGATGCAGCCAGCGCGAGAATTCTGGCGTTGATTCGATCAGGCCGCCTTGCAGCAGGCGGAAAAAGGTCGCGTTCTCACGGGTTCGGGCTGCGTTCCACTGGTCGGTGCCGGCGTTTGCCAGATAGGGAGCGATCACGCTTACGTCGTGGATCAAGTAGCTTGGCACCTCTTGCGGGGGGATCTGCGAGAAGTCGGGCATCGAGTAGCCTGCGACGTCGAGGCCTGCTGGAGCGACCAAGACCAGTCTGCGGACCCTTCTCGGATGTTCCGATGCGAAGGTCGCTGCTAGGCGTCCGCCCATGGACATTCCGACCAAGTCGACAGTGTCGAGTTTGAGTTGATCTATTAGCTCAAGATAATGCATGACGTAATCATGCGGGCAGGTCATTTCAGGGCAGTCGCCTGATTCGCCTAATCCCGGATGGTACGGAATCATGACGCGGTGGGTATCGGCCCAGCGGAGCGCGAAGTCGAAGCCATGCCAGGTGCCTGCACCGTGGAGATGGAGCAGGGGAGGGCCGTGTCCGGCAGTCAGCATCACTACGTCAACACCGTTGACTTTTAGGGATTGTTTTTCAAAGTTGGCCATTAGATTCGCTCCTAGCGGAGGCTTCAATTGTTTCTTGCATTGAACCCCGCATTTACCTGCGGGGCTTGTGCTAGTGGTGGCCTGCGGCGCGGATCACTGTGGGTGGCGCGGGTTCGGTCTTGGGTCTGCGAGGCATCGCGATATCGTTCAATCTTGCCATTTCTGCGGCTTTCTTTGAAGCGTTGGCTTGGTCGCGATCTTTGAACTCCGGCAACACTTCCTTTGAGAATACTTCAATGGAGTTGCAGAGCATCTCATGCGAAATGGTTCCCGCCTGTGAGAGGCAGACCACTTGATCGATGCCTACCTCTTCAAATTCGCGCAACTGTTGGCGGAGACGGTCGGGTGAGCCGACGCAATCCTGGGTGCGGCCTTCCGGATTGGCGAATTCCTTGGGCCGATTCTTGTACTCATCCCAGATATCGAACTTGCCTGGTTCATGCGCGCCGAAGAAGCTGTAGTGGCCCAATCCGTAGATGAAGAAGCCGTAGGACTCGGCTCCAATCGCTTGTGCCCGGTCATCATCGCGGTCACATAGAAAGGGGCAAGCGATGGCGAATTGGGCGTTGACTTGATAGCCGAGAGGAACGCATTCTTCTTCAAGGGTCTTGTGATAATCGAGCACCCATTGGCGGGCGATCTCGGGACCGGCGAAAGAGAACGTGAGTGCTCCGACGCCGAGTCTGGCGGCTTGCAGGATCGATTCACGATTGGAACAGGCCATCCACAAAGGCGGGTGCGGCTTCTGTACCGGCTTCGGTACGACGTTGCGCGAGGGCATGGAGAAGAACTCGCCGACGTGACCGGGGTAGGGCGTCTGCGTCATCATTTCGACAGTGGCTCGTGCGCCCTCAATCATCATGGCTTTCTTCTGGGCTTGCGGAACTCGAAATCCGCCTAGTTCGGTCTCCGAGGCTCCGGCACCGAAGCCGTAGTCGACTCGGCCGTTGCTGACCAAATCGAGTGTGGCGACACGTTCAGCAACGCGGGCCGGATGATTGATCGGCGGAGGCATGTGTATGATGCCGTGGCCCAGGCGGACGTTCTTGGTTCGCTGACTGCAAGCCGCCAGGAAGACTTCCGGAGCGGAGGAATGTGCGTATTCTTCCAGGAAGTGATGCTCAGTGGCCCAAACATAGTCAAAACCGAGGCGGTCGCATAGTTCGACCTGGTCCAGGGCGTTTTGAAATAGCTTGTGCTCAGACTGGTCTGTCCAGGGGCGGGGCAATTGATGTTCGTAGAATCCACCAAACTTCATAAGGCTCTAGTTTATTGCATCTGACCCGGATCGTTAGGGTTGGTTCAGGAGGAGGTTAGGGATTGACTCTGAGAAACCTCCATAGGAGTATATGGATATGGAGCTTTCCAAGAAGACCACCATTTTGCTGTCTCCTGCGCTGCATGAACGGCTGACGTCGCTGGCGGAGGAGCGGAGGACGAGTTTGGGGGAATTGGTTCGTAGTGCTTGTGAACATCAGTACATGGGGGCGACTCGCGCCGAAAAGCTTGCGGCTGTTCAGAGGATGGCCTCCCGACGTTCGCCTGTTGGCACTCCAGCGCAGATCAAGAAAGAATCTGTCCCTCGCTTGAAGAGCTACGATGACATTAGTTGACGCCAACATCCTGGTGTACGCCAATGGGCGGATTCATCCTTACAAGCAGCCTTGTCTTGATTTCCTGGAACGGTTGGCGGATGGCGAGGTGGAAGCGACCATTGACGCCGAGGCGTTGCAGGAGATCCTCCACCGCTACAGATCACTTCGCCGTTGGTCGGAAGGCATGTCTGTCTACAACGATGTACGGCTTCTATTCCCAGATGTACTTGCTGTCACTGCCGAAGTGACTGACCATGCGAGAGCCCTGATGAATAATGACGCGACCCTGGCTGCGCGCGACGCGGTTCATGCAGGAGTTGTGAAAGTTTATGGTCTGGATTCAATCTGCAGCTATGATCGCGATTTTGATCGTATCTCAGGAATCAGACGAATACAGCCTTAGCCTTTTGCCAGTTCAATCGCCAAGTACTGCCCTGTATACGATTCCTTGACCTTGGCGACCTCTTCCGGAGTTCCTACGGCTACTATCTTTCCGCCAGCATCGCCGCCGCCGGGTCCCATGTCTATGACCCAGTCGGCTCGGCGGACCACGTCCATGTTGTGTTCGATGATGATGATGCTCGCGCCGGTTCGCAATAGTTGCTCAAAGGCATCGAGGAGCTTCGCGATGTCGTCAAAATGCAGTCCGGTAGTCGGCTCATCGAAGATGTACATTGTTCCTGCGTTGGTCGCCTGAGAAAGGTGAGCGGCGAGTTTGACG
>JBDTUY010000210.1:0-8424 GCA_040007495.1 Acidobacteriota bacterium | reverse complement strand
GCTGCTGGGAAACCGTGTGGGCAATTTCGATGTGCTCTACGACCCATTGGCAGACGACCAGGTGATGGCAGGTAAGTTCGTAACGCGCGACGGTGTTTCGACCCACGATACTTGGACCAGTTTCCCCTCCCGTAGCGTTCGCAACAACCCTACGCAGGCATCCGACTCACCCTACTCACTCAACAATTATCGGATTCAGGCGTCCCTGGATCAAGATCTGGCATTGAAGGCGACCACGCGAGCGACGCTTCGAGTCGGAGCGGCCGCGACGCGAACGCTCTTGTTCAACCTGTCCCGCAAAGAGCACGTGACGGCAGCACGCATCGACGGCGTAGCGGTCGAGTTACTAACACAGGATTCGCAGGGTGGCCGCGCACCGCGTCCCGATGAAAACGATACGTTTCTATTGATCGCGCCCGACGCTATGGCACCTGGGTCGACCCATGAACTGGAGATCGAACACGAGGGCGAGGTGATTATCGATCGCGGTAACGATGTCTATCTGGTTGACGCGCGTTCCAATTGGTACCCGCGCGCTCGTATGGAGTTCGCGCTCTATGACCTGGAGTTTCGCTATCCATCGGATCTGACCTTGGTCACACCGGGTGAAATCGTAGAGGATCGCACGGAAGGTACATGGCGGACCACGCGCCGACGCAGTTCCGTTCCCATTCGCGTGGCAGGCTTCAACCTGGGCCGCTACCAGCACATTAAGAGCGAGACGGGGGGATTCACGATTGATGTGTATGGCAATCGTAACCTCGACCCGCAACTGACCCCGGCACCGCAAGTGATCCTTCGCACTGAACCCGCTCGCCCGGCAAATCGCACCTCCACCAGCCGCTCCACGACGACGGTCATGCAAACGCCTCCACCCGATCCTGTTGGCCGCATGAAGACTGTGGCAAATGACGTCACCGAATCCCTGCGCTACTTCACAACGTTGTTTGGTCCGCCGCCGCTCAAGACACTGAATGTCTCACCCGTCCCTGGAACGACAGGGCTGGGCTTTCCCGGTCTGATCTACCTATCGACTCTTGCCTACCTGGAGGAAACCCAACGCCCGGTGGAGACTCGCGGCGAACGCGCTCGATTGTTCTTCTCCGACCTGATGCTGGCACATGAAGTCGCGCATCAATGGTGGGGTAACGCAGTCGCCTCCGCTTCTTACAGGGACGAATGGCTGGTGGAGGCATTGGCGCACTATTCAGCGTTGCTGTGGATCGAAAAGAAAAAGGGCCCTCAGGCAATGGAAGCGGAGTTGAACGCAATGCGTGCGGATCTGCTGGTGGACAGTGCTGATGGCAAAACGATCGAATCCTTCGGACCCTTGGTTTGGGGCTATCGTCTGAAATCGGCACGGGAAGCGGACACCTGGCGGGTGATCACCTACGAAAAAGGCACCTGGGTTTTGCATATGCTCAGGCAACGGATGGGAGATACGGCATTCTTCAAAATGTTGACAGAGCTTCGCCGCCGCTTTGAGTTCGATGTCATCTCCAACGAACGGCTGGCGGCCTTGGTGGTGGAATTCCTGCCAAAGACACTCGCTACAGGAACGGGGATGCCGCCCGTTGCGGCCAGCGAAGCAACCACCGCCTTCTTCGATAGTTGGGTTTATGGCACGGGCATTCCGGAGTTGCGCCTTCAATACACGGTTTCCGGTCGAGCGCCAAACTTCACGGTAACTGGCACTATCGACCAACAGAACGTGGCGCGGGACTATACTCTGGATGTCCCCATCGAGATCCAACTGGCAGCCGGACAACGGCGGACGATTTGGGTCCGGACCAGCGATGAACAGCAACCGTTCTCGGTCCGATTGACGCAGGCTCCCTCGCGCATCAGGATTAACTCTACGTCTGTGCTGGCCCACATCAAGTGACGGCCAAATAATGGCGCTTGCGCTGGGGCACCCTCTTGCGAGAGACTAACAAGTTTTCCCCGGTAAATAAGTTGCTGCTTTGTGCAAAGGCGATCCGGGCATGAATATCACACAAAAATGCGCGTCAGAATCCTACACCATGACCACTGTTTTGACGGCGCTGCGTCGGCAGCCTTCTTTAGCCGCTTTCTAGAAGCCAAGTTCCATCCGGGAGCGTCATTTGATTACACCGGTCTGGCCCACAAAGCTTCGCAACTGTTTGAACCGGAGATATTCGACGGCGACGTAAACGCGATTGTCGATTTCAAGTATTCCACCGACCCGAAATTAACCTGGTGGTTCGATCATCACCAAAGCGCCTTCCTGACTCCGGAAGACGCGGAACATTTTCACCGCGACACCAGCGGAAAGAAAATGTACGACCCCAGTTTCCGTTCCTGCACGAAATACATCGCGACGGTGGCGCGTGAAAAGTTTGGCTTTGAAGCCGACGATCTGAATGAGTTGGTCCATTGGGCCGACATCATCGATGGGGCACAATACGCCAATTCTGAAGAAGCCGTCGGCCTGCGGGAACCCGCCATGCAACTCACGCTGGTGATCGAAGGCTGCAAAGGCTCAGATACCGTTCACAAGATCATTCGGATGATGCGGCACAAGAGCCTGGCGGAGATCGCAGCCGATTCCGAAATCCAGGCGATCTACGCGCCGATGTACCAGCATCACCTGCGTTCGATCGAGATTATCGGCAAGCGAGCCGAGCAGCGTGGCAAGGTCGTATTCTTCGACCTGATCGACGACGGGATGGAAGGCTACAACAAGTTCATCCCCTATAACCTTTTTCCGGACTCGACTTACACCGTGTCCGTCAGCGCCGCAAGCTTTCGCACCAAGGTTTCCGTCGGATCGAATCCGTGGGTGAAGGAACCGCTGAAGCACAATCTGGCGACCATCTGCGAGCGCTACGGCGGAGGCGGCCACGCTAAGGTCGGAGCCATCAGCTTTCCGATTGGCGCAATTGCAGAAGCCAGGAAGGCGGCAGAAGAGATCGTGGAAGAGTTGAATAGCGAGGAGTCAGGAGTCAGGAGTCAGGAGTCAGAAGCCTGAGCTTTGTGCGGCGGCGGCCGGAAACGGATGGTCGGAGAAAGTAGTCAAGTGAGTTAGTCGCCAGAAATTCTGACTTCTGACTCCTGACTCCTGACTCCTGCCGTTTCCTGCATTTCAAGCCCTACCCTACGCAGCAGGAGAAATTCGGAGAGATTATCTTTGGGTAGCAAGCCGATCAAACGCCCCTCTTCCACCACTACCCCGCAGCGCCCGGCCCGTGCCATCAAAGGCAGCACTTCAGACAGATCCGCATCCGGGCCTACCGAGAGGAAGTCGCGCGACATCGTTGAGGCCACGTAGGCTTCCGGCCCCCCGCCAGCCATCGCTTTGAGGACGCCTTTTCGGTTCAGCAAGCCAACAACCTGGTCCCCGTGCATTACTGGAAACTCCTGTTGTTCGGTCCCCAGCAGTAGTTCGGTCGCTTCGCGCGCAGTCGCGCCATGCGGCAAACAATGAAACTCGGTCACCATGGTTGCCCGTACCGGGATCCCCTGGGTTACGCTCCGACCGACCGCAGCAGCCGACTCCTGCGCTGCTCCCAGCCAAATAAAGAACGCGGAGAATACTAACGGGAACTGGGAGAAGATCAGACCGTAGAGGCCCATGCTAATCGCCACCATCCGGCCCATCCAAGCGGCCATGCTGGTCGCCTGGTCCTCGGGCTTCAGGTAGGACAGGAGAGCCCGCAACACTCGGCCCCCATCCATTGGAAACGCGGGAATCAGATTGAAGCCCGCCAAAAGCAGATTCGCGAAGGCCAACCGCTCGATGACATTATCAGCCGAGGGGGTCAGCAAAGCGGTGATGTCGATGTCCACCGGCAGGTGTTTGGCTAGCATATAGCCGAATAGGCCGCCCGAAATCGCGAAGTTCGCGGCAGGCCCGGCCAAGGCCACTAGCAGCTCTTCTCCGGGATACAACCGGCGTTCGAGCCGCGAAAGCCCTCCAATCGGGAACATGACGATTTCCAAGGTACTCACGCCACACGCACGCGCGGCTGAAGCATGAGCAAGCTCGTGCAGCAGCACACTGGCGAATAACCCCAGTACATACAGCGCAAACGTCGAACCGGAACTGTGGCTCAAGCCCGTGATTGCCACATAGCCGAGCAACAGGAGAAAGGTGAAATGAAAGCGCACCGGAACCCCCGCTATACGCAGAAAAGGGATCGTACCAACGGTCGCGCCTTGAAATGAGGTGATCTGCTGGGATTCCACAGGTCAACGTTAACAGAAGCCTTCTCCGATTGGAGTCGGGCGAATAGATGCATTCCATCTACCGAAAGTACCTAGGACCGGAAAAAACCGATGCCCCCAAAGTGGGTAGGATCTACGGAAACCGACGGTTTCCCTGCTGGCTCTTCACGCTGGGCAGTGGTCCGCCGCCGTCCGAATGACCACCGAAATTCGGAGGGGCCTTGCTGAAATCCAGCTCGCTCTCAACATAGGTGACTTGCCGATCTAAGACCATTTCCACGGTGGTGCCTTTGGCGAGCACGGCATCCGGACCTCGCGTCAGCAGCATCCCGACCAAGCCTGCCGCCGCTCCGGCTGCAGCGCCGATACCGACTCCCATGCCAGGGGCCCGAACGATACCGGCTAGGCCGCCGATGCTCGCGCCCCACGCTGCCGTTTCCCCTATGGCTCTGGCGTCACCTGCCTTGTTGCCTTCGCTGCGGACGGTTCCCTCGTTCTTGTCCAGATCTTCGCTGGCGCGCCCGTCCAAGGCCGACACCCGAGCGCGAAAATCGCGCGTCACACCATTCGGCAACATCAGGGTATCGAAACGCAGGAAGAATTCGCCCTTACCCTTCACCTTTCCCGGACGTTTGGAACTGGTGATCGTCCCCATGACGTAACTTCCTGCCGGAATCACGATGTGATTGTTGACCGAAATCGGAAAGGTGGTCTCCAGATAAACGCGATCGCCCGGTTGGCTGTGTTTGGTACTGACGCTGTTCACCATCGCCAAAGGAATATGGGTTCCCACGTCGACAAGAAAAGCTCTCTCGTCCTTTGCCGCCGTTCCATCCGGGGCAGAAGGTCCCGTTACCTGGGCCGGTCCGCGTTCCGCCGTTTGCACCTGAGGCGAAGCGTCTTGGGCCGACAGTGTCAGCAAGCCGATACAGCCGTAGCCCAACATCGCTGTCCATCTTCTGGCTGTCTTCATCGCTGGGTGCGCTCCTACTCTGCCCAAATCTTCGGCTTACTTCCCGAGTTTACCGTAACACAGTCACAGACGCGTCACGACCGAGGCGGTTTCAAGAAATGACTAGCGCAGCGGCAAAGTGCGACCTGAAGGGCTCATTCGTTCCGGATATCCTATCCTCACATCCGGATCATTCGGAGCGTTGGCCGGAAGTTTCAGATTGATCTGATACAAGCCCGCATACCCAGGCGTCACCCCTACGTATTGAATCAGGGATGGGTCCACCGGCACATTGTTCAGAAGCACCTGGAACTCCTTGAATCGAGTAACTTGCGCGGCCTGATAGGCGGCGTCGTAAGGGAGTTGAGCTGGGTTTGTGGGCCCCAAGCCGCCGGCATAGATCACGACGACTTCGCCACGCGTAGCTGGATAGTCAGATGTAACCACGGGTCCATTGCCGTGTGTCGCAATGGCGAACTGCCCTTGCATAGGGAATAGAGCAGGCGCGGTATCCCCCAGCATAATCTGGACCGCCGGACCAGCACGACCTTCGTTCAGCAGTTGGACTGTAGCTGGTCCAGAAACCATGAACGACGGGATCAGAACATTCACTTGCCCTGGCGACTGAAAGTACACGCTGGCGGGCTGGTTGTTAACCAAAGCCCGCAGTCCACTTCCAGGAATCCCTATAATATGGCCATCCACAGCCCAAGCGGTCGAGGAAGTGAAACTAGCAAGGTCCTGCCCGTAGACACTAATGAAAGTGTTAGGCGAATAATAGCCAGTTATGTTGGCTGCAGCATTGGAGATACTGGCTGCGGAATAGACCGGGAACGCCAGCGGCGCTTGTGCCACGGCCGAACCGCAAAGCACCAGACAGAGAAGACACGTCCAGCGAAAAATAGAAGGAATACGCATAATCTTCGAGCAATTGGAGATACAGATCTAGTTGCCAGAGACTGCGGGACTTCTCAGATTACTTTCGTGTTTTTCTTCAAGAATACCGGCCAGCATATCTGGTATCTCAAAGATGGCCCGGTTTTCGATTTGCGCGACCCGCGAGCGGTAGGCATCTAAATCGGACAGCAGAGCCGCTGCGGTCTCTCGAATTCCTCGGTAGTTGTCGACCACCAATCCGACGCCCTTCTCCCGGACCCAATCGGCGTTATAGCGCTCCTGTGGCAAGGTCCAGGGATTGCGCTCGACGATCACGGGAAGACCCATTTGAACGGCCTCACTGATGCTGCCCGGTCCGGGCTTTCCGATAAAGAAATCCGACAAGAACATGTAGTGCGGAATTTCACTAGTGAAACCTTCGACGACGTGGACGGCCTTAGAATGCTGCGCCCTTAATTTAGTCGCAAGACCTTCGTTCCGCCCGCAAATCAGAATTAGCTGCGTCTCACTCAGGCGGTCCGCGATATCCAGCATCACCTTGGACCCCTGCCCTCCGAAGAGCACCAAGCCAGTGGGCCGAGCCGGGTCCAATCCGAGCTTGATCCGGGCTTCGGAACGGTCGATCGTGATCGGGTCGTAAAATTTCGGCCGTAGGATCATGCCCGAAGTCTTCAGAATCTTGTCCTCGGGAAAGCCGATCGCACGGGCTTGATCCACCGCCTTCAACGTCCCGCAGATCACGTGCTGGTCTTGCTTTTCCATCCAGAAATGCGGTGGGTAGTCCGCGAAATCGGTCAGAATCGTCACGTACGGGACCGCGGGCAATGCCTCGCGGAGGCTCTGATGGACCACCCGGTTAAAGTTCGGGATCAGGCTGACCACCATATCCGGCTTGGTCTTCGCCCAGTGCGCCCGCAGCAACCGCAGCATCGGCTGATGGTTGAGCCAAGCTACCCCGTGGATGATCTTGAGCCCCTGCGCCGACCCCAACGTCCAACCTTTGGCCAGCATCAAGTTGTAGATATCTTCCAAACGGATGCCCGTTAGCTTGCGAAAAACATCCAAGGAATCAAGCACTTCCTGCAAATTTACCAATCGGACATTCCACGGACGCTGCTGTTGCTCTACCATGGACTTAAGGGCAGTTGCGGCCGCGCGATGTCCGCCGCCTGCATCGAAGTAGAGGAAATCCAAGGTTTTCATGACTGGGTTGGGTCCGGCGAGGCCTTTGTTCACGGAAGAAGTGGTCACTACAAGTATTGTTACTATTGTTTTATGTCCGCGTCATGAACCCGTCACGTCGTGGCGGTAAAAGGATAGCATGACGGTTCTGTCCTTAAACTCATTGGCTCACCGCAGCATGACCAGTCTGGTGATGCCCGCTGCCTCCTGGGTCACACTCCGCGACCATCACCTGATGCACCGCGTGAATCACTGGAGCGCCCCCCGTTGGCTGCGCGTCTGGATGGTAGCGTCCACCCGGGGCGGCGACGGATGGCTGTGGTACGCCATGATGCTGGTGATTGCCATCTACGGCGGCCCGCAACGGTATCGTGCGTTGGTTGCATCGTTCCTGGCAGTCGGCACGGGTGTGGCTTTGTTCATGAAGCTGAAACGAGTTATCGGCCGTAAGCGCCCCTGCGCACTGGAACCGCATTGCTGGGCGAAGCTACTGCCACCCGACCAATTCTCATTCCCTTCCGGCCATACGATCACAGCGTTTGCCGTCGCGGTGTCCCTCGGATCGTTTTACCCGGAACTGAGGCCTGCTCTGCTGTTCTGCGCCACCAGCATCGCCTTGTCGCGAGTTCTTCTCGGGATGCATTTCCTGAGCGACGTTCTAGCCGGCATCGTCCTGGGAGGCTCCTTAGGAGCACTGTCGGTCGTAATCGTCAGCTAACGGTTTCAGGAAGGCGGAGCGCTTGCTCCGCGCCGAGGCACCTGCCTCGGCTGTTCGGGTAAACAATGCGCGGAGGCCGCGCCTCCGCGCGGGTCAAGCGACCCGCCTTCCTTCAAATCCACCACACAACACGAAAATGGGGCAGAAGCAACAGCTCCTGCCCCGAGGGCAAACTCAAATTGCGAATAAAATCGACTAGGCCGCCTGCAGGTGCGACCGTATCAAAATTAGACCGCGGCGACCGGCTCCGGAGCCGGGTTGTTCTTCATCAAACGCTTCACCGTGGGAGAAGGCTGTGCGCCGTTCTTCATCCAATGGGCGATGCGGTCATGCTTCAAGACCACCACGGTCGGCTTCGAGACCGGGGCATAGGTACCAACCACTTCCACCGCACGGCTATCGCGCGCGCGTTCCTTGTCAATTACGACCAAGCGGTAAGTCGGCTTCTTCTTGGCGCCGAAACGCGCCATACGGATCATCAACATGC
>JBDTUY010000209.1:0-8460 GCA_040007495.1 Acidobacteriota bacterium | reverse complement strand
GATCTATGGACACATTGTTTAATAAGAGAATGTCAACGCGGTATGACGTGAGCGATACTTTCGACTGTATCCGGATCCTCGTTGAACATGGCGCTCACTGGATCCCGGAGGATAAGCCGGGACTTAACTCGGTTCGGCAGGGACTTCTTAAATGTGAGCCGGCCGTGGTTGTCGATTTCGTGAAGTTGCTTGCCCGAAATAAGGCTTGTCCGGAAAACACCCTCGAGCAGCTTCTTGACTCTCCGCGCATGAAACATCATTTGTCGTCTCTCGGAATGAGACTTTCGGCTCCCGCGCGCTCGAAGTAGAAATTCAAATCTGAGGACTTTCACATGGCTTACGGAAGAGGCTTCTGGAATCGCGAGGAACTGTACGAGGAGGTATGGGCCACTCCTATGCAAATATTGGCGAAGAAGCACGGCATGTCGGATGTAGGTCTCGCTAAGGTATGCCGGAAGTTGTTTATTCCTCTACCTGGCAGAGGGTACTGGGCGAAGAGGGACGCCGGGCATCATTTGAAGAAACCGGAACTGCCGGTTCTAAGCCAGAAGATTGTGCTTGAAAAACCGGCTCCAAGAGTGGAACAGCCTAAGATTGCTGATTTCGCGTCGGCGCAGGAGATCACCCAGATCGATCACCTTGAGCGAACGGTCGGAGAGGTCCCCTTGAGGCGTGGAGATCTATCTCATCCATTGATCACTCAAGCGCGTGCCGCATTGAAAGCCGCACAGACGGACGATCGCACAATTTTGGTACCACGAGAATCCTGTCTCGATATTCGGGTTTCCAAAGAGATGATCGATCGTGCTTTGCACGTCATGGCAAGTCTCATAGGCCTTATTGAAGCTGCAGGGTTTAATGTATCTGTCCACGTAGACAAACGAGATAAAACAGTCGCGACAATCTACGGTCATTCGATTCGGTTCGGTCTGGTGGAGAAGGTTGAACGCATTGAAATTGCCGCGCCGGCGAAGGGAGGAATGCTGGAACGAGTCCTAACTTATGGCGGCAAACCGGTAACTTTCAAGGCCTCGGGGCATTTTGCCCTTCAGGTTTGGAGCGACTGGGGTTCTAGCCGTGGCAGTTGGAGCGATCGTAAATCCGGACGTCTCGAAGAGCAGATTTCGCTGGTTGTCGCGGGACTGATGCGACTTGCCCTGGCCGATAGAGCCGCTGATCAAAAACGAGCGGCCGAGGAAAGAGCGCGGCAGCAGGCCGCCGAAAAGCGAGAAAAGTTGGAAGAGTTGATCCAGGCGGAGCAGTCTAAAGTTCGAGCTTTGCGCCATGCGGCAACAAAATGGTCGCGTGCCGAGCATCTCAGATCATTCATCTCCGCAGCTCGCACGGTGGCGGTGGAGCACGGCGAGTCGGTAGAGACCGGGTCCGAATTTGGAGATTGGCTTCAATGGGCCCGAGACCAAGCAGATCGGCTGGATCCTCTCAAGGACAGCCCCGCTTCAATTATCGATCGCAAGCCAAAGAGCGCGCCGGTTTACCCCACCTATTACGAGACCCCCCAAGGTCGAGCCAACAGCTTGGTTTCCAAGGCCGTTCTGGAGCAAGAAGTGACCTGTGCTAAATCGGGGGAGCAGTCCGCCGACTTTGGTCATCTGCCTCCCTTCCACCTCCCGCGAGGTGGTGATAACCGTCCTTTAGGCGTACTTTGGCCCTCCTTTGCGGCCGGTTTCCTCAAGCACTTGCGCTCTTTCCAAAACTTTGCCCGAAATCCGGAATGCTCTCAAAATGCCAACAAACGCAGCAGAACCAGTTCACGGGCGGATCGGAAACGGCGCCGAAACAGGCCGATTCTAGGGTCGTTTTTACCGCTTTTTCTCCTTATATATAGGCGGTAAAAACTCAGACGCATTCCGACACTCGCAGTCTTGGGGAGCCATTCTCCTTACTGTAAACGTCCTTGAGCAGTGGGACCCGCTTTAGGGCTTCAAGAAATTTCGACTGACCGCAAAGAAAGCGTTGGTTTTATCTCTGCTGAACTCTCTCACGAACTTCTAGGACTTGCACGGTTAACTCCATCGAGAGGTGGGAAGGCCGAAACGACCGCATTCTTCTCCATATTCTCTTGTTGACCGTTTGAAAATGTTGACAAGGAGGTAAAGCGCGCCCAGGCGACTCATTCTGGTTCCTGCCCCTGCCGTCGGTCGCTTTGGGGCGACCTCATTGGGAGGGAGATAATACTCTCAATGGACTTCTCGTTCTTACCCCCTTCGTCCCAAGACGTAATCAAAGCCGCAGAATACAAAGCGAAGGTGATATTGCAAGAAGCGAGGTCGAACGCCGATAAACAGGCACGGGAATACATGCGATATGGTCCGGGGGGTATCGCCGATCAGCTTGCGCAGGAAGCTAAACACACATA
Source organism: Acidobacteriota bacterium (assembly GCA_040007495.1). Taxonomy (GTDB): domain Bacteria; phylum Acidobacteriota; class Terriglobia; order Bryobacterales; family Bryobacteraceae; genus Palsa-187. The sequence goes on along the minus strand of JBDTUY010000209.1, from coordinate 6,083 downwards.
TGCCGTCGGTCGACACAACGCGGCGGTGCACCTATTCGAGCAGGCTGCTCATGAAATCTGGTTGGCAATGAAGTCTAACATCGATTCTTTCGAGTTGGCGCTTCAACAATTGGGTGCATGGGTTGAGGGGAAGTATCGACCCGAGTTGGAACCGGTACAAAAATGGATAGATGTGTTTGTGTCTGACGCGTACAGTCATCGAGCTGAACAGCTGAAACTTAGCGAACTGAGTTCGCAGTCAGCAAAGCACGTGAGCCGAGATAGCGATCCTGTGATGGGGCTCAACCAGCCGAACGCGGAATTTCCAACGCAGCCGAGAGCGATTGAATCGGGGGGAAATGAATCCCTTACCAAGCAATGTTTACCTTCAGACGAGGCGGATGTACCTCAAAGGTCAGATCACACAGCGCCGGCCGGTCTCAGTGGGACTGTCACGCGGGCATACACGGACCAAGCTCCAACGGATACCGTTGAGGAGCCGCTGAAGCACTCTCACGATGAGACTCAATCCGCGCTTGATGCTGTTAGTGATTTCGCTCCCGTATCGGCCAGCCGGAAGGCCCAATTGCAGGCCTACAAAGATAAGTGGTCTAAGTCCGGACATATTGTGACAGACGAGGTCGTGGCTTACAACGCTTCGCCAAGGTTGAATGATCGAACGAATGTCCGGCGGTGGGCCTCGAACAACCCACGGAGTACGCTGGCCCACGACCTGAAGATTCGGGCAGCCCTAGCCAAAGAGCCGATTTTCAGAGGCCAGTGATAGATTTTCCTCCCTTTCCCTCCTTTTACCCCCTTTGACCTCCTTTTCGCCCCCAAGTTTTTTGGTTGAACCATACACGAGGGCAGCCTCATGATGTGAAGCACGGGTGGCAAGCAGTCACTTCATGAGGTGGGCGATGACAACCAAGAGTAATGGCTCGGAACCGATGCTGACGGAGCGGGACGTGGCACGTCTCGCCGGGGTATCCGTTGCTTCAGTTAGACGTTGGCGGCTGCAGAACCGCGGACCAAAGTTTATTAGGGTCTACACGTCGGTACGTTATAGGCTCGCCGATTTCGAGTCTTGGATTGAGTTGCTGCCTTCCGGTGGAGGTGCGACGTGTTCCAGCTGAGAGAAGACGACTCGATGCAGGTGTCTGCGGACCACTCACTCCTGGCCGCTGCTCGTCGTTACGCAGAACGTGGTTACCCTGTATTCCCGTTGCACTCAGTGGATAGTGGGAAATGTTCATGCCGCCGAGACGACTGCAAGAGTCCTGGGAAACATCCCCGGGACTAGCCACGGCTTTAAAGAAGCGACTACCAATGTCAAGATGATCGACAAATGGTGGTCGATGTGGCCGGACGCCAACATCGGAATGCCTACAGGCCCTGCCTCCGGGATTCTCGCCGTGGATATTGATCCCAGGAATGAAGGTGACCATTCTTGGCAAGCGCTGATCACCGAGGGCGGAGCTCTGCCGAACGCAACGGTTCAGCGCACTGGGGGCGGCGGCCAACATATTCTATTTCGCGATCCTGGAATGGCGCTTCCTAAGCAACTCGCCCGCGGGATAGACCTGAAGGGTACTGGTGGCTATATCGTTGTAGCGCCATCGGTGCATGCGAGCGGCAAAGCGTACCAATGGGAAGCCGCAGCCGGCATCCCCTCAGTCGGTTCGCTTGCCTCACCGCCTTCGTGGCTCCTTGAATGTATCTCAAAGGCGACGAGAAGCAAAGAGCGTGCGCCGATCTTTCACGAAAATACTTTGTCAAGCGGCAATCGAAATAATGGGCTAGCTTCCCTCGCGGGATCGCTGAGACGCGCAGGGTCCTCGCAGAGTGAACTCGAGGCGTTGTTGCTTAACGCGAATGAGACCCGTTGCGTGCCTCCATTGGATGCGTCTGAAGTGCTTGGGATCGCCGCCAGCATCTCATCCTATCCCGCCGGTCCGCCCGCGAGGCCGACTGGCGCAAATTCTCCAGGCGCTGGATCCCATGCCAGTGATTCTGCTTATTTGTCCAGGATGGTCGAGAGCGCAAGGCTGTTCCGATCGCCTGCTGGTGAGCTATACATGCGCGCAGAGGTGGGATGCCACCTAGAGACCTTAACCCTGCGGAGCAATGACGTTTCTCGTTGGTTGGCCGTCCAATACTTCCAGGAATTTAAGAAGTCTCCGAACAGTCAGGCACTGCGAGATACTCTCGCTACTCTCGAGGCGAAGGCAAGATTCGGCTCGCCCACCGTGCCCCTTTGGGTTCGCGTTGCGGAACACCGAGGCTGCATCTATGTTGATCTGGCAAATTCTCAATGGGAAGTTATTGAAATCAGTTCCCGTGGTTGGCGAATTGTCACTAACCCTCCCGTTAACTTTCGGCGATCTAACGGAACGGAGGCGCTCGAGCGGCCTGAGGAGGGGGGATCTATCTCCCAGCTTAGGAGCTGCCTGAACATCGGGGACGACCGCAATTGGGCACTATGCATAGCTTGGCTTCTCGCATGTTGCCGGCCGACGGGACCCTATCCCATTTTGATTCTTCAAGGCGAGCAAGGGTGTGCGAAAAGCACTACCGCTAAGCTCTTGAAGCGGGTCATCGACCCTTCAAGCGCTTTGCTACGTCCAGCCCCAAAGGAAGAACGGGATCTGGCGATTTCAGCGTCCAATTCATTGATTTTGGCCTACGACAACTTATCTGAAGTGAGTCCAACTCTAGCGAACGCACTCTGCAGAATGTCTACGGGCGGAGGATTCTCGTCACGCCAACTCTTTACTGATCGCGACGAAGTTCTATTCGATTACATCCGTCCGGTAATCCTAAATGGCATCACATCACTTACGAATCGACCAGATCTCATGGACCGAGCAGTTGTACTGAATTTACCCTCGATCTCACCCCGGCTCCGGAGACAAGAATCGCTAGTTAACGCTGAATTTGAAAAACACCTCCCCCAGATACTTGGGGCCTTGTTTACGGCAGTTAGTGGCGCGCTCGCGCGGCTCGATGAAATCACCCTACCACTGCTACCTCGGATGGCCGATTTTGCAAAGTGGTCGGTCGCCGGTGAGAGAGCGTTGGGCTTAACTGACGGCGCGTTTCTGGATGCCTACGCGGTCAATCGTGAAACTGCAGTGCAGGAAAGCTTAGAAGGAGACTGTGTCGCTGAGGCAGTTACTCACTTGGTGGAGACGTGTAATCGCTGGGACGGTACTTGCACGGAACTCCTCCTGGAGCCCCGCCAATTCGCAGACGAACGGACGCGAAGTTCTACAAATTGGCCAGGATCGCCAACAAAGCTGTCCAACCGTCTACGAGAATTGATGGTCTTCCTGCGAGAAACAGGAATCGACATTCAATGTCATAAGGGTGCCCAAGGCAAACGGTGGGTACGGATAAGACGCACCCACCCCACAACGACCGCCACCTACGCCACCAGCGCCACCTGCGCCACCTCCGGCCCCTCCGTCAGTCAGTTATCGAATAGCGATGATTCCAGTGCCGGTACGACTGGCCTGGATTCTGAGGCAGAGGTGGCGGCTGACCGAAATCAAATATCGCCCCCAACAGTTCCCTTTGACGAGAGGTTAGAGGGCGAACCCCCACGCGGGAAGGAGCGCAAGGCGTGAGGGCGGCAACGAATGGCGGGGCCGCGGCCATCCAATCGCGAGAAAGGGCAATTGTGATCGCAGGCGGGTCACCCGGTGTTACGCGTGAACTAAGCAAATTGTTAGCCGACGCTTACTGCAGGTACGTGAAGGTAGTGCGGATCTCGGAAGATCGCAATCAAGTGGGGAACTTGCAAACTCCGCAGCAGTGAGCGTACATGAAGGTCCACGAACAAATTATGAGTACACCGCGACCTGTTCTAGTCCGACCCGTGCTGAGCGAAATCAATCTGGACTCTCTGGCTATCGCCGGGGCCAGGATGCTGCAGCAATTCTACCGGCAAGTATTCGATAGCGATGTTCCGGCAGGAAATGCAGAGCATGCCCGCCGCAAGATCGCTTGGCATCTCCAGGCGACGCGGGGAGGGAGCCTTCCTGAATCCGCCAGGCAGCAGGCGCTCGCGATCGCCCGCAATTGTGTGCGCTCCGTTCGCTCTAAGCGTCGTATTCACGATGGGCCGTCGGTCTCAAGTCGTCTGCCAACGGATCATGATTCTCGAATCCCGATGCCTGGAAGCGTGATCATCAAGCAGCACAAGGGGCGGAGAATCTTGGTTCGCGTTTTGGCGTCCGGATTCGAGTACGAGGGCAGGGCATTCGCCACGCTAAGCGCACTCGCCAGGGACATCACCGGAACCAACTGGAACGGGCTTGCATTTTTCGGTCTCACCAAAGGAGCATCGTATGGCAGCCAGAAGTAACGCGGTTCCCGTTCTAGCGTCTCAGCCCGTCCGATGCGCGATCTACACACGCAAGTCGACCGAAGAGGGGTTGCAACAAGACTTCAATACGTTGGACTCGCAGCGGGGGTACGCGGACGCATATATCCGAAGCCAAGCAGGTTGGACTGCTTTGCCGCAGCACTACGACGACGGAGGTTTCACCGGCGCCAACATTGATCGTCCTGCGCTAAAGAGTCTGCTGGCAGATGTTGAGGATGGCAGGATTAACTGCATCGTTGTCTACAAGGTGGACCGGCTTACCCGGTCCATCCGCGATCTGATGGAATTGCTGGCCTTGTTGGACGCGAAGAACGTCACGCTCGTGAGCGTAACGGAGTCGTTCAACACAACCACCCCGGCCGGGCGAATGACGCTGAATCTGCTTCTGACGTTCGCCCAGTACGAACGCGAGATGATTGCGGAGCGAACCCGGGACAAAATGCACGCAGCTCGCCGCAAGGGTAAGTGGGTCGGCGGCAATCCTGTCCTAGGCTATGACGTGGTCCCGGCGGGCGGAGCCCTGGCCGTTAACCCGGATGAAGCCGGGCGCGTGAGACAGATTTACGGGCTGTATCTAGAACTGGGGTCACTAATCCCGGTTATTGAGGAGCTCGAGAAACTGGATTGGCGAATGAAGGTCTGGACCACTCGAGAAGGCCGGCAACGCGGTGGCGCGAAGTTCCATAAGACGACGTTGTACAATCTACTGACCAATGTGGCCTACACCGCGCGCGTGAAGTTTGCCGGGGAGCTGTACGACGGCGCGCACGCGCGTATTGTCGAAGACGCAGTCTGGAACGCGGTCCAGGAGCAGCTGAACCGTAACGGAAGGCGCGGCGGGAGAAACGTTCGGAACAAGGGCTCGGCGCTGCTGAAGGGGATGGTGCGTTGCGCCAGTTGCGGAGCGGCTATGCTGCACACGTATACGCAGAAGGGCCCCACGCGGTATCGCTACTATGTGCCGCAGCGCGCATCAACGGGGTTGGAAGCGGCGGGATTTCAAGTGAGGTGCCAGATTGTTTGGGCTAAGAACACTTTCGCTTGGGGTTTTGGGAGATATAAGGGCCAATTTGAGCCGCTGATCTACGCACATGTAGCGGGCCAAAAGGATGCTTGGTACGGCGATAAGACTCAATCCACCTTGTGGCAGGAGAAGAAGCCAGCCGCGAACCGACTACACCCGACCATGAAGCCGGTCGAGCTGATCGAACGGGCGTTGATCAATAGCAGCAAAGTCGGCGACCTCGTGATCGACTTGTTCGGGGGAGCGGGTAGCACGCTCATCGGATGCGAGCGGAAGAATAGGGTGGCAGGCTTGATGGAACTAGATCCCCGCTACGCGGACGTGATCGCCCGACGCTGGGAGGAATACACCGGGAGGCAGGCAACGCTCGACGGGGACGGCAGAACATTTGCTCAGGTCCGGGCAGAGCGCCAGACGGAGACGGTGTGAGCCCGATGGCGAGGAACAACGGAACGCCGCCGAGCATGAAACCGGCGGAGACGAACACGCGTATCAGCCGATCAGGGCCTGACGAAATAGCGCCGCTCCCCGTCTCGCTTGGTGGAGGTGACGGGCAAACCCATCTTCTTTCCAACGACGCCGGACAAAAAGCCTCGTACCGAATGCGTCTGCCATCCAGTCGCTTCCGTAAGCTCCTGGAGCGATGCGCCGCCGTGGAAGTAGCCCAGGCCACCGTAGGCGCTCCAGCTC
>JBDTUY010000208.1:0-8469 GCA_040007495.1 Acidobacteriota bacterium | reverse complement strand
GGTTTCACGTGGCGGCCCAAGCATTACGATTGACCTGGGTCGCGGCAGACGCGCCACCACGGAACAGGCCGTTCAGGTTTGCCAGGACGCCGTTCGGCAACAAGCTTTTGACCGTTTTCGCGTGCAAAACGTCGCTTTCCGCCAGACGGCTTTGGACAACAACCCAGGTCGTCAGGACTGGATCACGGGAATCATGGATATCCGCCGTGGCTATGATCGTGACGAGACCTATCGTTTCTCCTGTTCCGTCAATTTCGATAATGGCCAAGTGCGATCTGCACAGATCGATCCGTTAGAACGGGACCGTACGCCAGGTTACGAGAAAGCGCGGCCATCGGCAACCAGGGTCGCAATGGAGTCTTGCCAGAGATCCGTGGAAGACAACATTCAGTCCAAGGGCTACCAGCACATCGACATCGTATCTATCAAAGTCGATGATCGCCCCGGCCGCGCCGACTCGATCATGGGGAATGCGCGAGCCGATATGAGACGTCGGTCGGACTCCTTTGATTTCTCATGCTCCGTAAATCTTCGGGACGGCGACGTGCGCTCCATCGACGTGCGGCGTCGTTAAGACAACGTTTCATAACTTACCTCCCCCAGTACTCCAGCAATTAAGGGTACTGGGGATTTGTACGTCATTCGGTAATTTCTTCCATAACCCTCGTTGCCTCGCCCGATCCTGACCGGTTTTAGGACACTACAGGTTTAAGCGTTTCGTTTTGCTACACTCGCGGGTATGAGCCAGCAACCTCCTCATGATCTGATCGCCGCCCTGGAAGCCGGTCGCCAGGATGTGGCGTCAGCTGCCCTCGGAATGACAGACGAACAAGCGAAACTGAAGCCAGCGCCCGACCGTTGGAGCGTGCTCGACGCGTTGGAACATCTGACGGTAGTTGAGGAGCGATTCCTCATCTGGGTAGAATCCGGCAAGCCGATGGACGCGCCCAATCCTGACCTTGCGAAGGAATCCAGCCTGAAAGCGATGATGGCAGACCGGTCCTCGAAGCGCGAAGCACCGGAGGCAGTTGTTCCGTCAGGACGCTTCCCAACCGTTGCGGCCGCGCTCGCGCAATTCCATACGATGCGGGACCGCGCAGTCCAAATGGCGACCGAACGCGGGGCAGAACTATATGCGATCGGTGCCCAGCATCCTCGCTTCGGATTGATGAATGGTGTAGAAACGTTGCACTTGGCTGCAGGTCATGCGAGCCGCCATGCCGCCCAGATGAGAGAAGCGCGAGCAGTTCTGGGATTCTAGATCGCCTCGGTCGCGCGCAACTACTTTTCGGAAACTGGTTTCAGACGTTGTTAGAATGGACTGAACCAATCTAAGGGTACCTATGCGCCGACAATTTCTGCCGATTTTCGTCCTGGGCGTCGCCATCCTGGCTGCGGCGGGGCTCGCTCCTCTAAACGCTCAAAGAAGTCTCTCTGGTGAAATCGAAATCCGTCAAGCCTTGGAGCGACTGAACACCCTAGGCAGTGCGATGATGATCGCCGCGCATCCGGACGACGAAAACACCGCCCTGCTTGCGTACCTGGCGCGAGGCCGTCATGTGCGAACTGCGTATCTCGCGCTGACCCGGGGCGAAGGTGGCCAAAACCTGATCGGCTCTGAACAGGGCGATCAGATGGGCATTATCCGCACGCAGGAGCTGCTCGCGGCGCGAAAGATCGATGGAGCCGAGCAGTACTTCACGCGCGCGATCGATTTCGGCTTCTCGAAAACGGCCGACGAAACACTGACCCAGTGGCCTCGCGAACAGGTGTTGAGTGATGTGGTCTGGAACATCCGCCGCTTCCGTCCGGACGTGGTGATCCTGCGCTTCACGGGTACGACTCGCGATGGGCACGGTCATCATCAGGCATCCGCGATTCTAGGAAAAGAAGCCTTCACCGCAGCCGCAGACCCCAAGCGATTCCCGGAACAACTAGCTTTCGTTCAGACCTGGCAAGCCCAGCGTCTGATGCAGAATAACGGTGGTCCTCCTCCCGGTGCGGGTGCGGCTCCTAACGGCACTCCAGCCGCTGGAGCCCCTGGTGCGGCCCCTGGAGCGCAAGCAACAAATGCAACCGGACAAGGTCGTGGCGCTGGTCGTGGAGCAGGAGCCGGAGGAGCGGCAGCGGGAGCCGGCCGTGGTGGACGGGGCGGCAACGGAGCAGGTGGCGGTCGCGGCGGTCAGGCTGGAAACGGTGCACCAGCCCCCCCGGCGGAACCGGGCGTGGATGTCGACCTCGGAGAGTACTCACCGGAGCTCGGCTACTCCTACGGCGAAATCGCCGGGATGAGCCGCAGCCAGCATCGCAGCCAGGGCATGGGCGCCGCCGAACGCAAAGGCGTGCAGATGAATACGATCACCACGCTTTCCGGCGACCGTGCGACCAAGGACATTTTTGAAGGGATCAACATAGGTTGGACGCGTCTGCCCGGCGGCGAGCGAGTCACTTCGATCGTGACGCAAGCGCTTAACACCTTCGACGCGCGCCATCCCGAGGCTCTGCTGCCTCTGCTGGTGCAAGCCCGCCCGCTGATCGCCTCGATTGCAGCAAGCACCAAAGACCCGATGGCCCAGCGAAAGCTAACCGAATTGGACGAACTGATGGGTCTGGCCTCGGGGCTGACGCTCGAAGCACAGGCTACCGACTTCGCCGTGATTCCGGGCTCAGAGCTAAAAGTGAACGCGAGCGCACTATCCCGGCTGCCAACTCCCGTGACCGTAACCGCCGTTCGTCTGACCGGGATTGATGGAGTCCCCTCTGCCGTGATGATGCCGACGCTGTTGAAGAGCAACCAGCCGAGCCAATTCCCTCTGACCGTCAAGATTCCGACCAACCAGCCCTATTCGCAACCATATTGGCTCGCGCAGCCGAAATCCGGCACCATGTACACCGTTACGGACCAGCGCCTGATCGGGAATGCGGACAACGCGCCGGTGCTAGAGGCGCACTTCAAGCTCCAAATCGCGGGAACTGAAATCGAGCTGACTAGGCCCGTGCAGCATCGGCATGTCGATCGCGTCTATGGCGAATTAGTGCGGCCTCTGGAAGTAATTCCCCCGGTCGCCATCGATCTGGCTGGCAATGCTCTGGTGTTTCCGAGCAACGCCGCCCGTACGATCGAGGTGCCGGTGCGTTCCAATAGCGGCAAGGTCGCAGGCGACGTGCACTTGGAAATACCCAACGGCTGGCGCGTCACTCCTGCAAGCCAACATTTCGACTTGGCGGCCACCGATCAAACGGCCACGGTCTCCTTCCAATTGACGCCGCCATCGGGCGACAGCAAAGGCACTGTTCGAGCCGTCGCACAAGTCGGCGCAACCAGCGTTTCCGTGGGGCTCGTCCGCATCGATTATCCGCATATTCCGGTGGAGATGCTGCTTCCGCCTGCCCAGACCACTCTGGTGCGGACCAATATCAAGAATCTAGCGAAAACAGTCGGCTACGTGATGGGCGCGGGTGACGAAGTACCCGGCAGCATTCGTCAGTTGGGAGCCGAAGTTACGCTCTTAAGCGCCCAGGATCTGGCGCACGGCGACCTGTCAAAGTTCGATGCAATAGTTACTGGTGTCCGCGCCTGGAACACGCGACCGGAGCTTCGTACCAACGCTCAGCGCCTATTCGATTACGCCAACAAGGGCGGTACGCTCGTGGTTCAATACAACGAGAGCGGCATACAGGGAATTGGTCCGTATACGATTCGCACCGGGCGCGATCGCGTGACGGTGGAGGATGCTCCGATCACCTTCCCGAATCCGGAATTGAAGCTATTGCATGCCCCCAACGAAATCACGCAGGCCGATTTCACGGGCTGGATACAAGAACGCGGCCTGAACTTCCCGGACCAATGGAGCAGCCGGTACTTCACCGTGCTGGAATCGCACGACCCCGGCGAGATGCCTCTCCATGGCGGGATGCTATACACACCCTACGGTAAAGGCGCGTACATATTCTCTGCTTACGACTGGTTCCGTGAGCTACCAGCAGGCGTCCCCGGTGCGTACCGCCTATTCGCGAACATGCTGAGCGCGGCCAAGGTCCAATAGCCGGAGGGTGGCCTTCAGGCCCCGCGGCTTCAGCCCCCCCTAGTAAGCGATAGGATGAGCAAAGTGCAAACACCCAGCGAACACGAACGCATCGTAATCGACGAGCCGCCGCCCTTTCTCAAGACCTGGCCCAAAGTCTATCGCTTCGTCCTGATCTATCTCGCTTGCGTGATCGCAGCGTTCTACTGGTTCACGGTGACCTACCGCCCATGAGGCCCTTAGACTGGGTCGTCCTGGTTGCATGGCTGATCTTCCTGGTCTCCTACGGATTGTGGCGAGGCCGTGGGTCGAGTTCCACCGACCAATTTTTACTCGCCGGCAAGTCCATGCCTTGGTACGCCATGGGGCTGTCGATCATGGCGACGCAGGCCTCCGCTATTACCTTTATCTCAACCACCGCGCAAGCCTACGTAGACGGCATGCGCTTCGTGCAGTATTATTTTGGTCTGCCGATCGCGATGGTCATTCTCTCGGCGACGGTCGTCCCCATCTTTCATCGCGCGAAAGTCTATACAGCCTACGAATATCTGGAGCAGCGCTTCGACGTCCGCGTACGGATGCTGGTCACGATCATCTTTCTGATCTCGCGCGGCTTGGGCGCAGGCGTGGCTCTCTCGGCACCAGCTATCGTGCTGTCCGTCGTGCTCGGGCTACCGTACCAAGCAACAGTGCTGCTCATCGGCTGCCTGGTGATGCTGTACACAACGATGGGCGGCATTAAAGCCGTGACCTGGGCCGACGTGCAGCAGATGACGTTCATCATGCTGGCATTGATCACATCGTTCGTGGTCGCGCTCTCATTGCTGCCATCGAATATTTCATTCGGTGATGCGCTGACCCTAGCCGGAGCAGCAGGCCGCCTGAATGCCGTCACGACCACGTTCGATTGGAACGACCGCTATAACATCTGGAGCGGTCTGATCGGCGGAACCTTTCTAGCGCTCGCGTATTTTGGCACCGATCAGAGTCAGGTACAACGCTATCTGACCGGCAAGTCGATCGGGCAAAGCCGACTCGGCCTACTGTTCAACGCGATGGCCAAAGTCCCGATGCAGTTCTTCATCCTGTTCATCGGCGCGACCGTATTCGTCGTATTTCTGTTTGAGAAACCGCCGGTCCTATTCAACCCCGCGCAACTCGAACGCGTAAGCCACACCGCCGAATTCCCTGCCCTGCAGCAACGCTACGACGCAGCCTTCGCGCAAAGGCTCGAAGCCGCGCGAGGCGTGGCCGCAGCACCCAAGTCACCCGAGGCAGCTACACGCTTTCAAGGCGCACAGAAGCAGTTCGATACCGTGCGTGCCGACGCGCAGAAGCTGGCGGGCGGCAGCGACACCAACTACATCTTTCTATCCTTCGTGACGCGTTATTTACCGGTCGGCATCGTCGGCCTGGTAATCGGCGTAATCTTCACAGCCGCGATGTCGGCGATCTCGGGAGAGATCAATTCGCTGGCAACCGTAACGGTAATCGATATCTACAAACGCCACGTGCGTAAGGATGGCGAGGACAAGCACTACCTCTCGGCATCCCGAGTATTCACGGCCTTCTGGGCCATCTACGCCATGGCGTTTGCGAGCTTCGCCTCAGGCTTCGGAGCGCTGATCGAGTTAGTGAACTACGTCGGGTCGCTATTCTACGGAGGCATGCTCGGCGTCTTCGTTTTAGCGTTCTTCGCGAAGCGCTGCACAGCCACCGGCGCACTGTTCGGAGTATTGGCCGGCGAAGCAGCGATCTTGGTAACGGCTCAGTTCACAGGAGCCTTCCTCTGGTACAACGTGGTCGGCTGCGTGGTAACGGTTGGGGTAGGGATGGCAGTATCGGCAGTGACCGCACCCAAATCCTTGTCCATATGATTCGTGGATTTCGGTGTCGCGAGACGAAGGCGATCTTCGAAGCTTCCGGGAGCAGACGATTTCGTGCGATTGAGGCGGCAGCCAAACGACGCCTCGATAGCTTGGACGCGGCAACATCACTTCAAGACCTGGCAGCGATTCGCAACAACCACCTTGAAGCACTCTCTGGAGATCTTAAGGGTCAATACAGCATTCGAGTTAACGACCAGTGGCGGATTTGCTTTGCTTGGCGCGAGGGCGAGCCGTGGGATGTTGAAATTGTCGATTATCATTAAATCATGGAGCAAGGAGGAGAGTTGTAGCATGACTAAGCGACACCTACCACCCACTCATCCGGGCGAAATTCTACAAGAGGAATTGACGGAACGTGGCATTAGCATTAGTCAATTCTCTCGCGACACCCGACTACCGATTTCCCGGGCTCGGCTGATGATGAAACGACAACGGCCGGTGACCTCCGATGTAGCTCTGCGGCTGGAGCGTTACCTTGGCGCGTCTGCCCAATTCTGGATGAACCTACAAATCGCGTACGATCTGGCGACTGCGAAGCAGGACTTTGGAGAGCGCATCATCCATGAGGTTAGTCCGGCTGCATGATGCCTCTTCGTAAATTATTCTCTTGAAGTTCCCCCTTTGTTCGCCCATAATAGGGCATGGCCCTTACCAAACGCCAAAAAGACTTCTTAGATTTTCTCGCCGGCTTCCTCGAAACCAAGGGCTATAGCCCGAGCTACGAAGAGATTGCGGATGGGATGAGCCTCGCGTCGCTCGCGACGGTGCACAAGCATATCCTTGCGCTGACTTCCAAGCAATACCTGAAGCGCGGCATCAATCAGAGCCGGTCTTTGGAGATCGCTCCGAAGTATTATCAGGAGCAGCGTCAGCACAAAAGCATGCTGCCTTCAACCGAGATTCCTTTGCTCGGTCGCATCGCTGCGGGTCTGCCAGTGGAATCGCTCCCGGGCAACGACACGGTCAACTTCGCGGATTTCACCGGCGACCAGAATACATACGCATTACAGGTTCGCGGTGAGTCGATGATCGAAGACCACATCTGCGACGGCGATTTTGTTCTGGTGCAGCGATCCGATGGAGCTCGCGATGGCGAGATCGTCGTGGCTCTAGTGAATGGCCAGGAATCAACTCTGAAACGCTTCTATCGCGAGCCCGGTGATCGGGTAAGATTGCAGCCAGCCAACTCCACCATGCAACCGATTTTCGTGGACGGAACAGCCTTGAATATCCAAGGCAAAGTGCTCGCGGTATTGCGCAAGTACTGAGAAGTTCTCGTGCGTCCGGCACTAAGTTATTAGCCGCAGATAAACGCCGATGAACGCAGATAAGCTAACGGAAGCCGTCTTGGGTGCAGTATTCGAGGTTTCCAATACTCTCGGAGCCGGGTTCCTTGAGAAGGTCTACGAACGTGCTCTGCTCAAGGAATTAGCACTACGTGAGATTAATGCGGTTGCGCAAGCTCCCGTCTCGGTCTTCTATAAGGACCACTGCGTCGGGGAATACTTCGTCGATTTGCTTGTGGAAGACACCCTCGTGATTGAACTCAAATGCGCTGATCGGCTAGCCCCAGAACATATGGCTCAATGCCTGAATTACTTGCGAGGCTCAGGTCACCAAACCTGCTTGCTGATCAATTTCCAACGCCCAAAAGTCGAATGGAAGCGGATCACGCTTAGCCCACGGATCCCACTTTATTTAGCCGCAGATGAACGCCGATGAACGCAGATAAGGCATTGCCGGGGCGAATAGAGCACTTTAAAGACTGTTGAGACCCTAGAATTGAAGGCCGGATTCCAAATTGAAGCTATCGGCGTTCATCTGCGGCTAATTTCGTTTTTTGGCTAGACAGGTATCCCGATCCGCCATAACTCATAAGCGATTGCCTGCCGCGTGTACACCCAATACTGCTTCCAGCTATTCTCATTCGCTGGGCGTTCTTCGGGCCGTGGAGAACCGTGCACCCTCAGTCCCCTGCTCTCCAGCATCTTCTTTACACGATAGATGTGATAGCCATCGCTAACGACTATGCATGAGGTTAGCTTCATTCGCTGCATAATCTCGGCGGCGGCGGTGATGCTGTGCACCGTACTCTCGCCTTCGGATTCAACCAGAATGGCTTCAGAAGGGACTCCATGCCGGCTCAGATAGTTGTGCGCGACCTCGCCTTCGGTGAAGGTCGGATCGCCGCCCGCGCCGCCGGTAGTCAGGATATAGGGTGCCAACTCTTGAAGATACAGAAACAATGCATGATTTAAACGCCGAGTCAGAACCGGCGATGGACGGCCACTATACTCGGCTGCTCCCAGAACGATGATCACATCGGAAGGAGTCGTTTCATCCAACGCCGCTTGTGCCTGAATCTGGTGCGCGACCGTGTTGATCTCGATCGCTGCCCAGAGGACAGCGGCTAAGATCACGCAAATTCCGGCAATCAGCAGGCCACGTTTCATGCGTTATTCTGGGGCGTTCAGAATCATTGTACGCATACCGGACTCGCAACAGAGTGAGCAGCGCGCGGATTGAACGACAATAGAAACTGTAGCAACATTTTC
>JBDTUY010000207.1:0-8511 GCA_040007495.1 Acidobacteriota bacterium | reverse complement strand
CTGCGCGTTTCCCACATTCCCACCGCGCCGACGATTCCTCTTCTCTTCTTAAATCCAACCCAGAAAGGACTCCGGCCCCAAGTCCCCCTTACCGCCCTTGTTCAGGCTCATCCTTCGATGAGAAAATGCTGGTGAAGGGTGGAAGGAGGTCACGCGGGCCGATGTGAAGAACGGCCCGCGCGCTAGAACGCCAAAACAAAAGCCACTTATTTAAACTGATAGAAGAATCCGATGGTGGCCTTGTAAAATGGGGCGGTCGAGTAAACCGAACCACCCTGCAAGGGTTTGTATACCTTGAATTCCGTGCGGAATCCTGAGCTTTCGCCGAACACATAATAGCGAACGCCAGCGCCGAAGTTCATCGCGAAAACATTGTCGGAGGCTAGATCTCTAGTTGTGTACGTCGTAGGAAGTCCCGCCACGAGGGGCGGATGGGTGATTGTCTCGGTAGTGGCGCCGTAATGGAGGAACCCGGCCGCCCCCACCAGGTAGGGAACAAATCCCTTTTGGCCCAGCGGGATCCGGTAGTGAACGCCCACGTGGAGATCGGAGGCTGGCAACGAGAAATTACTGATTGTGTTATTGCTGGTAACCTCGCGCGCGATGCCGGGGAAGTAGCTGTACTCGGCGTACGGCATCCAGTTGCGGCTCACCGCATACGCCGCGTTCATGCCGGCGCTCCACCGCCAGCTAGAGCCCCTAGCGGCATAAAAGATCCGTCAGGCCTCGCCTGGCGGCGGACCATCCCCACCCTGAACTCCTTGGATTTGCTGTCCTGAGAAATGATATCCGAGGATGTGATTAGGCCGGTCTCCTCCCCCCCGAATTCACCAGAGGGAAGAAACTCTCGATCGGCCATCAATTTTAGGATCTTTAGAACAGATGTCTTGCCGGAACTATTTTCACCCACGAGGAATGAAACATCCGACAAGGGTATGTAGGCCTCCTCGAACCCACGGAAGCGATCGAGGTAAAGTACGTACCGATCGATCATCTCCCAGAGCGTTTCGATGCAGCCTTGGCCTGCGGTGCCACGGGGGCAGTCAGCCCTGCGGCTATAAGCGCGGTAAACTCCGCGATGGATATAGCGGGGACGTCGTCGTGGGCGGATGGCTGCTGGCCCTTAAACTCTCGCGCGGTCTCGAAATCTCTTGTGGCCATAGTGTTCAATCCTATTATATCGACGCGGGCATCTGCAAGCTTTAGCTTTCACCCAAACCATTAGCAGCGCTATGGTTTTTCGAGTCGTGTTATTGGTGAGTCGCTGTTCAGTTGGGGGATGCCAGTGGCGGGTTTTTGTTTCTTCTTCTTGCGACCCGGAGATGGTGCCTCGCTTAGTCGGGGCGACGTTTCCTTGGTCGATCTAACCATGTTGTCGAGTTCTGCCTTCGGCACGGAGACAAGTTTTCGCATGGTAGCCCTAAAATTCCTAAATTCTGGCGTGGAGCTGAATAAGGGGGCAGCCTTCATGCCCCTATTCTACTCCTGTTTAGTTTTTCCGCGCCCCTCTCGTTTTCTTACGCGGGGCGCATCGGTGATTGTTCGTTCGCAACCTTCCCCTTCAGTTCATCGAACGTCAGGCCTTGTTGCGGTTACAATAGAGTCGTTCAGGTTCAGTTCGTCCAGGCAAGCGCGCAGCGCGCCCTCCGAAGGATCCCAAGATCATCTTTTGGAGGACAGGTATGTCTACGCATCATGATGTTGCGCACGTTGAGATGTGGCGTCTCGACCGGCTGATTCCCTACGAGCGCAACCCACGCAAAAATGACAAGGCCGTCGATCGCATGTGCGAATCGATTCGCGAGTTTGGCTTCAAGATCCCTTGCCTGGTTCTAAGCAGCGGCGAGGTCGTGGATGGCCACCTGCGGCTGAAAGCGGCACAGAAGCTTCGTATTACCGAAGTTCCCGTGATGCTGTGTGATGAATGGACTCCGTCGCAGGTGCGGGCCTTCCGGCTGATGGTCAATCGCTCAGTGACCTGGGCCGACTGGGACGAAGAGCTACTTGCGCAGGAACTACTCGAACTACAGGCCTCCGAGTTCGACTTGAGCCTGACGGGCTTCGATGGACGCGAGGTCGACGCATTGCTGGCGTTGCCCGACGATGAAGCCGCGAACCGCGCGCCCGCAGTTCCCGATGTCCCTGTCTCGCGAATCGGCGATCTGTGGCTCTGCGGGGACCATCGCGTTCTATGCGGAGACGCGACCGACGCGAATACGGTCCAGCGATTGCTCGATGAACGCAAACCCCATTTGATGGTTTGCGATCCACCATACGGGATCGAACTCGACTCGGAATGGCGCGACCGGGCGGGTCTTAATGGTTGCGGGCCTGCGGAAGCCAGCTACATGAAGAAGCGGACTTCGGGGCACACGGAGACGGCGATCTCTGGTGACACGCGGGCGGACTGGTCGGAGGCGTTCGCCTTGGTGCCGAGCCTGGAAGTCGCCTACGTGTGGCACGCCTCCAAGTTCACGCGCGAAGTGCTGGACGGGCTGCTGCGAATAGGGTTCGTCCATCATCAACAGCTCATCTGGAACAAGGGCCGAACAGTTCTGACGCGCACCCACTACTGGTTCCAGCATGAGCCTTGTTGGTACGTGCGCAAGAAGAACGCGCCGTGGTTTGGGAAGCCCGGTCAGAACTCGACCATCTGGGATTCGCCGAGCCCCAAGTTCATCATGGGAGGCTCCGGCGAGGACAAATATGATCACCCCACGCAGAAGCCGGTCGATCTCATGCGGCGCCCGATCCTCAATCACACCAAGCGCGGCGAACTGGTCTATGAACCATTCCTCGGAAGTGGCACGACGCTGGCGGCGGCCGAGCTAACCGAACGGGTTTGCTACGGAATTGAGGTCGATCCAAAATATGTGGACGTCGTGGTGCAACGCTGGCAGACGCTGAGTGGGAAGAAGGCTGTCCTGGAAGGCGACGGTCGCACGTTCGAGGATGTTGCGCTGGAGCGCCAGGGAGTTACTGCGTGAGCGCTCTTCCCCAACGAGCAAGCCCCCGACCGGAAGGGCGGGGGCTTCGTGCTGCATTACTTCGCGAGCCGGTACGTCCGCGCCTTGTCCTCCGCGCGGAACGATTCGACTTTCAAGCCGAGCTTCTTGATCAGAGTTCCGCTGACGAAGCCGCGAACCGTGTGTGCCTGCCAGTCCGTGGCCTGCATGATCTCGGCCAGCGTCGCCCCCTGCTTGCGTTCGAGCAGCTTGAGGACTTGGTCCTTCTTGCTGCCGTCGCCCGCTACGACCGCGCCCGCGCGCGCCGTGTCGCGGCGGTTGCTCTTGGCTGGTGCCTTCTTAGCCCGCGTCTTCGCGGTCGCGACGTCGGGCGCGGAGTCCGCGAGCCGCTGGACGGCTTTCCAGATACGCGAAGCGGCCGACTTCCGGTCGGTAAACTTCGCGACCGTTCTGAGATCGTCGAAGGGAACGACGCCTGCGAAGGCGTTCCACGTCTCGGCGAACAGCGCCAGCGGCCATTCCGCCGTCAGCTTCGCCAGTTCCTTCTCGGTTGCAAAGCTACGGCTCGGATCCGCGGCCGTTCCCGCTGCGACTGTGATGTTGTTTTCGGAATCGATGGTGAAGGTTTTCATAGTGGCACCATTCATCACTCTGTTCCGAGCACAACGCAAGCGGGATCTGTTCTGACTGGAGTGTCTCTATGAGCGGCGGCAAACGACCGGGATCCGGACGGCGAGCCGTTGCGATCGATCTGGGCGAGTTGGAAAAAGTCTGCGGGCTGCAGTGTACCGACGAGGAAGTCGCGGCGTGGTTCAAGGTCAGCGTGCGGACGATCGAACGGCGCAAAGTGACCTCGCGCGCCTTCGCCGAAGCCATGGCCCGGGGCAAGGCAAAGGGAAAGACGTCCCTGCGTCGGAACTTGTGGACACTTGCTGCCAAAGGCAACCCCGCTGCCAATATTTTTTTGGCGAAAAACCTTCTGGGGTACCGGGATTACCTCGCCAATGAACACAGCGGACCAGACGGTGGTCCCATCTTGGTAACGTCGCGTCCTGATCTAAAACAACTTTCTCATGATGAACTCCAACAACTACGCGGGCTTGTTGCAAAGGCCCAACCTACTGCGCGAGATCGAAACTGAACTTGCCGAACGCTCGCTCGGTGAGTTTGTGCGCCAGGCTTGGCCGATCGTAGAACCAGCGACACCGTATGTGCCTGGCTGGCACATCGACGCGATCATCGAGCATCTTGAGGCGATCACCCACGGACAGATCCGCAACTTGCTGATCAACGTCCCGCCGCGCCACATGAAGAGCCTGTTGGTCTCCGTCTTTTGGCCGGCGTGGGAGTGGATCCGGTATCCGGAACGCCGCTGGTTATACAGCAGCTATGGCGCGGCGCTCAGCATCCGCGATTCGATCAAGTGCCGGAGACTGATCGAATCTCCGTGGTACCAACAGCGCTGGGGTTACGTGTTCGCCCTCACCAGCGATCAAAATACCAAGGGCCGCTTCGAGAACAACAAGTCTGGATATCGCATCGCTACGTCCGTAGGCGGCGCGGCAACCGGTGAGGGAGGCGACCGGCTCGTATGTGACGACGCCCACAACGTGCAGGAGGCCGAGTCGGATTCAGTTCGTAACGGCACCGTCGACTGGTGGGGCACGGTGATGTCCACGCGCCTGAATAATCCCAAGACCAGCTCGAAGACGGTCGTCATGCAGCGTTGCCACGAACGCGATCTGAGCGGGCACTTGATTGAACAAGGCGGCTTTGAGCATCTGTGTCTGCCCGCCGAGTACGAAGTGACCAAAGCCGTGACTTCGATCGGATGGTCGGATCCTCGGACCGAGCCCGGCCAGTTGCTGTGGCCAGAACGTTTCGGCCCTGACGAGCTTGCGTCGCTGAAACGCAGCCTCGGCAGCTACGGCGCGGCCGGACAGCTCCAGCAGCGGCCGTCGCCCGCTGAAGGTGGCCTGTTCAAGCGGCATTGGTGGCGCTTCTGGCAGCCAGTCGGCGCGAATCTGCCGCCCATCCCCGTCCGTTGGCCCGATGGCACGGAGCGGATGGTTGTCGCCGAGGAGATCGGTACCGTGGACGAAGCCGCGCAGTCGTGGGCTTCAAGGGATTGGATACTTCGGACTATGTGGTCGGGCAAGTGTGGGGACGTTTAGGAGCAAGCTTTGTGCTGATGGCGCAGACGCGTGCTCGCATGGATTACCCCGCAACGCTAGCGGCCATTCGACAGATGTCGCGGGACTGGTCGGGCTGTGTTGCGAAGCTGATCGAAGATAAAGCCAACGGCTCAGCGGTTATACAGATGCTGCAGTACGAGATCCCCGGCATCATTCCGGTCAATCCCGAAGGTGGCAAGGTCGCCCGTGCGTCCGCAGTCAGCCCGCTGATCGAGGCGGGGAACGTCTATCTGCCGCACCCGCAGCGCGAGCCCTGGGTGCTCGACTTCATTGAAGAGTGCGCCACTTTCCCGAACGGAGCGCACGATGATCAGGTCGACGCGATGACCCAAGCACTGCTGCGCGCACCCGGTGCAATCGACCTTCTACGTCTTCGAAGAATACGATCCGAATACCATCAGCCCCATCTGAGTCCGAGCGTTTTCGGCCGCACCACCCTCAGCAGCAGCGTTCGAGTTCCGGTTGTTGTAACGAGTTCCTCGCGCGCTCATCTATTCAGCCAGTCCAGGGTACCGAGCGCATTGTGTACGTCGTTACGCAGTGCGCTCCTTGGACGGTCATGGTTACTGCAGCTCTTTGGGTTGGTAGCGTTTCGGCTCGTCTCGCTGTCCTGCACAACCTCTTTCCGAAAGACTTACGTCGATCCCGCCTACGGCCCGCCTCCCCGCGCAGAGTCCCCCCCTACGTATCGCGGGCTGGCATCGACCGACCTCCTCCGGCGTTCAGCCGCGTACTGGCGGCTTCCTGTTGTCGGTTCAGATGGCCGTAACTCCGCTTGATTTTGCACTGCGAGCGCCCTTTTCGGAGGGTTCCTCGGAGGCCATAAGTGACTGAAAAGTTTACGATTCGGATGCCATGTGTGCCGCAATCAAGCGTTTTTCAAAGGTTTTTCAAAGTAAATCAAAACGGCACTTTTGCCGTTGACTTGATACCTCTCCGGAGCCATTCATGTGATTGATTCCCATGAAGATAGCTATCTACGCCCGCGTCAGCACTACGGACCAAAGTTGTGGCATGCAGCTGCACGAACTGCGGCACTACGTCGCTAATCGAGGCTGGCAAGTACATGAAGAGTATGTAGATACGGGTTTCAGCGGGGCCAGGGCCAGTCGTCCGCAAATTGATCGGCTTCTGTTGGACGCCCGCCAGCGGCGGTTTGACGCGGTTTTGGTCTGGAAACTCGACCGCTGGGGCCGAAGCGTGGCGCATTGCGTCCGCTCCATTCAGGAGCTGGTTTCGTTGGAGATCCGGTTCCTGAGCGCCTCCGAAGGAATCGACACTTCCAACGATAACCCCATGTCCAAGTTCATGTTGCACCTGTTTGCCGCATTCGCGGAGATGGAGCGCGAGGTCATTCGGGAGCGTGTCCGAGCCGGGCAACGCGCGGCAAAGGCGCGCGGACAGCGCGTAGGACGGCCCAGGCGCGTCTTTCGGCGGGACGAGGCGCTCAGACTACGCGCGGGCGGTGAAAGCTGGCGTAGCGTTGCTAAAACCCTCGGAGTTCCGATGTCGACTGTGATCGATGGCTGCCGTTCGGAAAGTCCCGCCAACTAGCCACCCTCCAGGTCGCAGAAACAAAAGGCTTAGCCGCCCCGCCCACTGCGTTCGGAAACCACATGTTTCCCGAACATCAGCAGCGCCCCAAACTCCTGTTTCTGGCAGCTCGTACTCTTGGGGACGTGATTGCCGATCGCCTCGCGCAGCCCGAGTCGCTTTATTGAACCCGCCAGAACTCTTGCGTGACGCGACCGTGCGGTCGCGCGAGGCCAGGATTGTCGAATACGGCTCCAAACGAATGGCTGAGGGAATAGCCTAGTTCGCCACCCTCGTGGATCGAGCCAGGGCATTCCGGCGACGCGTGGCTGGGGATTCCGCCGGGAAACGAAAATTGAAGAAAGAGCTTTCGAAGCCCGGCCTCATCTTGGCTGATATTGGGATAGATCTCGCTGTAGGTTCCCTCGAGATAGGTATTCGCCACCACTGCTGGCCCGCCATGCCCGGGACCCGAGACGTAGATCATGTCCAGGTCGTATTTTTTGATGACGCGGTTCAAATGGACGTAGATAAAATTCTGCCCCGGAGTTGTGCGCCAGTGGCCTAGTCTCCTGTCCCAATGGTTCGCACGTTAAGTGTTGAGGGGTGAGCGGAGAGGGTGCGTTGGGCGTAACGGGCAATGCTGGTGAGAATCTGATCCGCGGTTCTGGTCCAGATGAAGGGTTTAGGGGCTTGGTTGTGAATGGCGATGAACTCGCGAATCGCTGATTCGAGTTCTTTCACGCTGCGGAACACGCCACGGCGAATACGTTTATTGGTAAGTTCGGCAAACCAGCGCTCGACAAGGTTGATCCACGACCCGTAAGTAGGCGTGAAGTGGACGTGAAAGTGCGGGCGCTTGGCCAGCCACTTTCGAATGATGACGGTCTTGTGCGTGCTGTAGTTGTCAACGATCAGATGAGCATCGAAAGCCGATCCGATCGACCTTGCCATGCAGCGATCGTTGCAGCGGACCAAATGTAGGATAGATTGCGAACTTGACGCTTGACGATCCGGCGTTGATCGTCAGGACACACGACTCGGAGGATTGCGTCGGTGCATCGAATGTCATGCTGCGAGCCTCAGGCCGAAGGCGTCCAGCTTGGCCACGGTAGTTTCATAGTCGACATGATGAATTCCTCGGATCCCGAGACCCTCGGCAACCTGAACAAACTTCGGCCGGTCCTCGATATAGGCCACTTGATCGGCTGCAATCTGAGCGATATCGAGAGCCATGCGAAACATGTCCTCATCCACCAAGCCCACCCGCTTCAGCACCAGATCCAGCGTAGCGGTAAGGTCCGCGCCGTCCCACTCCAGATTCTCCTTGAACAATGGCGACACTGCCGCCGCAGGAACGTCTTGCGAGAATTCGTGAAGCGCACACTTGAAACTGCTGGAGCCGCCGTTGAGGACCAGGATTCGCATGAACTATGATCCACGTTCGCTGACCCTCCGCGCACGCGGGAAATAGGCGTTATTCATATACTGGCCGAGCATCCGATGTGTATTGAAGAACGAACCGTTGACTGCGATAGCGGAGCGCATGACCTCCGCATACGCCGAGGGCCGACCATAGTACATCGGCATGATCGTAGATTCCAATTTCTGGTACAACGACGCACTCTCGTCTGACGGATTCTTCGGGAGATCGTCATCTTGTCCAATCGCCCAGCCCGTCACTCCTTCCAGGCAGCCTTCGATCCACCAACCGTCGAGAACGCTTAGGCTTGGAACCCCGTTCAAGGCGGCTTTCATTCCACTTGTTCCAGAAGCTTCCTGAGGACGTTGTGGCGTATTAAGCCACAGATCAACAC
>JBDTUY010000206.1:0-8515 GCA_040007495.1 Acidobacteriota bacterium | reverse complement strand
CGGGCAAAGCACTTCTCGACGTAGTGGTGATCGATGCAATTCAGAAACCTTCCGCAAATTAACAGGTAAATATTATATATGCTCAGTAAGCTGGTCTCAAATAAGTTGGTGTGGGGGTCGATTCTGTTGACGCTGGCGGTCGGTCTCCTGACTGCCGCCGAGCATCACGGGATTGTGAAATATGGCACGCTGGCCGTGCCTGGAGCCAGCGTCACGGTTACGGCGCAGAAGGGCGACACCAAGCTCACAGCCTTGACGAATGCGCAAGGTGAGTATTATTTCGCAGATTTGGCCGAGGGCGTCTGGAACATTCAGGTAGACATGCAGGGCTTTTCGCCGCTGAAACGGGAAGTCACTATCCCGGCCGGCGAGGCGACGTCGCTGGAACTGACGATGTTGCCGCTGACCACGCTGACCGGTGCGACCACCGTTCCTGTGGAGGTGAAAGTGGTTGCCGCGCCTAAGCCGGAAATCGCTGCGACCAAACCCAAACCGAATGATGCGAAGCAGACGGCGACCAACACAGCATCCGGGTTTCAAAGGACGAACGTGACGGCAGCTGCGGGTGCGAACGCTACCGCGCAGCAGCCCACTCCGCCTGCCGCGCCCGATTCTGCGGACACCGCCCAGCGCGCCGCCGACGGATTCCTGGTTAATGGCAGCGTGAACAACGGTGCGAGCACGCAATTTTCCCAAGCTGCGGCATTCGGAAACAACCGGGGAGCACGACGCTGGCCCTATGGCGGGAACTTAAGCTTCAACCTGGATAAATCCGCCTTCGACGCCCGTCCGTTTTCTATCACTGGCCAGGATACGGTGCGTCCGCCGTTTACCAAGTTTCAAGGTACCGCCAGCATCAGCGGGCCGATCCGCATTCCGGGTCTGGTAAAGAATGGCCCCACCTTTCAACTCTCGTATCAATGGGGCCGCAACCGCAACGCCAGCATTCAGTCCAGCCTGATGCCGACAGAGCGTGAACGCGGTGGCGATTTTTCGCAGACTCTAAGTTTGGCGGGCAAACCAGTGCAGGTGCTGGACCCCACAACTGGCTTGCCGTTCCTGAACAATCAGGTTCCCCTCACCAGCATCAGTCCACAGGCACTTTCCCTGTTGAAGTATTACCCGCTGCCACAGCCGAACTTTAATGGTCAGTCTCGTTATAACTTCCAGGTTCCGATCGTCAGCGGATCGCATACGGACGGATTGCAGTTCAGCACCAACAGAACCATCAAGCGTAAGAACAATGTGCAAGGCCAGTTCGCGTATAACAGCTCGCGGTCGGACAACCCAAATGTGTTCGGGTTCCTGGATACGGGCCGTACCCGTTCCCTCAACGGAAGCGCATCGGTGCGGCACCAATTCAGCAACCGCTTCAATCTGAGATTTGGCGTTTCGTTCCAGCACAGCGCGTCGCGTAACATTCCGTTCTTCTCAAATCGAACTAACGTCTCCGGAGCTGCTGGAATCACAGGAAACAATCAGGTCCCCGTGAACTGGGGTCCCCCGGCGCTCACTTTTTCCAGCGGTATCGCCAGCTTGAGCGATGTGCAGTACTCCAACAACCGGAATCAATCCATTGCCTACAACTTTGACGGTCTCTATTCGCGCGGCGGCCGCCACACTTTCTCTTATGGGGCGGATCTGCGCAGAGTTCAAGTCAATCAATTCTCGCAGCAAGACCCTCGTGGATCCTTCAACTTTACGGGCGCGACCACGGGGTCCGATTTCGCGGGCTTCCTGCTGGGAATACCCGACACGGCTTCGATCGCCTTCGGTAATGCCGACAAGTACTTGCGGTCGAACAACTGGGACGCCTATGTGACCGACGATTGGCGCTTCCGCTCCGGCCTGACACTTCAACTCGGCATGCGCTGGGAGTACGGTTCGCCTGTGATCGAAAAGTATGGACGACTGGTCAATCTCGCCGTCGACCAAGGATTCCGAACCGCAATTCCCATCATCGCGTCGAACGTGGACGGTCCTTTGTTGAAGCCGGATAAGAACAACTTCGCGCCGCGCATTTCGTTGGCTTGGCGGCCTTTCGCAGCATCGTCCATGGTAGTTAAGGCGAGCTACGATGTCGGCTACGACACGAACGTGTATCAGGGTATCGTCGGGCAAATGACGCAGCAGTCGCCGTTATCCACCAGTCTGCGCGTGCAAAACACAGTTGCCAATCCTCTGACCTTGGCCAACGGCTTCCGAGGATCGGCCGCCGTCACCGCCACCACCTTCGGCGTGGACCCAAATCTGGTGATCGGATATGCGCAGAACTGGATGGTATCGGTTCAGCGTGACCTGCCCGCTGCGTTGATCATGGTGGCCACGTACCAGGGCATCAAGGGCACCCATGGTCTGCAGCAGATTCTGCCGAACACTTTCCCGTCTGGCGGGACGAACCCGTGCCCCAGCTGCGCGGTCGGGTTCAACTACCTGACCTCAAACGGAAATTCGACCCGCGAGGCTGGTGCGTTAAATCTTCGACGCCGGCTGCGAAAGGGCTTCCAGGCCGAGCTTACGTACACATATGCCAAGGCTATCGACAACTCAGGTCTGGGCGGAAGTGGATCGCTAACAGCGCAGAACTGGCAGGATTTCCGGGCGGAGCGGGCGCGTTCCAACTTCGATCAACGTCACGCGCTCACCGTCGGGACACAGTACACGACGGGCGCGACTTCCGGACTGGGCTTCTTAACCACCGGGCGAACGGGAACTTTCTTTAAGGAATGGACGGTCGTCACACAACTGAACATTGGCACCGGGCGGCCGCTGACGCCGAGCTACAACGCACCTGTAAACGGCACGGGTGCCGTCGGCAGTCTACGGGCCAATTACACGGGCGCCGATGTGTATGCCGCTCCTCCCGGGTTGTTCCTGAACCCACTCGCATATACAGCACCAACGGCAGGACAATGGGGCAATGCGGGACGGAACTCCATCACTGGACCATCGACATTCAGCTTTGACGGTTCGATTTCACGTACCGTACGCGTGAACGACCGTCTGAGCGCCGACATCCGGGTTCAGGCCAGCAACCTACTGAATCATCCGGTCTTCCCCAGCTGGAGTACTTCCATCAATAGCTCGCAGTTCGGATTGCCCGGCGGTGCCGGCGGCATGCGCAACATAACCACCAGTGTAAGGATGAGGTTCTAATTCATGCGACGGATTCTAGTTTTCCCGCTACTTGTTTCGCTACTCTGCGCTCAGCAGAACCCGACGGCACCGAACGCGCAACCGGAAGAGGTGATTTTCCGTACCGGCGCGAACCTGGTCGTCCACACCCTTACGGTGAAAGATAAGAAGGGCAATCCGATTGAGGGGCTGACCCCCAAAGACTTGATTGTTACAGAAGACGGTATAGTTCAAACGCTCGCGTTTCTCGACTATCAAAAAATCGAGGAGGTAACGCCGATCGCTACCGAAACCGCGGCCATCGTACCCATACCGCGCCTGGCACGTACCGCCATCGCAGCCGAGAAACCGGGTGGAGATCTCAAATACGCCAATCGCAGATTGCTGGCGCTGTACTTCGACATGAGTTCGATGCCGATTCCCGATCAAATCCGAGCGTTGGATGCCGCGCAGAAGTTCATTAAAACGCAGATGACTCCGGCCGATCTGGTCGCGATCATGGTGTATGCGGGGAACGAAGTGATGGTGCATCAGGATTTCACAGCCGACCGCGAAAAACTGCTTTCCAACATTCAGACGTTGGTGATCGGTGAGGATGAAGACGTACCGGCCGACAACGGCGACGGCACCTTCGGACAAAGCGGTGGTGAGTTTGCGCTGCTCCGAACCGATCGTCAATTGTCCGCTCTGCAGACTGCTGCCAAAATGCTGGGGGCGCTGAACGAGAAGAAATCGTTGATTTATTTCGCCAGCGGTTTGACGCTGAGCGGCACGGATAACCAGGCACAGTTGCGTGCGACCGTCAATGCCGCGGCCCGCGCGGGAGTTTCATTCTTCACAGTAGATGCGCGCGGTCTGCAGGCCAGCGGAGGTTTCGGGAACGCCAGCCGCGCCTCTGCCGGTGGTATGGGCATGTACACCGGCCAAACGGCCATGTCCACAATGAGCAGTTTTGGGAAGTCGCAAGACACGTTGTGGTCTCTGGCTGCGGACACTGGCGGCAAGGCGCTGCTCGATTTCAACGACCTGTCGATGGGAATCGTACAGGCGCAGAAATCCATCACCAGCTATTACGTCCTCGGCTATTACGCGACCAACACCGCGCTGGATGGCAAACTGCGCAAGGTCAAGATCACGTTGACCGGCGGTCTGACCGGCGAGCTGGAATACCGTGACAGCTATTACGCGGGCCGTGAGTACAAAAAGTTCACCACGGCCGACAAAGAACGGCAGTTGGAAGACGCCCTGATGCAGGGCGATCCTGTCACCGACCTCAGAATCGCGATGGAAGTGAATTATTTCCAGATCAACCGGGCCGAATATTTCATCCCGATCACCCTCAAGGTCCCCGGCAACGAACTAGCTCTGGCTAAGAAGGGCGGAGCCGAACATACTGTGATCACCTTCATCGGTGAGATTCGCGGCGGAGGCCCGGTCAGCAACATTCGCGACTTGGTCGATATCAAGTTGTCGGATACAACCGCGGCAGACCTGGTGAAGAAGTCCATCGTCTATGACACGGGCTTCACCGTCCTGCCTGGTAACTACAAAATCAAGCTGCTAGCACGCGACCAGGAAACGGGCCGCATTGGCACCTTTGAATCCTCTGTCACGATCCCGAACCTGAATCCGAAGGCGGACGTGGTGGATAGCAAGATCGCCATCAGTTCCGTGGTGCTGAGCAGCCAGCGCGAGGCACTGCAGGACGCACTATACAACGCCAATAAGGACAAGGACAAGAACCAGGTCCAACTGTCTGTGAATCCTCTGGTGCAGGAAGGCCAGAAGCTGATTCCAAGCGTAACGCGCGTCTTCAGCAAGACCAAGGAAATGCACATCTACCTGCAGGCCTATCAACAAGGCACGGCGCCGCCGCAGCCGTTGGTGGCGTTCGTCACCTTCTATCGAGGTAAGGAAAAGGCGTTTGAGACCGCTCCGGTAACGGTAACCGAGCGGGTCGCGAACAACCTAAACACCATGCCGATCAAGTTCAGCTTCCCGATGGATAAGCTGCAAACCGGCGAGTATGATCTGCAGATCACAGTACTGAACCCGAACTCGCAGAAAGCGGCATTCTGGCAAGCTCCGGTGCTGCTGATCCAGTAAGAGGTCAGATTGACACCTGCAGCGGTGAGTGATAACAGTAGAGGAATGGCGAATGAAATTGGCATACCTCTACTTGTCGGCGCGCTGGACCAATTAAAGGCCAAACTCAACCGGGGTGCTGCTCAGTCAGAGCGAGGCGAGTTGCTTGACGGTGACGTAGTTTTCGAGGAACTGCGCCAAGCCGTGGAAGAACAACGGGCCAAGCCAATCCATCAGTGACTCAGTTATTCGTCCTAACTCCAGAAGCCAAGGCTGATCTGGAGGCGATTCTTCTGAGGATTGCAGAAGACAGTCCGGACACGGGGCCAGGGACCTCGCGGTGTTCCTGCAGCTGAAGAAAAGCGAAGAATAGCGGTTTCGGTAGAGTGTCCAACTTCGGCAAGTCCCTCCCCTAATCTGCCGATAGCCTGATGTGGCGCTAGGGCAAACAATCGCGGAGAACACGGCTGCCTCCCCGCGCATTCCAACCCTGGACGGCTGGCGAGCCGTCGCCATCGGACTGGTACTGTGGCATCACCTGATGATGGGGTTCTACCCCAGCGAGGCTCTATACTATTCCAGCAGCGTATCGCAGTTGGGAGCCTTCGGCGTCGACATCTTCTTCGCGCTTAGCGGCCTGTTGATCACCAGCCTACTGATCCAGGAACGCCAGCGCTCAGGCTCGGTCAGCATTGCCGGATTCTACGTCCGCCGAGCGTTTCGCATTCTGCCTCCATGCTTCGTATTTCTCGGGGCAGCGACCGCCGTCGTCGGCCTTCGCAGCGTATGGGAAGCGGTCGCGTCCCTACTGTTCTTCCGCAACTATCTGCCGCAACAGCTGGGATCGGACGTCACGGGCCACCTGTGGTCTCTCGCAGTGGAAGAGCATTTCTATCTGATCTGGCCCGCGTTGTTCGTCTGGGCTGGAAGAAAATCCGGAGCACGGGCCGCCGCCTGGCTCGCGATCGCATGCGTACTCTGGCGCGTTGCCGATGCGCAGAACCATATTTCCGATCCGTGGCTGGCCTCCGTCCCAACCCACTTCCGAACGGATCTGCGCTTGGACGCTCTGCTATGGGGTTGCGCGGCAGCGTTCATGCTGCAGGCTCCCAAGACCCGCAAGCAGATGCACGACAAGATACCGCAATGGGGCTTCTGGATTCTGCTTGTCGCTATCGTGACCGGCAGCGTCATTTATTCGCAACTCACAGCCATCTGGCTCGCGATGTTCTTCCCGATATTGCTGATCCTGACCCTGCTTCATCCAGCCTGGGGCATCAGCCACTTGCTGGAACATCGCGCGGCGCGGTTCATCGGGCGAATGTCGTATAGCTTGTATCTGTGGCAGCAATTATTTCTGGCCCCTGGATGGGAGCCAACCAGATGGTTCCAGCACCTTCCCGTCAACATCGCGCTGACCTTCCTGTGCGCGTACGCAAGCTACCACCTGATTGAGAAGCCTTGCATGCGACTCGGCCGAGCCTGGTCCGGGCGGATCGCCGCCCGTCGTCCATCATCCGGCATCAACTTGTCGCCGGAAGTCTGCTCTCAGTAACTATGCGTGCTTTCTGCCGAAACCCGTAGCGCGGATGAGCTTGGGGAACTGATTCACGCGCGGGTCGCGAAAGCTTTTTGCCCTATTGGGGTATTCTGTCAATCTCCGGCTTGGTTGAGCCGTTATGACAGGTCCAGCAAGTGACGTGTTCCTTCTCGTCGCCGAACTTCGTATTGATCTCGGCTACCATCTCAATCATCTGGCGGGCTTTGACCTTCGTTGGTTTGGTGTCGAGTGAGCGATCCGCCTCGTGGCAAAAGTTGCAGCCTCCCTGGCTCTCGACGCCCAGCGCGACCGGGAAGTTCTGCATCTGTGCCATAAAGGTCTCCGGCGTCAGAACCTTGAGATTCTTGGGGACACTCTTGGCTCCGCCTTTGCCTTGGGCATCAAGGGGAGTTTGAGGGACCATAACCGCCGCAAGGATGGTCATCGCGGCCAAGCTCGAAAAGAGTTTCCAGACCCTTAGCATGGGGGAATTATATCACCGCGCCCAAGTACATGCCCGACGGCAATGACAAGCAGTACCTGTATCACAACTCCACCTTTGCTCTGAATGCGGATACGGGCGAGATCGTTTGGTATTACCAACACATCGTCGATCACTGGGATCTTGACCATCCGTTTGAACGCCTCTTGATCGACACCGCCGTTGCGCCCGACGCGTCGCAAGTCGCATGGATCAATCCCAAAGTCCGCCCCGGCGAAGTGCGCAAGGTCCTGACCGGCATTCCCGGCAAGACCGGCATTATCTTACACGCTCGACCGCAAAACCGGGGAGTTTCTATGGGCACGGCCCACTGTATTTCAGAACGTCGTCTCGAAAATCGACGGCGCGACGGGGAAGGTAACGGTGAATCCTGACACCACGTTTACGGAAGACGGGCAAACGCGCCGCGTCTGTCCCGGCACCAATGGCGGCAAAGATTTTCCGGCAGGAGCCTATAGCCCCCTCACTAACACTATGTATTACGGGCTGCAGAATGCTTGCATGGATGTGACCAGCATTGCGAATCACACCACCGCGTATGCGTTCAACGCAAAGGGGCTGATCACTCCAGGCACCGACAACGCCGGCAGTCTGTTTGGCGATCTCCGCGGAAACCGGCAAAACTCTGTGGCGCTACGATCAACGCGCGGGAATGATGTCCTCAGTCGCTACCGGAGGAGGTCTCATCTTCACGGGCGATACCGTCGGACACTTCCGCGCTTTCGATCAGCAAAACGGCAAGATCCTGTGGGACGTCAACCTAGGGTCGGAGGTCTCGGGCTGCCCGATCACCTTCTCCGTCAAGGGCAAACAGTGCGTCGCCGTCAGCACTGGGAATTCGTTAGTCAGTACTTCGATGAATACGCTGACAGGCAGTAAGGTAACCAAGGTGAACGCGGTGTATGTTTTCTCGCTGCCGTAGAGTAGCTCGGTTGGGTACAAAACGATAGCTCAACTCTTCGCGATTTACCGGGGAGAAACGACTTTCTGTGGATCGATCAATCGACACTTAGTATCCAGACACGCGACCACGAGGTCTTCGATTACCCCAATTGGTCTGGTTCATTGCTCCGAACCTCCAACAGGCGTAGTAGCGGGAGCAAGCAATGGCTCTTAATCATTAGGTTGCAGATTCGATTGAGCACCAGAATAGCGTCCTCCTCTAGTTAACGCGGACAAGCCAGGACGAAATCCATTATACTAGTGGGCTGTCCCTGAGCCATCGCTACCACGCCGGAATGCGTTTGCGAACA
>JBDTUY010000205.1:0-8520 GCA_040007495.1 Acidobacteriota bacterium | reverse complement strand
TAAATATAAGGCGAAAATCTTCCGCTATCGGTTACTCAAGGACAGCCCACTAGTTGACTTTGCGAAATCCTGAGGGCAATGCGATGAGAACGGAGATTCATTACAGCTACTGTAATTGCACTTTGGATGAATTAAGCCGCTGAAAAAATCTCCTTCGGTACCGAAAAACGGTCTATTTATTCATCCGGGTGAGTCGTTCGGAAGTGGCGGAGGATCGTTGAAACGTTTTTCACCTGTTGGGGCGTAGGGAATTTTGTCCCGTAGAGAATGCAGGCGCGGGGGCGATTACCCTTCTGCTTCAAGGCTTCACGTTTCAAATCATCCGACATTTTCGAGGGTCGTCCGCGCTTCTTCCCTTCAACCGCGGGAGATGCCACATTCTTATCCTGCCCAGCGCTCGCCCTGGCATGCCAAAATCCCGCGCGCGTCACGAGGGCGTACTTTACGAAGAGTTGTCCTTCGACGTCTAAGTAACGATCTAGTATTTCCTTTTCGCATGGATGTGGACCGTCCGTATGATCAACCAGACCTAGCATCGCGTGCTCTATGGTCCTGGCCCAGGGACACCCAAAATTTCCAAAGAACACTCTGGGTACGTATTCGATGAGAGCCTCCACGCGAGTATAAAAGTCTTGACCAGCGGGTATTTGGTTGAAATAGTGCTCGGCGTGAGCATCAAAGACTTTGACAAGATAACGCTGAGCATGACGCAAAAGGGTTACTGGGGCCGGCAATTCGGGTTTCAAGAACTCTGATAGCACAGCGTCCCGAAATTCAATTTCGGCTGAAGCTGTTATTTCGGTGACAATCATCTCTCTCCCGGATGGGGTTTCTCTCCCACAATCGAAACGGGGCAGGCATCTTCGTCGGGGTCCAGCGAGCTTACGAAGCGGTTTTCCAACTAGACCTCGCTGGCCTCGACGGATTCGACCATGTCGGGTGAATCGGTCAATTTCAGTAACGATCCGTCCACCGACGTGACTCGGCCCACCAGTTTCGTGTGTGGTGCAATCCGGGGATCGTTGCCCGATACCCGTCTGCCAACGTAGTGTCCCTCCAGCGAGAAGCCGGCGGCGATCAATTCAGATACTTTCCGCTCCACCAGGAGCGTGGTGCGCACGTCCATGATTGCCGCGATCACGGGCTTCTGCTTGTAGAAGTAGATCGGACGGATCGCAAGCTCATACAGCAGACGAACGGCCAGCCAATCCGGCTGGGGAGTGCCTGGCGGAATGCTCGATCTCAGAAGATCATCCCGCGCAATGAACTTCATCGGGTCGTAGCTCAGCACAGTCCGCCCGAGGCCCGTCAGGTAAGTGAGCAGTGAATTGCGAATCACAGCGGCTGCCAGCCCCAACTTCTCGGCGAGACGAATGGTTTCCTTCGTGCCGAGCAAAGGCGCGTCGGCGGTCT
Organism: Acidobacteriota bacterium; assembly: GCA_040007495.1. GTDB lineage: Bacteria > Acidobacteriota > Terriglobia > Bryobacterales > Bryobacteraceae > Palsa-187. Next base: position 7,107 of record JBDTUY010000205.1, on the reverse strand, counting down.
TCCAGCTTCATGATCAGTTAGATCACGCAAAACAGAAGGAACTCACTACGGAAGGTCGAGAGAAGGCCCAATGGAAGCGGAAAGCGCAGGAAGCGGCGGAGGAACTTAGCGACCTCGAAGCTTTCCACAAAGCGATTGACGAGACCAACAATGAGCCGATCACAAGAACCGACGGCCAGTCCGCGACCGCCCGTTGGGTACCGGAGTTTGACGATGGAGTGTTGCTCAACGCCGCGCCGCTCTACCGGTTGACCCCTGCATGGAAGAGGGCCGATGCCAAACTCGATCTGAGCAAGTCATGGAAGGCGCTCAAAGAGGGAGAGTATCCGTGGGCCAAAACAGCGATGCGATATTGGCCGCGCGAAACACTGGCGGCCTGTAAAGACAACAAGAGCTACAGGATCGCACATGGACTGGAGTAGCCAGATATGGGGGTGATCAGCGAAGCAATCGAGAAGCTGGTCGGCGAATACGTCCGCGACTGCGGGCTGGTTCTGTGGTTCGACCCGGAGCAGCACTATGAAGCGGTGGTCCGCAACCTCCGCGCTGGCCAAGACCATCTTCTGGTATTCGATGGCAGCTTCTACAAGCTGCGGCTCGAAGCGGAACCCTTTCTTCGGGGTCTCGATCCTCCGAAGCTGCTCGTCTATCTGCCGATCTCTTGGGAGCAGGCACAGGAGCCGCTGGCTGAGATGCTGGCGTTGGGCGTCTGTCTCCGTCCGAGAGTTCCAGGCAATCGCAACACGAGGCTGGCGGTAGTGGCGCGGGCCGCGCTGAAGGGCCGCGTGGCCGAGGTGCGACTGGAAGACCTGGAGCGGCAGATCGAACAGGGTGGGTTGACGCTGGCCGAACTGGAGGAGTTGGCACTGGAGGGCGGGAGCAATTCCCTGCCTACTGCACTGGCCGTCCATTTCGGCACCGCACTGATTGATGAAGCCGCTCTCGATTTTCTGGCAAGACCGGAGCGTGACGCGGAATTAGCGTCGCGGAATGGCTTGACCGATTGGGCGAAGGTACTCGGCACGCAGTATGAAATGACGTTCGACCCAGGAGTATCCGCCGGTGGTCTTCGGGCGGCCCTCGCTCGTCAGGCTCTCACTTGCGAATTATTCGCCACGCTCGGTCAGGCCCTTCCCGAAGCTTTGCGGAACGCGACACCGGCGGCGAGCCCGGTGGCGGCTGGTCGGGCCGCTGGGTTGGCGCAGGAATGGCGGAATCGGCGCGACATCGCGGCTGCTTATCCAGCCATGGCCTCTGCCGTCGAGAAAGGGCTTCATCTCGACTCCATCGTATTCACCGACCCGGCGCTGGAACGGATGGAAACATTCCTGTCATTGGAACGGCGACTGTTGCGGCGAGTGGCCCTGCGGCTCGAATCCGATCCGTCCGCCGCCGAAATTGCGGAGAGACGGCAAAGGGGATTCTGGGCAGAACAGGATGCGGAGCTGCAAGCTGAGTGGACGCTGGTAGGGCAGGCCGGCCGCCTGATGGGACGCGCTCGCGAAATTGAAAAAGGCCTTGGCGCGCGTGCCCTTTCCGCTGGAGAACTGATTGATCACTACATAGGCGTCGCAAACTGGGCTGAACTGGACACCTTGCACCGCCGGTTGGAACGCCGCGCCACGAGCCTGGAGTTCGCACTGGCGAACCCCGCCGAAGAAGTTGAGCATCTTGTCCACACGGCACGTCGCCAGCACCAGGAGGTTTCCGGGGCCTTAGCGGAGCGCTTTGTCCGAGCGTGGAGATCCGAAGGCTTCGCAATTACCGGCCATACGCGGCAGACGGAAATCTTTGATCGGTTTGTCGCCCCGGAAATCGCAAAGAACCGGCGCCTCGCCTACATCCTCGTAGATGCCCTTCGGTGGGAGTTGGCGCGGGAACTGCCTGAGGTTCTCGGCACGGATTTCACATCACGGATCGAGTTGGCAATTGGGACCGCGCCGAGCATTACCGAGATTGGCATGGCGGCCCTGTTGCCGTCGGCGGCGAGTGGTTTACGCGTTGGCGGGACCACAAAGCTGCAAGTGAGCCTGCACGGGCAAGTGCTCAGGAATCGCCAGGACCGAATCTCTTACCTGAAGGATAGGGCGGGAGTTCCGGTGGTCGATCTAAGGCTGGAAGATCCGCGCAATTTCAGGCGGAAGCTCAAGGATCTGGGCGATGGATCAGCCCTGATTTTTGTCACATCGCGCGAAATAGACCAGAGCGGCGAGGACGAGATGACCGTAGCGCGAGAGCATATGGAACGCGTGCTGACGCACTTGGGTCTGGCCATTCGGAAGCTGGCAGAGGAAGGCGTGGAACATTTCGTTATCGCAGCCGACCATGGCTACCTCTACGGCGAGGAGTTGGCCGAGTCCGAAAAGATCGATCCACCAGGCGGCAAGACGGCCCTGATTCATCGGCGTGTCTGGGCTGGTCAAGGTGCCGCCGCCAGCGAGAACTATCTATTGACGGAGGTGTCCCGCTTCGGTGCTGCCTCGGATCTGGAAATGGCAGTGCCATGGAACCTTGCCGGTTTCCGAACATCGGGGCCGACGGCGTATTTCCATGGGGGTCTGTCTCCACAGGAGATTCTGTTGCCGGTGGTCGTGGTGACGCCGAAGATGGTGGGCAGTTCGAAAGCGCTGAGAAAGCTCGCGTGGAATCTGGCATTGGGAAGCGCCAAGGTTACAACGCGCTTCCTGAGTGTCCGCATGCAGGCGCACTCGGAGGGGCTGTTCGCCGAGGCTTGGCCCACAGTGCGGGTAGAGGTGCGTGCGGCGGGCGAGGTTTGTGCAATTCCCGTAAGCGGGTCATATGGGTTCCAGGAGTCGACGGGTTCTGTGGCGTTGCGGTCGAGCGAAGGCGACTCCGCGACCACCGAGGCGAACACGGTTGCTTTGATGCTGACTGACAAGGCGCCCGCGCGAGGAGTCGTCAGTATTCACGTTGTGGATGCGGCGACTGGCGTCGAGCTGAAGAAGATCGAAAACGTGGAGGTGTCGATTGCCATCTGACGCGGACGCAGTCGATATGTTGGACAGAAAGATCAGCCAGGTATTTGCCGGGAAAGTGGTCCGCAAAGAACTCGTGCGCAAGCTGAAGTTCGGCTCCACCGTGCCGGTTTACGTCCTGGAGTATCTGCTGGGTAAATATTGTGCGACGGACGATCCCCTGGCGGTGCAGGCGGGGCTGAGAATCGTGAACTCAACGCTGGCCGAAAACTTTGTGCGGCCCGATGAAGCGAACCGGATTCAGTCGCTTGTGAAAGAGAAGGGCCGCTATAAGCTGATTGACAAAGTGAAGGTCCGCTACTTGTCCGACGATGACAAGTACTGGGCGGAGATCGTGAATTTCGGCCACAAGTTCGTGCATGTGCCCGACCGCTACGTCCGCGAGTTCGACCGGTTGTTGGTGGATGGTGTTTGGTGCGAGGTCGAACTTCGCCACCAGTACGACGACCAGGCCTCGGGGAAACGGAGCCCGTTCTGGATTGAGGAACTGCGGCCCATCCAGATCGCGGCGTTTGATCTGCCAGAGTACAACCGCGGGCGAGAGCAATTCACGACAGACGAGTGGATCGACTTGCTGATTCGAACGATTGGTCTGGAACCCGCAGGTATGGAAAAGCGACTGAAGCTGCTCTACCTGTTGCGCCTGGTGCCGTTAGCGGAGCCGAATTACAACCTGATTGAACTGGGGCCGCGCGAAACCGGCAAGAGCTTTGGGTATCAGCAGCTTTCCCCATACGGAATTCTGTTGACGGGTCCGACCACGGTCGCGAACCTGTTCTACAACATCGCCACGAGCCGCATTGGCCTGGTGGGCTTGTGGGACGCCGTCGCGTTCGATGAAGTTGCGGATTTGCAGAAGATGCCGAAGGAGGTCGTTACCACCCTGAAGACTTACTGCGAGAGCGGGACTTTCGCGCGCGGCAAGGAGCAACTTAGTGGCACAGCCTCCATCGCAATGTTTGGCAACACCAATCAGCCGGTTGACGTAATGGTTCGTTCGTCTCACTTGTTCACACCCTTGCCCGAAGTGATCAGAGAGGATATGGCCTTTCTGGATCGGATTCACTACTACATCCCCGGTTGGGAAATCCCGAAAATGCAGATCGCGATGTTCACGATGGGCTACGGTTTCGTCGTGGACTACCTGGCCGAAGCGCTCCGGGAACTGCGCCGCCACAATTTCACGGAGGCCATCGATCACCACTTCGGTCTCGGATCGCAACTGAAGAGCCGCGACGTGAAAGCTGTTCGAAAAACTGTCGCCGGTCTAATTAAACTGATTCACCCACACGGCAAGGTGTCGCAGGGCGACCTACGCGAACTCCTCGAACTGGCACTCGAAGGGCGGCGGCGGGTAAAAGAGCAATTGAAGAAGATGGGTTCTTTCGAGTTCTTCCAGACGTCTTTTTCGTACATCGAGCGAGAGACGGGGGAAGAGAGATACGTGGGGGTACCGGAGGAGGGTGGCCGCAATCTGATTGCGACTGACCCGATGGAGCCTGGCAGCGTTTATGCGGCTTCGGTGGACGATCAGGGTAAGGTGGGCCTGTCCCGCCTCGAAGTAGGCTGCGCGTCAGGATCGGGGAAATTGAAACTGGCGGGAGGAATCGACGGCCTGATGAAAGAATCCATTCATCGCGCGTTCGGCTACCTGCATGCAAACAAGGTTCGCTTCGGGATCGGCCACGATTTCGACACCACGGACTTCCACGTCGAGGCCATCGATTTGCTAGAGAACAGGGTTTCGTGTGAGTGCGGCCTTGCCCTGATCGTGGCGATCATCTCGGCCGTGAAACGGCTGCCGGTGCAGGCGGCGCTGGTAATCCTCGGCGACATCAGCATTCAGGGGAACATCAAAGGAGTTCGGACATTAGTGGAACCGTGCCAGCTCGCGATGGAGAACGGTGCCCGGCGCGCCCTGATTCCGATTGAGAATCGGCGGCAGTTTCTGGAAGTGTCAGGCGACGTGGCGGAGAGGTTGGACCCGATTTTTTACGGTGACGCCCATGTGGCCGCGAACAAGGCTCTGGGGATTACGTAAGACTCGATTCTTAAACTCGCCCTCGCGCACCGAAATCGCTTGACATCATCGCCGGAAATGACGATGATCGTTCCATGCGGTACCCGGGTGGCAAAGGTAAGTGCTATCAGCACATCATCAACGTCCTTCCGCCACACGCTACCTATATCGAAACGCACTTGGGCGGTGGCGCGGTCCTTCGGCACAAGAAGCCTGCGCGGACGAGCATCGGCGTCGACCGAGACGCTGCGGTCATACGGAGTTGGCAGCATCTTTTCCCGTTGCTTGCTTCTTATGTTGAGGCTGATGCGGTAGAGTTCCTCGCGTCTCAACGTCTCGCCGGAGACGAATTGGTGTACTGCGACCCACCGTATCTCCCGAGCACGCGGCGGCGGGCGCGGGTCTACAGGCACGATTACCGTGAAAGCGATCACGTACAGCTGCTTGAGACGTTGCAGAAGCTGCCTTGCCGAGTCGTTCTGTCGGGCTACCCCTCCGAGTTGTATGATCAATTCCTTTGCGGCTGGAATTCCCAGACGTATTCGGCGAAAGCACATGACGGAATTCGTCAGGAAAAGCTCTGGTTCAACTTCGAACCCCCGGCCCGGCTACATGACGCCCGGCACCTCGGCCAGAACTTCCGCGAGCGCCAAACGATCAAACGTCGCCTTCAAAGGCTCCAGCAACGAATTTCCACGCTCACTGCGCCAGAGCAGCGTCTCTTGTCGGAGTGGCTGGACGATCATCTCCGGGAAGAGGAGGGCCATGCAGGTCTTTTACTTCCTTAAAGGTGATGACGTCGTCGAGCGGCCCATACCACCGCCCGAGGTGTGCGCGGTCGCGGGCGTACCATGGGGTCGGCCAGACGAGCTTTTCACTGCTGCGTATTGGATGACGCAGTATTGGATGCACGAGGACGGCTTTCCAAACCGGTGTCACCGTCTCGGTCGGACCTTCGAGGAGGAGGTTGTGGCTTGTCTGCTGGGCGGCCACGGCATTCCTGCCGAGGTGGGAGTGGCTGCCTTCCAACGGTTGCGCGACCAAGGCCTGATCGCCGGGTCCGCTCCAAGCGTCGAGATGCTTTCCGAAAACCTGCGGCAGCCACTCATGCTGGAAGGCCGCGATATTGTCTATCGGTTCTGGTCGCAGAAGGCTCGCTATGTATCCGGCGCGCTCAAGATCCTCAAAGAGCAACCCGCGCCGCTGGACTCGCCTCGCGCCCTGCGAGACCATCTGCTCCAACTTCCGGGGATCGGCCCTAAGACGGCTTCGTGGATCGTTCGAAATTGGCTTGGGTCGAACGAGGTAGCAATCCTTGACATCCATGTGATCCGCGCAGGTCAGCTAATGGGACTGTTCTCTACCATCGACCGGGTAGAGCAGCATTACGTGGGGATGGAGCGGCGATTCCTCGATCTCGCCACGGCCATGGAGGTGCCCGCCGCCAATCTGGATTCGCTGATCTGGCATAAGATGCGGACCAGTCCCCGACTTGTTGCTGGCCTTTTCGGACAGTCTGACAACGCGGATCAGGCACTCAAGCCGCGGACGAGCCGCCTATCCAGGCAAGGCCAGTTGCAACTGGCCTAAACGGCAAGTCCATCACCAAACGCTCGACAAGAGGGCTCCCCGTGCTTCCCAGGATTCTGAAGCCGAGTCCAAGCGCCGACGCTACAAGAGCCGCATGCCCAAACAGGACGCCTGCGTCTCGAAGCATGAGCGAGAGCGGGTTCAGGTAGTAGTGAGCGGCGAGATCGAAATCGCCAATCAGTGCGACGAGGGTCGCATCGTCGGTCTGAAAGCATTGTTGAGCCTTCGCGCGCAGTGCCGTTGCTGTGACTGGGTCGACGTGGAGGTCGCCCAACGCGTGTCTCTCCGGTACATAGGCATTCCACGTACCGTTCGGACTCCCCACAACGATGTGCGCCGGATGCAAGGCACCAAACGACGCCACGTACCGGCGCTGCCGATTCGGATCTTCTGAATTAACCGCCTGGACTGAGGTTGCGTAGTGCAGCCATGTAGCAAGCTCACCGGTCGAGATCGGCGTGAACTTCTCAGCCGAACGCCGATTTGCGAGCGCCGCTATGA
>JBDTUY010000204.1:0-8539 GCA_040007495.1 Acidobacteriota bacterium | reverse complement strand
CCAAGTCGCCGCCAACTGCACAATCGACGGTATCGCAAACGCAAGAAGTGCAATCGCACCTGCAATTGCGACCAATAGGTACTTCAATCTCGTGTCACTGCTCTCGCCATCCGGAACAACCTTGCGGCTAACGAAACTACCCGCGCCGCTAGCCACCAGCATGGAAAATACGATCACAATCAATGCGTAGGTCGGTCTGCCCAACAGCAGCATGAACTTCTGAATCAGAGCCATTTGGATCAGAATGTAGCCCGCGCCCAAGCAGACAAAGTACAGCAGGAACATCGGCACACCCGCTTTTCGTGGCAAGCGACTGCCCAGCAATAGTCGGGGCAAGATCATGACCAACAGCGTCGCCGCCGCGCAGACGACCATCAGTCCAAACAGCAGAGGCACTGCGCGATTGACCTTGTAATCGGCGGATTGACTATTCGCGCTCCGCAGGAAATTCCACAAATCACCGGGCTGCACCGTATAAAAGAAAAATGGCCGGTCATCGGAAACCGGCGAAACATCGTACCGATACTGTTTCCAAAACGCTAAGGGATCAGCCGCAGTCAGCATTTGTCCAAATGCATTCTTGACGGGATCGCCAGGCAAATACAGAGTCTCAAGCCCTGCATCTGCAATGACTTCTCTCGCCCGCGCGACATCGGCATCAGACAGCGGCTTTCGAGTAATTAGAATTGTATCCAACGCACCCCAGCCATCGATATTTTCCGCCCGTTCACGCACCACCATCACATGACGACTAGCATCGCGCTCTCCCAACTGCGAAAGCGCATCCATCCCTAGTGACACCACTCTCAGCGATTCACGAGGCGGGTCGAAACCCCATCGGCTAAAGGCCAACACACCATCGTCCGTCAGATGCGAAAGATAGTCGCGAAAGGCATCGGAGGTGTACAGATTATTTTCCGACAACGCGAATGCACCAGCGGCCGTAGACGCCCAAGTGTCCACCAGCGTCGCTTGCACCACTTGATATTTCTCGGCGCTGCGGCGCACGAACGATCGGCCGTCTTCGACAAACACCCGGACTTCAGGGCGTTCATACAACCCATGACTTTCCTTTCGCATCTGGCCGCGCATGATGCTATTGGCGATGATCGGATTGATCTCTACCGCAGTTACATCGCGGCTCCCGGAGCCCAGTGCACGCGCGACGTCATAGCCTCCGCCAGCGCCGATGATCAAGGTCTTGGCCGATGGGCGCAACAAATATGGAAAGCCTGCACCGCGATTCAATAGTTCGCGCCGTTCCTTGTCGTTCAAGCCCTTGTCCCAATCGATTTCCGGGATGCCAGTAGCGGCGTCGGCATCGATGCGAATATCCCAATAACCGCCACCGCTCGCGGTTGTAATTCGGCTGAGGCCCACACGCGAAAAACTGTTCCACTTGGAGAACTTCTCTTCGGGTAGCCGCTCGCCCTTGGCCCAACGGACGTCGAAGATATGGCTGGCCCCGTTGACGATCATGAGCGCAACCAGCAACAGCCCCATCAAAACAGCGACCGCTCGGAGCTGGAACTCCCCGGCACGGTTAAACCAAATCGCAGAGGCTACGCTGTAGATCACGCCAGCTGCGATTACCGTATTCGGTCCCTCGAACAACTCCAGAAACGGGATCAATAACAAACAACCGGCAGCTGCTCCGGTTAGATCCCAGAAGTAGGCACGGTCGATGCGATCAATCGCTTCCCCGATCGCCAGCGATACTACGGCTCCAGCAAAGAAGAACGGAACGGCGCTACCGACATATACAGTGGCCAGCATCAGGAAATCCATGTCGCCATGCCGGGTCAGGATGAACCACAACAGCAGTACGACCGCGATACCGTTCAAGAAGGTCAGCCGTCCGAGCTCAGCGGAAAGATTGGTCTTCCGCGCCGCGATCACGTACGAAAACACGCCTCCAGCACCCAACCCGAAAAGCGCCAACGAAATAGCGAGAAATGCGAAATGGTAGAAGAAAACGACCGAGAACAACCGAGTGAGAGATAACTCAAGAATCAAGGTCGCAAGCGAAGTGAAGCCCAAACCCAAATACAATTGGGTCCATTGGACGCCACGCTCCGAAGCGTTAGAGGAAATACTGACTCGAGACAATACACTACTGTAACAAGCGGGACCTGGGCGTATTTCTGCAGCCGACCATCACGCTAGAATGGGGTTTCCGCCCATGACTCCTCACACCAAAAGGTCCGTATGTCTATTGAGCGGAGGCCTCGATTCCGCCACCTGCCTCGGAGTCGCAAAGCGCGATGGTTTTGATTGCTACGCGCTCTCCTTTGATTATGGCCAACGGCATCGTGTGGAACTGGACGCAGCAGCACGAGTCGCACGGAAAATGGGGACCGTCCAGCACAAAACCGCTCAGATCGACCTTCGCATGTTCGGCGGCAGCGCGCTGACTGCCGACATAGCCGTCCCGAAACATGACGCCGTAGCCGAGCTTCAAACAGGCATTCCGATCACCTACGTTCCGGCTCGCAACACGATTTTCCTGGCCTACGCCATGGCCTGGGCCGAGGTGCTGGAAGCGTCCGACGTCTTCATCGGCGTGAACGCTATCGATTACTCAGGCTACCCGGACTGCCGCCCCGAATTCATCGCCGCGTTCGAGGCGATGGCCAACCTTGCAACCAAATCCGGTGTGGAACAACGCACGAAACTTCACATCCATACGCCGCTTTCTAAACTGGATAAGGCCGGAATTATTCGATTAGGCGTGGAGGTCGGCGTTGAGTTCGGACTAACGCATAGCTGCTACGATCCAGACGCAGAGGGCCGTTCGTGCGGTCACTGCGATTCGTGCCTGCTACGGTTAAAGGGTTTCCACGAAGCGGGACTCATCGATCCAGTTCTCTATGCAGTGTAGAACCTTCTGGGAGCCAAGCCCCCTGCGTGAGCGCGGGGTTATGTTTTATGAGAATCGCTGAGATCTTCCATTCCATTCAAGGCGAAGGGACACTGGTCGGCGTGCCCAGCGTTTTCGTTCGCACTTCCGGGTGCAACCTCCGCTGTACATGGTGCGACACCCCCTACACCTCGTGGACTCCCGAGGGTCCGGAGATGAGCCTCGATCAGATCGTAGACAGCGTGGAACAGTTCCATTGCGCCCACGTAGTGGTCACCGGTGGCGAACCGATGCTATTCCCGGCAGTCGTCGATCTCACGAAAGAACTACGAACGCTCGGCTTGCACGTGACCATCGAGACGGCGGGAACCGTATGGCAGCCTGTTGCTTGCGACCTCATGAGTATCAGCCCCAAGCTCGCAAACTCGACTCCAGTCGAACGCGAGGGAGGCAAGTGGGCCGATCGTCACAACGCTCTTCGCTACCAGCCGCAGATCCTGAAGCAGTTGATGACAAACTACAACTATCAATTGAAGTTCGTCGTCAGTTCCCCGGACGACCTTCCTGAAATTGATCAGATAGTAGCCGAAACCTGCGCTAACCACGACCGCGTTCTGCTGATGCCGGAAGGCACCAACGCCGAAGTCGTGCGCGAGCGCGGACGCTGGCTGGCGGAAATCGTCAAGCGTTCAGGCTACCGCTACAGCCCTCGTCTTCACGTGGACCTGTGGGGAGATGTTCGCGGCGTCTAGCGCTTCACCGACAGATACATTGTGGGTTGATTGATGCTCGCGCTGCCAACCTGAAAAGTGATCGGCTGATCGCCGTCCGGAACGTCCGGCACTACAAGATTGAATTGATACAACCCCACGTAACCCGGCGACAATCCGGCGTAGCCGATGCTCGCACTTGGGACTGGCACGCCGCCGATCGTAACTGTCAATGGCGCAACCAACCTATTCTGCACCAACGCAATCACACCCGGCGCAACTGCCGGGGTCACATCTCCGAATCCGACTCCGTAAGTGATGATCGTCTCACCCGGCTTCACACCGCGCGAAGGAATCCCAGGAATCACGCCGACGAACGTCCTAAGATCCGTCAGAGTTGCCCCGATCAACTGATGTCCGCCAACCACAAAACTTAGTGGCGCAAGAATCGCCGGGGCCACCGGAACCTCGTTCAGCGTTATCGCATTGCTGGTCTTACCGCAGTTGGTCACGGTAACCTGAACCGGCCCATTGGCTGAATCCGCAGGAGCTTGAACATTGACTTGTCCTGGATTTTCGTAACTCGTGAACGCAGGCTTGCCGTTGATTTGCACCGTGACACGATCCAGGTTTGTGGGCGCATTGGCCTCCGCGAAATCTGCGCCTAGCCAGCTCTTCCCCGCTGTAATTGTAGATATGTTGGCCCCATATACTTCAAGCCAGGTACCGGGCGAAAAATCGCGCCGGGCCCCGAACCCGATGGGCGTTACAACTCCCGTCAGAGACGGCGTAACCGTCGAGCATGCACTTAGCGGCATCAGCTGATAATCGGCGATATACACATGATCACCGGAGTCGGACGATACATTTCCATTCACAGCGTTGCCCGCCAGGTAAAAGTGGACGGTACCGATATCAGTCGTCGGCGGAGTCCACTTGAAGCTCCAGGTCGAAGTTGAAGGAGTAGAGTGGTCCACAAATTCAATCGGATCAAAACCTCCTGCTGTAGGACACTTTCCGGCCGAAGAGCCAAACGTCGGTCGAGGAGAGTCGTTGTCGCACAGGATGAATGATCCATCCCCCGGGGTGAACGATCCAGCTTGGCCATGCGAAGCGTTACTCTCCGGCCTTGCCGTCATCTGAAAGCCGTACTGAGTATTCGTCGGATCCTTTACGTGCACCAGGATCGTAATCGGATCTCCGCCGGGAGTGTACGTGGATCCTTCAGAAAATGTAGCCGCGACGCTTCCTCCGTAGAAGTTCAAAGGACCTCCCTTGCCAGTGGTTGTAAAAGAGGTATGGCAGCCAGCCGTAGCGCATGCAAACTGGTCGGCATCACCCGGTGCTGCCGTGTGCCGCGGATCGGCACCATTCTTATGTGCCAACAAGAGGCCGGGGAAACACCCAATAGCAACCGCCAATAAAGCAGTTAAAGTTCTATTTCGCACTTCGCGTTTCCCCCGTTTCGTGACCCTATTCAATAGACTCTAAACACTGCAACGCCTTTTTGGACGCGGTACTAAGGGGATATTTCTCCAAATCTTTGCGAGAAAACCACCGTGCACTCGCAATTCCCATCACCAATTTCTGATCCACTCGACCTTCGCGGACCTCAAAGCTATATTGACTATTGGTAATCGCGTGCCGGAACATCCCCACCTTCGCACCCAACTTCACGCCCTCAAACGGTTCCGGCAAATCCCAAAAACCCGCGACCCTCGGACTCGGGACCAGCAATAATTTATCTCTCCGCCGGATGACAACTAGCGTGCGAGCTTTCTGCAGCGTCGCAGCTTTGACCTTGGGAGGAGGCAACTGCTTCTGGATTCCAAGACGCTGCGCGGCACAGTATCGTTTCAACGGACACTCCGCGCATTTGGGTTCTCCTGGAATGCACACAATAGCGCCCAGTTCCATGAGAGCCTGATTGGACCGTCCAGGATTGCGTGGATCGATCAGCGAACCCGCCACAGCGTCAACATCAATCCCAGCATCGCCAGCCAACCGCATCACTACCCGCCGCACGTTGCCATCCACTGAAGGATGCGGTAATCCAAACGCAATACTTCCAACTGCAGCCGCCGTGTAACTTCCGATGCCTGCCAATTGCAGCAGTCCTTCTAACGTGCTCGGGAAGCTTCCCGCCGCGACCACCTGCCCCGCCGCCTTCTGCAGATTCCGAGCCCGAGAGTAGTAGCCCAACCCAGCCCACATGTTCAGGACGTCAACTTCGGATGCCTCTGCAAGCGCGCTTGCATCGGGAAATCGCGTCAGGAATCTCTCGTAGTATGGAATTACAGCCGCTACCCGCGTCTGCTGCAGCATAATCTCTGAGATCCAGATCGCATACGGGTCGCGCGTCCGTCTCCACGGCAGATCCCTCTGGTTCGCGTCAAACCAGATCCCGAGCTTTTTCCGAATGGCTGCTTGGTCCAATTTTCTATACTAGAGGAAGGTCGCTCCTCCGCCCAAATACACTTGAACGAAACTATTCGCATTCGCGGTGCTCGTGTGCACAATCTCAAGAATGTCTCGCTTGAGATCCCGCATGACAAATTGACGGTCGTCACCGGCGTGTCGGGTTCCGGCAAGTCGTCGCTCGCGTTCGATACCATCTACGCCGAAGGCCAGCGCCGCTATGTAGAATCGCTGTCAGCATATGCCCGCCAATTCCTGGAGCGCATGGAAAAGCCGGACGTGGACGAGATTGAGGGCATCGCTCCTCCGGTCGCCATCCGCCAAAAGAACACCACTCGCAATCCTCGTTCGACCGTGGCGACGGCTACCGAGTTGTACGACTTCCTACGACTTTTGTGGGCTCGCGCCGGTCGCACCTTCTGTCCCAACTGCGGGACCTATGTCCAACGCGACACCGTAGATCAAGTCGCGATCAAGATGATGGCGCACCCCGCAGGCTCCCGTTGGTACGCACTATTTCCGGTCAGACTCGCGGACCAGGTGGCGGAGGTAACCGACGATGCCTTGCGCCAGAAACTTCTCGATTTGCGCCAGCGCGGCTTCACCCGCCTCTATCAGGGCGGCAAGGTATTCGAGTTCTCCACTCCCGAGTCTCTCCTCGACATCGACTTCAGCAAACCCCTGTTCGTGCTCGTGGACCGCTTGGCGATCTCCTCAACCATGCGCCAGCGCTTGGTTGATACGGTCGAAATCTGCTACCGCGAAGGTGCTGAGGCGATCTTTGAACCTTCTGGAGGAGGCGAGCAGATTCGCTTCGACGAAAAGTTCACCTGCAAAACCTGCGGCAAGGAATTCGTAGAACCTGAACCGGCGTTGTTCAGTTTCAACAGCCCATTCGGAGCCTGCAAACGCTGTCAGGGCTTCGGCAATACCATCGATTACGACATGAACCTCGTGATCCCTAACCGGTCTTTGTCCATTCAGCAAGGCGCAGTCGACCCCTGGACGAAGCCCATGCACTCGGGGTACCAGGTCGATTTCAAACAGGATTACAAGGGCAAGGTCCGCATGAGCGTGCCTGTCTGCGACCTGGGTGAGCTCGAACTCGCAGTACTGCACAAGGCCATTCGCCTTTACTTCCGCGACATTGAAACCAAGAAGTATAAGGTCCACGTTCGCGTCTTTTTGAGCCGATACCGCGGCTATACTCTGTGCCCGGATTGTGAAGGCTCGCGCTTGCGTCCAGAGGCGCTGTGGATTCGAGCAGGCGGCAAGACTCTTGCCGAAGTAGGCCGCCTGAACATCGAACAAGCCCGCCGCTTCTTCTATTCGATTGAATTGACCAAGGAAGAATCGGCCATCGCATCCAAGATCCTGATTGAGATTCAACAGCGCCTCAAGTTCCTAAACGACGTCGGCCTTGAGTACCTGACACTCGATCGCTTGTCCTCAACGCTGTCCGGCGGAGAAGCGCAGCGCATTCAATTGGCAACCTGTTTGGGCTCGCGTTTAGTCGGCGCTTGCTATGTCCTGGACGAACCTTCCATCGGGCTGCATAGCCGCGATACGGCGCGATTAGTGGGCATTCTGAAAGATTTGCGCGACCTCGGCAACACCATCGTCGTAGTCGAGCACGACCCCGACGTCATGCGCGCTGCCGACCACATCATCGACATGGGCCCCGGCGCAGGCGAACTCGGCGGCAACGTAATCTTCGAAGGAACGTTCAAGAAACTGATCGGAAAGAGCAGCGATTCGCTGACATCGAAATACCTTCGCGGAGACCTGAAGACCTCGTATCTCAAGACTCGCCGCGTGCCGCACCCCAAGCGTACGATCCGCTTTCACGGCATCCGCGCCAATAACATCAAGGGAATTGACGTCACGATCCCGCTCGACATGATGGTCGCCGTGACAGGTGTTTCAGGCTCGGGCAAGTCCACCATGGTTCACGATGTGATCTATGAAACGTTGCAGAAGCGCATGGATCGCAATGTTGCAACACCTTCCGCTTCTTCGCCTGAAGATTGGGGCGTACCGCCAGAGAAGCAAACCTGCAGCAAGGTAGAAGGCGCCGACTTCCTGACCCAGATCGTACTGGTGGACCAATCACCCATTGGCCGCACCCCGCGCTCCAACCCCGTCACTTACATCAAAGCGTTCGACGTGATCCGGGAACTATTCGCGTCCACACCTGAGGCCTCGCGCCGCGGTTACACCGCCGGACATTTTTCTTTTAACATCCCGGGCGGGCGCTGCGAGACGTGCCAGGGTGACGGCACGGCCACGGTCGAGATGCAGTTCCTGGCCGACGTGGAACTCATCTGCGACGACTGCAAAGGAACTCGCTTCAAGCAGAGCGTCCTCGACGTGAAATATCACGGGCTAAGCATCCATGAAGTATTGCAACTCACCGTCAAAGAGGCGATCAGCTTCTTCTCTGCTACTCCCAAGCTATCCACCAAACTGAAGGTCCTAGCCGACGTCGGCCTTGGTTACCTGCGTCTTGGCCAATCCGCCACAACCCTCTCCGGGGGCGAAGCACAGCGCG
>JBDTUY010000203.1:0-8559 GCA_040007495.1 Acidobacteriota bacterium | reverse complement strand
CGGACCCTTGGCCGGGTTTGCGATGTTGCTTTTGCCTTTGATCGCGGGAATTTCCATGTCTAAGGTCGTGCCCGGAATCGTAGAACGAGGAGAATTGGTCTTTGGGACGCCTCTGATTATCCAGGGGATGGAACGAATCCAATTCCCCGGCGTACCGGCAGGCGACATCTATCTTCACCCGGTCGCTAGGGCTGCCTGGGTTGGACTGTTGGCGACCGCACTCAACTTATTTCCGATCGGGCAACTCGATGGCGGTCATATTCTGTATGCTCTGCTCGGCGAACGGACAAAGTACTTATCGTGGGTGCTTGTGGCCGCTCTAGTGCCGATGGGCCACTTTCTGGCCTTCAGTTGGTACGTATGGGCGGTTATTCTTTTTTTCTTCGGGATGCGGCACCCAAGCGTGGTTGGGCCGAATTTATCGAGTCCCGGGCGCAAGTGGTTGGCGCTGATCGCATTTGTAATTTTGGTCCTGTGCTTTACGCCCGCGCCCATCAGCCCCTTGGTCAACTAGTGAAGTCCGAACAACCAACGTGAAGATCTCCGCCACCATCATCACGTACAACGAAGAGCGCAACGTAGCTCGCGCGATTGAGAGCCTGCGCTGCGCCGACGAGATCCTGATCGTCGACAGCGGATCAAATGACCGGACCATCGAGATCGCGAAGCAGCTCGGAGCAACCGTCCTCGAACTTTCCTGGCTGGGCTACTCCGCACAGAAGAACGCCGCTGCACAGAAGGCTTCGCACGATTGGATTCTGGCTTTGGACGCGGACGAGTCGCTCAGCGAGAGCTTAGAAGCCGAGATTCTCGAGCTCAAGAAGAATGGACCCAAGTTCGATGCCTACACCATGCCTCGCCTGGCGAAGTATCTGGGCCGCTGGATTCGCCACTCCGGTTGGTATCCCGACCGCAAGGTGCGCCTCTACCATCGCGCGAAAGCCAAGTGGGTCGGCGATTTTGTGCATGAGGCCATCAAAGTGGAGCCTGGCTCCACCATC
Organism: Acidobacteriota bacterium; assembly: GCA_040007495.1. Taxonomy (GTDB): domain Bacteria; phylum Acidobacteriota; class Terriglobia; order Bryobacterales; family Bryobacteraceae; genus Palsa-187. The sequence goes on along the minus strand of JBDTUY010000203.1, from coordinate 7,558 downwards.
GGTCCGCTGGAAGGCAATCTCCTGCACTTCACCTGCGATTCCCTGTCTGAGCATCTAAAAACGATGGACCGCTATACCACCCTGGCGGCTGAACAGTTGATCGACGCCAAGCGTCAGGTTAGTTGGGGACGTCTGATCTGTGAACCTCCTTGGACATTCTTCCGAACATATGTATTGAAGGCCGGATTCCTGGATGGCGTTGAGGGTCTGGCGATCGCGAACATGGCAGCACTCTACAATTTCGTGAAGTACGCAAAGGTACGCTTCATGGGCCCGGGTAGGCCTTAGCGCATGCTGCTGATCCTGTTCGCGTTTTTGGGCGGCCTGCTCATCGGTAGCTTCCTCAACGTCTGCATCTTCCGTCTCCCGCGGGACCTGAGCGTAGCGTCGCCCTCGCGTTCCTTTTGTCCGAATTGTGTCATCACCGCTGAAGAGCAAGGCGTCGAATTCGAACAGGCGTTGAAGCAAGGCACCATCGCCTGGTACGACAACATCCCGATCGTCAGTTATCTGCTTTTGCGGGGCCGCTGCCGCCACTGCAAGATTCGTATTCCGATCCGCTATCCACTGGTAGAGCTAGCCACCGGCGTCGCCTTCGCCTTATGCGTCGGAACGCTCGGATGGACGCTAGCCGCGCTCAAGTTCTGCGTCTTCTCCGCGATCATGATCGATCTGATTGTGACCGACTTTGAAGAATACATCCTTCCGGACGAGTTCACCCTGGGCGGTCTGCTCGTCGGCTTTGTCTTCGCATGGTTCACGCCCCTGCCAGTGGACGTTGCGGCGCTGTTCGTAGCCCTCTTCTCGCATCCGCTGGACCCGCACTGGACGGCACCGGACCCGCGTATCGTCTCACTGTTAGAGGCGCTGATCGGAGCCTTGATTGCGAGCCTACCCTTATGGGCTTTGGCCTGGAGCTATGAGAAAATCCGCAAGCGCGAAGGCATGGGCTTCGGCGACGTGAAGATGGCAGCCATGATCGGCGCATTCCTGGGACCAAAACTGGTTTTGATGACCTTGATCCTAGGTTCGGTGATGGGATCAGTGATCGGGGTGCTAGCGGTCCTGTTCACGAAGAAAAAAGCATCCACCTACGAAATGCCCTTCGGCAGCTTCCTAGGAGTCGCGGGACTGATAGTAGCCCTGTGGGGTCCCGTAATCGCAGTCTGGTACGACAAGCTAGGCCGCTAGACATGGAAGGCGGGGCGCTTGCCCCGCGCGGAGGCACCGCCTCCGCTGGTTTGCTCTCTGTAAGCCTCTCAGTCCACACCCCGCAACAAAACCTTCAGCACACCCTTCGTCCCAGCCTTCTCAAACGCCTCCGCCGCCCGATCCAGCGGAAACTCATCTGAGATCATATCCGCCACCCGAACTTTACCCGACCCCAGCAACTTCAGCGCGGGCTCAAACCGACCGCACCGCGACCCGACCAGCGTCACCTCATTCACAATCGGCACCGCCGTGTTGATCGCCACCAGCCCATGCACAGTCGACTTCATAATCACCGTCCCCCGCGGCATGCACATCGTGATCGCGTTAGAAAGACCCTCAGCAGAGCCCGTCGAATCCACAACGTAACGAAACGCGGCAGCAGGCACCTTCTTACCAACGATCTCCGCCGTAACACCCGACCATTCAATCAGCCGCATCTTATCGCGATGCCGGCCGATCAGATGAACCTGCGCCCCATGAGCCTGCAATACCTGAGCAATCAACAACCCGAGCTTGCCATCGCCCAACACCGCAACCGGCTCGCCTTTGGGGATCTTCACCTGATCCAAAATCTCGCAAGCCGCACCCACAGGCTCGATAAACACGGCATCTTCCGTCCGAATCGAAGCAGGCACGCGATGCAAGTTGCGAACCGGCAGCGTCAAAAACTCGCGAAACGCCCCAGGATGCTTCACAATCCCGAGCACAGTCCGAGTCGGACAATGCCGCCCAAGCCCCTGCGCGCACCAATTGCATTCCCCACAAGCAAGATTGATCTCACCGGCAACGCGCTGCCCAACCCATTTCTTCTGATCCGCACTCGACCCCTTGACTTCAGTCACTTCTCCAACAAACTCATGCCCCGGCGTGCCCGAAAATCCGTAGTAACCCCGCTGCAATTCAAGGTCAGTGGAACAAATCCCAGCAGCCAGCAATCGGATACGAGCGAACCCTTCAGGAATCTGCGGCAAAGGTTGGCGTCGAAGCGCAACTTTGCCTTTAGCGAGATGGACAGCGAGCATGTCTCACCAGTGTAGTGGATGCGTTAACTTTCGCCCACCGGTTAGATGCAGTAAGCCGGGTTCTGCGGACACTTGACGGATATACGGTAAGTTCTATAACCAAGCGGGTCGTCCAGTACACCGCAGGTAGACATGCGATAAGAATCCACCAGCCACGCTTGCCGACTCTGATGAAAGAGTAAGTAACGCAAGCAACTGCGGGCAGTGGTGGAAAGATAATAGAGAACCATGGCCCTCCCCCCAGGAGCGGCACCGCTACACTAACGACGGAAAGCCCAAGCGCCAGAGACAGGAGAGTTCGGAATTCTGGATTGGTTGAAGACACAACGCAGTAACTGTTATGCCACATACCAAGCGTCCGATTCGCACCGTCTTGAGCGTAGGACAGGATGCCTCACCCCTGAGACTGGTTTACAGTGGAATATATATGGCTCTAGCGACCCAAGCCGCCGTGGCAGAACTAGTCTGTTTCAACGAATCCTGCCGGACGCGCTATGCGATTACCGACGTGCTCTACAACTGCCCCAAGTGTGGCGGATTGCTGGAGGCAACCTACAACACCGACACTGCCGACCCCATCGCGCTGAAGAAGTTGTTCCGCGAACGCCGCATGGACAACGCTCCCCTGAACCAGAGTGGCGTGTGGCGATATCGCGAGCTCTTCCCCTTCCTCGAAGACAACAAGCACGTGATCACCTTGCGCGAAGGGAACACGCCTCTGTTGAACGCGCCCCTCGCCGCGAAGTACGGCGGCCTTGACCGCATCACCTTCAAGCATCAGGGCTTCAATCCAACCGGATCATTCAAAGACAACGGCATGACGGCAGGCACCGCGCAGGCGGTCCGCTTAGGCATGAAGCGCGTGGCCTGCGTATCGACGGGCAACACCTCCGCCTCGCTGGCCGCCTATGCCGCGGCAGCAGGCCTCGAAGCGCTGATCTTCCTGCCGCATGGCAACATCTCATTCGGCAAGCTGTCGCAGGCTCTTGAATACGGCGCGAAGACCTTGCAGGTGGAAGCCAACTTCGATCAGATCCTGGCCTTGGTGCGCACGCTGGCCGACCGTCTGGGAATCTACTTGCTCAATTCCATGAATCCATTTCGCGTGGAAGGTCAGAAGACCATCATGTTTGAAATGCTGGACCAGCGCGATTGGAAGGTGCCGGATTGGGTCGTGCTGCCGGGCGGCAATCTAGGCAACGTATCAGCCTTCGGCAAAGGCCTGCGCGAAGCGAAAGCGCTGGGGTTGATCGATAAGCTGCCAAGACTGGCCGTGATTCAAGCCGAGGGATCAGCTCCGTTCGAGGCCTATTGGTCACAAGGCGGCCAGGGCGAGTTCCACGCCATCCCGAACCCCGAAACACTAGCCACCGCGATCCGCATCGGCGATCCAGTATCGTGGCCCAAGGCCTTGCACGAAGTCAAAACCACCAACGGCACTGTCGCAAAAGTCACCGAGCAGGAAATCGCCGACGCCAAAGCTCAGATCGGATTATGCGGCATAGGCTGCGAACCAGCATCCGCCGCAACACTAGCGGGCATCCGCAATCTGGTCGCATCCGGCATGATCGACAAGAGCGCCGACGTAGTCGCAGTGCTAACAGGGAACGTGCTGAAGGACTCCGATTACATCTACAAGTACCACACAGGCAAGCTGGAAGCCCCCAACGGCGAGAAGATCAAGAGCACATACGGCAACCAGGCTATAGTAGTCCCGAACGACGCAGAAAAGATCGCCGCGTTGTTGCAGTAGATCTCGTCGATTTGAATATGGGCTATTGGAAATCACCGCCCCTTGAGATCTACTCGCCGTTGCCCCCGGTCGAATGCTGTGCGGCTATTCTAGCGGCCATCGATAAAATGGGACTGCTTTCAAACCCGGGCTCTAAGCAGGTGGTAGGGAGAGTGTCGCCCACCTCGCTTCGCTTAAGAAAGCGACTTCCTGTGGGTAAAGGCAATTCTTTTCAACAAGAACTTAGGGCGAAGTTGACGCCATCCGGAGCTGGTACCCGAATTGGGGGAACAATAGGGCTTCACCCCGCTTTGAAGCTGCTCCTGCCGGTTTGGGCTCTTATGTTTGTCGTACTTTCGGGTACGTCGACATGGGAAACGATCCGAAGAGCAGTCTCGAACAGACCCCACAGTATCACCCTCGATCCGCTAACAGTTGTTCCCGTGCTTCTTCTGTTATCCGGTCCAGTGATGACATTTCTCGGAATGTGGATGTCTCGTCAGGAGCCACCATTCCTAATAGATTTCCTGCTAAAAACAATCGACGGTGAAGTACGTTGAGATAGGAGCCAAAACCTACAGCAACCCGACCTTACCCTTACCAATCAGATGCAGCGTCATGAACGCCACCGTACGCATGTCCGCCAAATCCGCAGACTTATGATGGTAGTTCACGCCACCAGGCCGCGCGAACGCATGGTTTCCATCCGGGTACGTCAGCACTGTCGCGTTTGGTAGAGCCTCACTCACCTTCGCGACAGCCTCCGGCGGGACAGCAGCGTCCAATCCGCCATAATGCAACAGCATAGGGCAAGCCACTTTTGACGCGCTGTCCAAATGCTTCTCAATACCAACTCCGTAATAGCTAACCGCAGCGTCCGGTTTCTCTTCCGTAGCCGTCAAATACGCGAGCAGTCCGCCCCAGCAGAAGCCCACCACGCCGACCGCTCCGGTGCACGCCTCATGCTTGCGAAGAAACGCCATGGCCGCGCCGATATCCTTCACCACCGCCCCATCGTTGACCTTCGCACGCAGCGCCCGAGCCGGTTCGTATTCGTTTTCCGGGACCACAACTCCGGGTTCTACGCTCCAATACAGATCGGGGCAGATTGCCGTGAACTGGCGGGCAGCCAGATAATCGCAGACCTTTTTCAGACTGTCGGTAACGCCAAAAATCTCCTGGCAAACAACAATGCCGGGACCCTTGCCAGCCTTGGGCAAAGCCATGTAGGCCGACATGTCACTACCAGCCGCATTAGGAACGCGAATCATCATAACCATCTATTCTACGAGACTTCGGGCTGCGAAAGTGTTGGGGAGCGTGAACGAGCGAACACCGCCTGTTACCGCAGCGGGACCACAAGAGATTCGCCCCTTGCGCGGTTTCGTGTACAATCATGGATCACCTATCCGGCGAGCCCCACACTAAACTCGCCCAATCGAGGAGAAAACGATGAAGTATATGATCAGTTGGTTTGAGCGCCCACAAGGCTCTCCCATTGAGTATGAGAACGCACAAAGGCGCATCCTGGATGTCTTCGGCCAATGGACAGCACCCGCCAATTTCAAGATCGAGGTGTTCGTGATCCGCGTCGGTGAATGGGGTGGACACATGTTGGTCGAATGTGATGATCCGACCGTGATTCATAAATTCTGCTCGATGCTCCCTGCCTTTGTGTTCGAGGCGCGCCCCGTCATCGATATCAAGGATGCAGTCCGGTCGGAACTGGAAGTCATGGCATGGCGCGATGGGCTAAAGGTCTAGAAGCGCCTCCGGGGGAAATCGCCTTCACAGCAAGCAAGTGATAGGTTGCATCGCGCAACTACTTGCATCCTGTGCTAGACTTGAACTTCATGACGCGGTCGTTTACCAGCACGTTTCGATTTTGGTTCCGGTTTTATACCGGCTGAAAACGTGCGAGTGGGCAGGCCTAACTAAGACTTCTTTAGAGAAACCCACTCGCAAGAGTGGGTTTTTTCTTTGTGGAAGACACTGATAGTTCGCATATCTATACCAACCAGAGGAGTTCAGGGATGATTATCTCCATACGTCCGCACGCGACGAAAGATGAAGTAGAACAGGTTCGGGCGCGGATTGAAGAATATGGCTACAAGGTTCATTCGATCCAGGGCGAAGAACGCGTCGTGATCGGCGCAGTGGGCCAGGGCGACGTGACCAATTGCCTGGAATCGCTGGAAGCCATGCCGCAAGTCGAAAAGGCCGTGCGCATCTCGGCGCCCTACAAGTTTGTCAGCAAGGAATTCCGCCCCACCAAGACGCAGATCAAGATCGGCAAAGTGATCGTCGGCGGTGACGACTTCATCATCATGGCCGGACCCTGCTCAGTCGAAGGCGAAAAGCAGATTCTCGAATCCGCCGAAATCGTCGCAAAGAACGGAGCCAACCTGCTCCGCGGCGGCGCGTTCAAGCCCCGCACCTCGCCCTACGATTTCCAGGGCATGGCCGAAGAAGGCCTGAAGCTGCTGGCCAAGGCTCGCGAGATCACCGGCCTGGGCATCGTCACCGAAGTAATGAGCGACTCCGAAGTAGGTTTGGTAGCCGAATACGCCGACGTGCTACAAATCGGCGCGCGCAACATGCAGAACTTCTCGCTGCTGAAGACGCTCGGCAAGTGCGGACGCCCCATCCTGCTAAAGCGCGGCATGAGTTCCACCGTCAAGGAACTGCTGATGTCCGCCGAATACATCGTCGCGCACGGCAACCCCGACGTGATGCTGTGCGAACGTGGCATCCGAACGTTCGAAACCGTTACACGCAACACTTGTGACATCGGCGCAGTCGCCGCCCTCAGCGAACTCACGCATCTGCCCGTCATCCTTGATCCGAGCCATGCCACCGGTAAACGCAGCTTGGTCCCGGCCCTGGCTCGTGCCGGCGTCGCAATCGGTTCCGACGGCTTGATCGTCGAAATGCATCCGAACCCTGAAAAGGCATGGAGCGACGGCGCACAATCTCTGACGCCGAAACAATTCGCGGACATGATGGTCGACCTGCAACCCTATATCGCGTTGTGGAAGAAAGACCGCGCAAAACAAGCCGTAGCCGCGTAGAGCACTTGGAGGGCGGGGCGATGCCCCGCTCGGAGGCGCGGCCTCCGCTTGCTGTGTTCCTGAACAGCCTAGGCAATGCTTAGGCGCGGTACATTGCCCCGCCCTCCTTCTTTCACATCTCTCAATCAAATGAAAAAATGGATCCCAGTCATCATCGTGACCGCGCTCGTGATGGGCAGCAGCGCCTACTGGTTCCATTCCCGCCCGTATGATGCCTCACGTATGGTCCAGATGTTGCCGCCGGACCGTTCTCTCTACATGTATCTCGACGTCGGCCTGCTGCGCTCCGCTGGTCTGCTCGAAACCATCGCGGGATCGGCCGCGCTGGAGGATGCCGATTACAAAAAGTTCGTACAGGAAGCCGGTTTCGATTATCGAACCGACCTGGACAGCGTCGCCATCGCCTTCCGTGACGGCGACCGCTACATGGCCGCGCAGGGCCACTTCAATTGGGAAAAGCTTGCCGCCTATGCCCGCAATCATCAAGGCAGCTGTGACGGCCCCATCTGCAAAGCACCCGG
>JBDTUY010000202.1:0-8564 GCA_040007495.1 Acidobacteriota bacterium | reverse complement strand
CGGGTGGGGCCAGATGCGCGGCGTAGGGCGTAGTGACGTGATTCACTGTCGCGGTGATACCGATCAGCAGTGTGGCTAGCATCAGCCATGCGGCGTTCTGCGCCGTCGCCATCAGCACGACCGCGATTCCGGCCGCCACAATCATGGACACGATCAGCTTGCGCCGTTCCCGAATATCGCCGAAGGGAACGAAGATCAACTGTCCGACGCCTGCCCCTGCCATGCTGAGCATCGCAAACGCACCGGCCTGCGTGACGCTCAAATGAAATTCACGCGCGATGTCCGGCAACAGAGGTTGCGCGTAATAGAGGTTCGCCACCACGGTGCCGACGCTGAAGGCCATGAGCCGGAATACGGCAGGAGGAGGCGTTGTCACCGTTGAGGCAGGAGCAGCGCCGAACTGGGGATTGAATGGTTCGCTCAAACGCGCAACGTCCGGGGCAGGAACTCGCGGCCACGCGTGGGAACAGGGCCGTCGAACAAGTCTGCGGCATCATCGGCGATGGCGGCACCATGCTCATACCAGGCGCGTCCCTGATCGGTGATCTCGCGCAGGCCTTTCCCCACGTTTTTCCGAAGATAGCGCCGCGCCTCGTCTCCCGGTTGGGGAGCATACAACAGAGCAACAGCAGCGCCAACCAGAGTCCCCGCTATCAGCCAAGCAGTTTTCTCAGATCGATCCATACATCCAGTTTAGTCCACCGAGGCACAGTCGTCAGTGAGGCGTTTCAGAGCTTGTAGGCTTCGAGCAATGCTCCGTGTGCCGGGCCGTGCTGAGGGGCGAGAACGCGTGTCTCTCCATCCAATTCCAGCAACATTCGGAATCGGGTCAAAACGCAATCGGAGTGAAAGACGCCGCCAATGTGGTGGACGTTCACCGACGCGGTGTCGGGGAAAAGGTTCCGCCGGACAGCAATGGCGAAGGTTGCCAGCGATTGCGCGGCGCTGCTGAGCAACTCCAGTGCTGCCGGATCACCCATCGCTGCTGCCTGATCGATCAAAGGGGCCAACGCTGCGACGCGTTCTCTGGGATATTCGTCGGTATAGAAGCGATGCAGCAGAGCGTGCGCGTTCGGGCAAGCAGTAGCATTTAGTAGCCCGTCGCGAAGGTGTGAACTTCCTCGGGCAGACCGAGAAGCCTGCGCGCCCCAACCTTCTTGCTCGCGCAGCAACATTCTTACGGCCTGCCGGACCAGGTCGAAGGCGCTGCCCTCGTCCCCATACACATATCCCCAGCCACCGGCGCGCGCTGTAAGTCCCGAATCATTGCGACCATAAGCGATGGACCCGGTGCCCGCAATCGCGACGATACCTGGTCCGCCAGCGGTTGCTCCGGAGAGTGCAATGTGAGCGTCATGTGTGATCAAGTACCTGTTGGCTCGAATCAGCTCGCGGGTCAGCGCATCTTTGTCGGCGAAGCCCCCGCTGAAGCCCGCGCAACACGCAGCGAAGACTGGTTTCACGACGGCTTGTGCAGCGGCTTGGTTGACCGAATCGCCGACGGCGGATAGAAATTTAGCTCGACGCTCGGAGGCGCCGACGTGGTTGCAGGGACCTGCTCGGCCTTCCCCGATTACGCGTCCGGACTCGTCGCCGATTAGAGCGATGGTGCTGGATTGTCCGCCGTCGATGCCGAGATAGAGGGGCATTACCAGATCGTCCTATAAAGCTTTGCGCCACCCTCTTCTGCTACGACCTTTAAACCCCACGCTTCTGGATCTTCCAAGATGTCCTTGGCGCTGAAGTCCGTATCGTAGAGCACCAGATAGTGAATGCCTCTGGCTGCCAACTCAAAGGTCGCCATGCGGCGGGCTGAGGCTGGCGGAGGAGAGCTGGTGTCGTGAACTCGCTCCGCAATCATCTTCCATTCGCCAGACGGCCCAGGCATTTCAACCTGCATTCGGACGGTTGGTGAATCGCCTGAGGTTTCGACACGAACTTCATCAACCGCCTGATCCTGGCCGAAATCCACTTCAATATACATGCCTGGGCTTGCCGTCTCCCAACTGCGCCAACGGGTGGCGGGGGAATTGTCGAAGGCTAGCTGCACGTCCCAAGGGTTCGGCCAAGCTCGCAGGCGCCATTGCGGCTTGCGCGCGATTTCCACTCCCTTGTCGAAGAATCGCAACTCATGGACATTCCATTGATCGATGGTGGTTGCCCGTGCAATTTGCGCAACACGAAAGCGCCGATTGGTTTGCTCAGGGAACTTGAAGCTCCGGTTCAAGATGTCCTGATTGCCTCCAATCCAACCCATGTAGAGAATGTCGGTTAGCAGTTCATTGCGCGCTGACTGGAAACCGACCAAAATCTCGCGGCTGGTGTAGGAATCGGGAAACCCGCTGACGGCCAAGACCTGCTCATGCTCCGGGACGAAGCGCTCCAGCATACGCGCGACACGGTATCCGGCATCCTGCGAAAGATACTCATCGGGATCGGTGAGCCGCAGAGCGGCGCGATAGGGAATATTGTAAATGCGCCACGCATTCGGAGCAGCATAGCGTGGAATCACCGGGTACCAACTGAGTCCTGCGTGCAATACGATCAGACCCGCCAGAACGATGGGGACCTCGCCAATTGCCAAAGGGATCAGGAGTGAGAAGAACGGCAAGCTCGGGATCAGGAAGCGGGTGCCGATGTTGCCGAAATAGGGCAGGAACGCGATCAAGCCGGCGAGCCATAGGCGGCGACCTGTGGGATAACGTAACGCGAACAAGCCCAATGGCAGCAAGAAGAATATTGGTCCGAGCAAGCCCTGTGTCTTATCGCCGCGGATAAGATCCTCTTTGGCCAGGTTCCACTTGTTCTCCACGCCGTAGCGTTGCAGGTACTCCGAGTATTCCTGTTCAAATCGGACATGGACGTTCGGGTTGTGGAAGAGCCAGTTGCCGAGCGGCGCGACCGGATTCTGGTACACGATCCAGTTACGCGCGACCCAGGGTCCGGCCATGATGATTGCGCATCCGGTCACGAGCAGAACCGGTTTGAGACGCCGGGTTCGCCACAGCACGAAACCGATTGCATAGATGGCGATGGAAAAGGCCGTGTACTTGGCCGCGTACGAATAGCCGGACAAGAGTCCGACGGGGATCAGTAATCGCCAATCACGCTGCTCTCCTTGATAGCTTGCGTCCCAAATCTCAAGCCAATAGAAGACGGAGAAGACAATCGCTGCTGTCGCCACATCGTTGTACGCGATGGACGCGTCGCGGCCGACTACGGGGCTCAGGAAGGTTAGCAGCGCGGCGGCTGCGCCTACCCAGGGTTTACCCCTGCGACGTCCATAGGCGAACATCGCAAGTGCCAGCGAAACCGCGAAACACAGATGCACCAGAGGCACAGCGGAATGGCGACCGATGGCGAAGGCGGGAAGATAAACGAGCTCGACTCCCTGGCTCAACATCGCGTAAATGGTGCTGGTGATGTACTCAAAGCGATGCGCGTGCAGTTCTCTCGCGATCAGGCCGAGGTGATACGCCGCGCCATCGGGACTATGTTCGGGTTCCCAGGCGTTGAAGAAGTAGACGGTGAAGAAGGCGCCGCCGACCAGTGCGATCAAAACGCGCAGGCTGCGGCTGAGCTTGTTGGATTCCAGACCCTGCGGAGCCCACGCGCCGGACCGAATGGCCCAAACGATAGCGGCAACCTCGAAGCCTATCAGCAGTGGCCAATACGCGGCTCGAATGGCCAGCGTCGTAAAAACGAATAGATGGATGCAGGCTGCGCCTAGCGTGAATGCCAAAGGAAAACGTTCGATACGCCGCAGCTGAACGCCGGAGAGCAGCCGTTGGATGAACAATACGCCCACGGCGTAACACGCGGCGCAGGTGATGCCTGCACCCAGCAATGCAGCAAGGGCTTGCTTCATTTGGCCTTCGTCTCTTTCAAGAGCTGGGGCGATGCCTTCACATCGTCGGGTGCGAGCCCTAAGCGAGTGAGGATCAAGCCCAGTTTTGCTCCGTCGCCCGGTGAGGTCCAGACTTTATCGGGCTCAGCGCTGAGCGTAATATCCGAAGTAGTGCCCAACCAAGCGGCGGGGACTGCCTTCTCGAAATGCTGCTCGCCCGGTTTCGTGTAATGGACTCGATCCAGAACTTGATCGTTGACGAGGAACGTAACCGTTACTGGTCCGGTATCTTTGAACGTAGCGTCGGCCACTGTGAAGTCGATCGTATATTTCAGCGGGCTCGAGATTTCCTTCAACGCCAACTTGACGGCAGGATGTGGGCCGGTCCAACGCCAAGGGTCCCGGACTGAGCCGCCGATATCGCGCACAATGTGGGTTTGGGCATCGGCGTCGCTCATATTAATGACGTACGACGTACGATAGGGCCGAAACGCGGCGAACTCCGTGCGCTGCGCAGGCAGAGGATAGCTGGGCGGCAATCCGCCGCAACCCGTGGCGAATACGGTGAGGCCCGCGACAAGGCAGAGGGAGAGTCGCGGCCGGCGGGACATGGGAATGGTCAAGCCTGTAGGCGAGTGCAGCAAGGCCACCTTCGTACTATAACGCAGCGATCTGCTTTGTATAGAGGGTTTTGCCGTATTGGTGACGAATTAACCGTAGGTTCGTCCAATGCAATAGCCGCTGCAATGGTCGTTCCTAAGTCTGCCGCCAGAGGGACAACCGAAGTGGACAATCCAGAGAAACCTACGGAAGCGGCATGGTAAATTCGAGTTTGAAGTGATTTTTTGAGGAGAGTATGCAATTGAAACGAGCGATTTGTTGTGTGGCTATGATCCTGGGTGCAGCGGCGTTGCACGCCCAACTCTTGCAGCCCAACGGCGATGCGGTGGTGGCGGTAGTGAACGGTAAGAACGTTACCCGCGCCGATATTGACAAGATCAAGCAGATCGCCCCGCCGCAGCTGTTGCAAATCCTGCAGGCTAATCCGCAGGCCGCCCTGTTGAACTGGTACCTGATTCAATATTTGGGCGATCTTGGTCAGCAGCGCAAGCTGGATGAGCGGAGTCCGTTCAAGGAACAATTCCAGGCGATGAAGAGCGAGGCTTTGGCTCAGGCTGTGGTCGGCGACGAATCCAACACTTATCCGGTGCCTGCGGCAGATATCAAGGCATTCTACGATCAGCACAAAACTGAGTATCAGCAATCGAAGATCAAGGCGATTTATGTGTCCTACAAGCCGCAGATTTCCGGTGCTGGGACCAGCCCTGCTGAACTGGAGGCCGCCGCCAAGGCCGCTCTGCTGGGAGGCAAAAGAGAGGAACCTGACGCTCTGAGGTTGGCGATCGATTTGGTGCAAAAACTTCGTGCGGGTGGCGATTTCGCAAAGCTGGCGGCGGAGTTCTCCGACGATGCCGATTCCAAGACGAAGGGTGGCGATTTTGGCGTCATCAAGGGCACCAGTCAATTCCCGGAAGACTTTAAAAAGATCGTGCTGGACATGAAGGAAGGCGCGATCAGCGACCCGATCAAGCAGCCTGCAGGTTACTACGTGGTGCGCGTGGAAGAGAAGGCCGAGCGGTCCATGACAGACATGAACAGCGAGATCGTGGCTTCGATTCGCGATACGCACACCAAGCAATGGCTGGTGGACTTGCAGAAGCAGTTTCAACCGGAGATCAAGGACCCGAGCTACTTCATGCAACCGGGTCTTCAAGGCATCCAGCAGCATCTGCAACAGACGACCGGGCAAAAGTAGTTAACCGTCATGCGGCGGCCCCGAGTGCTTCCTGAACTGGAGGGTCGCCCGATTCAAGTGGTGTTGAGTCCGCAGGGGTCGCAGTGGGCGGCAAGCTCGATACCGAGACGCATCATCTATCTTGACCCCGAAGTTCTGGTGCAACGGGGCGAGTTTGAACGCATCCTGATCCACGAGATTTTTCATTTCGCATGGGTGCGGTTGTCCAACCAGGCTCGCTGGGATTGGGAAGCTGTGTTGCGCGCGGAGATAGAAGCGTGCGCAGTTGGGGAATTGGGTTGGAGCGCGGAACGGCGCAAGCTCAAGCTGACGCGCGCCCAAATGCGATCCCGAGGTTCGATGTGGCGTATTTACGCCTGTGAAAGCTTCTGCGATACCGGGGCTTGGATGTACTCAGGACTTCGGAAACACGAAGAATTCACGCTGCATCGGCGAGCCGCCTGGCGTCGGCAACGGTGGTTTGAGAAGGCGTTCTCAGGGGCGATTCGGATTTGAACCACTAATGATTGCAGAGGCTCGGGCCTCCGCGAAGGACTAGGGTCCTGCCCCCGCCATTCGTCATGTCGCTAGAATGAGAATTACCTTTCTCACTCAAATCACATGACTACCCAGAACTCATTCGGCGCCGCTGGCCAACTTCGTGTTGGCGATCGCAACTATGGAATTTATCGTCTGGCCGCGTTGGAAAAGGCCGGGGTCGGGGATCTCTCGCGCATCCCCTATTCGATCAAGATCCTGCTGGAAAACCTGCTGCGTTCCGAGGACGGAACGACGGTCAAGCGATCTGACATAGAGTACGTCGCCAAGTGGGACACCAAGGCTGCGGCTCGCGAGATTAACTTTCGCCCCGCCCGCGTACTGTTACAGGACTTCACCGGCGTTCCGTGCGTGGTCGATCTGGCGGCGATGCGCGATGCGCTGACGAAGATGGGCGCCGATCCCAAGAAGGCCAATCCGCTGATTCCTGTGGATCTGGTGATCGATCATTCGGTTCAGGTGGATGAATACGGCACCAAGGGGGCATTCGAAGCCAACGCTCTGATTGAATTCCAGCGCAATCAGGAACGGTATTCGTTCCTGCGATGGGGCCAGTCAGCATTCCGCAATTTCCGCGCCGTGCCGCCCGATACGGGTATCGTGCATCAGGTGAATTTGGAGTACCTGGCACCGGTTGTATTCGTGAACGAAGAAGGTATGGCGTACCCGGACACGGTGGTCGGTACCGATTCACACACCACGATGATTAATGGCCTTGGTGTGGTCGGCTGGGGTGTTGGCGGGATCGAGGCCGAGGCCTGTATGCTGGGCCAGCCTGCGACCATGCTGCTGCCGGAAGTGATCGGGTTCAAGCTGACCGGTAAGTTGCGGGAAGGTGCTACGGCGACCGATCTGGTGCTGACCGCTACGCAGATGTTGCGCAAGAAGGGTGTGGTCGGTAAGTTCGTCGAATGTTACGGCGACGGGCTTGCCTCGTTGAGTCTGGCCGATCGCGCAACCATCGCGAACATGGCGCCTGAGTATGGCGCGACCATCGGTGTGTTCCCGATTGATGAAGTGACGCTGGAATATCTACGACTCAGTAATCGGCCTCCGGAGTTGATTGAACTGGTCGAGGCCTACGCGCGCGAGCAAGGCCTCTTCCGCGTGGATGGTGCGCCGGACCCGGTCTATACCGATACTCTATCGCTCGATTTGTCGACGGTTGTGCCGTCGCTGGCAGGTCCGAAGCGTCCGCAGGATCGCATCAATCTGCCGGATGTGAAGCAGAACTTCTTAGATACGATTGGCACGGCTCCGAAGCATTCGGGTGTGTTGCAGGACGGTAGTGTGGTGATCGCCGCGATTACCAGTTGCACTAATACCTCCAATCCGTCGGTGTTGATTGCGGCGGGCTTGGTCGCGCAGAAGGCAGTTGCGCGCGGGTTGATGGTGAAGCCTTGGGTGAAGACTAGTCTCGCGCCTGGATCCAAGGTCGTCATGGATTATCTCGACGACGCGGGTCTAACGCCTTCGCTGGAAGCACTGAAGTTCAACCTGGTTGGCTATGGCTGCACCACTTGCATCGGCAACAGCGGACCGCTGCCGGAAGAGGTCGGTTCCGTCGTCATCAAGGACAAGTTGACGGTGGCTGCCGTGCTCTCGGGCAACCGCAATTTTGAGGGCCGCGTGAATCCTCTGGTGAAGGCGAACTATCTTGCGTCGCCGCCTCTGGTGGTCGCGTATGCGTTGGCCGGTCGCGTCGATATAGATCTGGTAACGGAGGCTTTGGGTCAGGACCCTTCTGGCAAGGATGTCTTCTTGCGCGACGTTTGGCCGTCCAACGAAGAAGTGCAGACAGCAGTGAAGAAGTCGGTTCGCCGCGAGATGTTCGCCAAACAGTACGGCGAAGTCTTCAAGGGCGACGCACAGTGGAACGCCATCAAGGTTCCGCTGGGTGACGCGTACGCGTGGGATGAGGCTTCGACCTACATTAAGCGTGCTCCGTACTTCGACGATATGGTGGACCCGGCGACGCACGTCAAGGATTTCTCGGGTGTCCGGACGCTGGCTCTGTTGGGCGATTCGGTAACGACTGACCATATTTCGCCGGCAGGGAACATCGCGAAAGATGGTCCGGCCGCGAAGTACCTGATGGACCTGGGCGTGAAGCCCGCAGATTTCAATTCCTACGGTGCACGACGCGGCAATCATGAGGTGATGACGCGCGGTACGCTGGCCAATATTCGTCTCCGCAATCTGATGGCTCCGGGTACGGAAGGTGGCTGGACCCGGCACGTTCCGTCTGACGAGCAAATGACGATCTATGACGCCTCGGTGCGCTATCAGAAAGACGGCGTGCCGCTGCTGATCATTGCGGGCAAAGAATACGGCACCGGTTCGTCGCGCGATTGGGCTGCGAAG
>JBDTUY010000201.1:0-8600 GCA_040007495.1 Acidobacteriota bacterium | reverse complement strand
TCCAGCACTCTCCCATGCGCGTAGCGCGCGGCCGCCACGTAGTTCTCGCGCTGGTCCAGATACGCACCAGTCTTTTGCCCGTGCAGCAGGTCCGCAGACAGCTGCAGGCCGTTCATGTGAATGGTTATTTTCTCGGGGATCGAGCCGGCCAGCGTCGTGACCTCTAGCGGCAGGCCTTCGAGTCTGCGCACCGACGCGTCATTGCGTGCCAGAATCCCCGACGGCTGCAGCAATTCATTCAAGCAGTCCTCGATGATGTCGCGATTGCGATCCATGCCCTGAGTCAAAGCCTGCATGACCAGATACGGGCCATAGCGGTCAACGATCAGGCCGGGTAATTGGTCGGCTTCGGAAGAAACGAGGCGATACGCGTCGGAATCCTGAACGACTATCTCACGATGTGAGATCGCTTGCCGCAAGCGCTGCAGGAAAAACTCGCGCCCGGCAACGCTATGATCCGCCGAGCGAAGTCGGGTCAGCATCCGCAGCGTAATCTGCGAAGTGGAGCTGAAATGCGCGAAACCCAAAAATTGGCCGCGTCCATCGCGAGTCTTTTTCAGGTCTGGGCCGAGGACACTGACCGCATCGCCTGGCTGGGCCGAACCCAAGTCAACAATATCGCTCGAAAAGATCCAAGGATGTCCACCAGCGACGCGATCTGCGGCTTTGCGATTGACGCGGACCTGCGGGACAGGGGTAACGCTCAATGCCCCTGCACCATTCCAGCACCGAGGCGCATCTCCTGCAATCGGGCGATGCGTTCTTCGGTTGACGGATGCGTGGAGAACATTCGCGATAGCCCGCCCGCGCGGAACGGATTCATGATGAACATATGCGCCGTGGCCTGATTGGCATCCATCGGAATGCGTTCGACGCCACGCTCCAGCTTACCCAAAGCATTGATCAGACCGTCCGGAGAACCCGTGTATTTGGCCGAAGTCGCGTCCGCGTCGAATTCGCGCGACCGCGAAATGGCCATCTGAATCAGGCCTGCTGCCATCGGAGCCACCAGCATGGTCAGCATCGCGACCACAGGACTACCGCGATCCTCATCGTCATTGCGGCGGCCACCGCCGAAGAACATTCCGAGATAGGCGATTTGACTCAGTGCGGCCGCCAGGGTCGCGGCGACGGAACTGATCAGGATGTCGCGATGCAGCACGTGGCCTAGTTCATGCGCCAGAACGCCTTCCAATTCGCGGTCTGTCATGATGCGCAGAATGCCCTCCGTCATCGCGACGGAGGAATGCGCAGGGTTGCGCCCAGTGGCAAACGCGTTGGGCTGGTCACCCGGAATCACCCACAGACGAGGCATCGGCAGCCCCATCTTAATGGTCAAGCCGTTCACGATCGGGAACACGCGAGCATAGATCTCCGGATTCTCCTGCGTCGTAACCAGTTGCGCGCTATACATGGATAGAGCCATCTTCTCGGAGAAGAAGTAACTGAAAAAGTTCATGCCGACGGCCAGCATCAGGCCCATCATCATGCCCTGACGTCCGGCAATCGCCTGCCCGCCAAACATCAGGAGGCCGCTCAGGAGTCCCAACAACAGTGCAGTTTTTAGGGCGTTCATATGGATCTAGTGGTTAGATGAGCTTGGATCTGTTTCCGTTGCTAGTTAGAAACGTAACGAGACAACTACGCCATCACCAGTCGTTTGAGTTTGAGTTGGTCTCGGCGCACGTGCGCCAGATCGTATTGTGCCTGCTGCAAAAGCCAGCCTTGCTCGGTACCGCCGAACACTTTGGATAACCTGACCGCCATCTCAGGAGATATGCCGCGCTTGCCATTTACCAACTCGGAAAGGGCTTGACGCGTTACACCAAGCGCTTCGGCTGCACCAGTAATCGTCAATCCGATAGGCTCGATGCACTCCTCAAGGACTATAACGCCAGGGTGGGGCGGGTTTTTCATCGCCAGGGGCTGATTCCGTTCAGTGGTAGTCGACATAATCAACATCCTCCGCGCCATCGTCAAAGCGAAAAGTGACTCGCCAGTTGGCCCGTACCGTAACTGCCCCAAATCCCTTCAACTCACCCTCAAGAGGATGCAAGCGAAAACCCGGCAAGTCCATGTGAGCCACCGTGGGGGCGGCGTGAAGAGTAGCCAAGATATTCCTCAGCTTTCCGGTTCAGGAATTACTCCGCTTGGGTCATCGTGCACAAATAGCCGCTTGAGTCCCTTGTGGCGGATCGTCCGTATCATGCTGAACCATCATATCTTGAGCGCGTGCACCCGTCACCGAACAGCCTTACGTTCCGGGTAGGATCTTCGAGATGTCATTGTAAATCACGAACACCACCACCATCATCAGGAATGCGAAGCCGACCTTTACGATGGCTTCCTTCACCCGCAGGCTCAGGTCGCGGCGCATCAGCATTTCCACAAGCAGCATCAGAATCCCGCCGCCATCCAGCAGAGGAATCGGGAGCATGTTCACCACCGCCAGATTCAGGCTGACCATCGCCATCAGGTTCAGATAGGTCGTCGCGCCCTGGCGCGCCGCCTCGCCGGATAGCCGCGCGATCCCGATCGGGCCATGGAGATTCTTGGGCGACATCCGCCGCTCGATGATGCCCTGCAGGAACTTGTACAACAGTCCGGCGCTCTGTTTATTTTGCTTTACCGACTCCGAAAATGCCTGACCAAACGGGAGCTTCGTGATCTCAACCGGAGACTGCAGCGAAGCGCCGATCCGCCACCGCTCGCTACCGTCATAGCTGGTGAACACCGGTGTGATGGTCGTATCATGCTCCACCCCGGCACGCAGATAAACAACCTTGACGCTCGCGCCCTTGGTCTCCCCGATCACATCCAGCAGGCGATTGCCGGAGCGGATCGCTTTTCCGTCGATGGTGATGAAGATGTCGCCCTTCTGCAATCCTGACTTTTCTGCCACATCCACGTTGCAGCAAAAACCGGCGACCTCCACATTGGTCTGCGGAGCCCAACCGGCCGTCCCCATGCCCAGCTTCTGGTCATAGGTGGGTACGAGGGTAAAGTTCAAACGTTTGGCAGGGTTCCCACGCTCGACCCAGACATCCATCGCGATGCCGGCATTCGCGATTTCCTTGACCGCGATGTCGTCGAACCAGGTCGGGTGGTCCTTGCCGTCGATCCTGACCACGCGGTCGCCTTCCTGAATTCCGGCCTTGGCCGCCGCGCTATCCGGTAGAACGGAGCCAACAATCGGATCGGGCGGATTCGGGATCTTCGGGTACTCGTACATGAACAAGCCCGTCAAAATCCCGATCGCCAGCACCACATTGACGGCAGGCCCGGCAAGAATAATCAGTAGTCTTTGCCAGCGAGGCTTAGCAGGAAACGCGCGCGGGTCCATGCCCGGAACGTCTTCAGCTCCGGGGATTTCTCCCGGCTGCTCGCCCGCCATCTTGACGTATCCGCCCAGAGGGAAGGCGCAAAACTTGAAGTCGGTCTCTCCCCGTTTTAGTCCGAACAATCGAGGCCCGAAGCCGAAACTGAACGCTTCTATGTGTACATCGAAAAACCGCGCGACCAGGTAGTGTCCTAGTTCGTGCAGCAGAATCATGACCCCAATCAGGACCAGGAACCACCAAAGAGTTTGTAGCGTACCAAGCATGATCAAATCTCGCGCTTTTCTTGTGCAAATCCCGAGCAGGCCCCTCGCCCGCCCCTACCTTACATTACGCGCGAACCGCCGCTTCGGTTTGCACACTGCTTCCCGTATACCGTTTGGCGATCACTTCCGCCGCCACCCGGCGCGCCTCGCGATCCACAGCTAAAACATCGGCAATTGAGCCCGGTTGCCGTACCGGCATCTTCTCCAACGTCTCTGCCACCGTCTCCCAAATGCCTGGGAACGGGATCTTTCCGTCCAAAAACTCCGCTACCGCAATCTCATCGGCTGCATTCAGGATAGCGGTCGCGGCCCCGCCGGATCTCTGCGCCTGATAGGCCAGTCCCAGCAGCGGAAACTTTTGAAAATCCGGGGGAAAGAAGCGCCAAGCCGATTGCTGCGACCAATCGATCCGAGGCACCGGCGCAGCCGCCCGCTCCGGATACGTCATCGCGTACTGGATCGGCATCCGCATATCGGTGGCACACACCTGGGCAATCACGCTGCCGTCGGCATATTCCACCATCGCGTGAACTTTGGACTCCGGATGCACCACAACGTCGACGTCGTCGGGCGAAAAATCGAACAGCCAGCACGCCTCAATCACTTCAAAGCCCTTATTCATCAACGTGGCGGAATCGATCGTGATTCGCTGCCCCATCTTCCAGGTTGGATGATTCAAAGCCTGCACCGGAGTCACACTAGCTAAATTTTCTCGAGGCGTTTCGCGAAATGGCCCCCCCGACGCCGTCAGAATCAGTTTCCTGACCCCGTCGCGCCCGCCGCGCAGGCACTGATGCGCCCCGTTATGTTCGCTATCCACCGGGATCATCTCCGCCCCAGACCGTTCCCGCGCTTCCATGACTAGCTTGCCGGCGGAAACCAACACCTCTTTGTTGGCCAACCCGACCCGCTTCTTGCGGACGATGGCCTCATAGGTCGCTTCCAGGCCCTCCACCCCGACGATGGCGGACATGACAAATCCGGCCTCGGGCGCAATCGAAGCAGCAACTCGAGCCGCATTGCCGTGACCGAGTTCAGCGGGTTCCGGTATGTTTCGCTCGCGTAGTGCGGATCGCAGAGCAACCAGCGCTGCATCATCAGCAACGACAACCACATGGGGCCGAAACTCGGCGATCTGTTCGGCCAGCAGTTCCACATTGCGTCCGGCCACCAGAGCGTAGATCCCGAAGCGTCCGGGCCATTGGCGCACCACGTTCAGCGTATTCACGCCAATAGAGCCGGTGGACCCCAGAACGGTCAGCAGGGTGGTGTTACCAGTTGGAAGGGAATCGCTCACTTGGAAGAGGACACTCGCTTTGATGATAGCAGTCAGCAGGAATGGAACCCAGACCGGCAGTTCGGCAAAGAGAACCCCCGTACGACTGAACTTGATTACTTGGTTGGGTGGACGGTTTGGGAGGCCAACAGTAGCCCAAACGTCGCCACCACTGCAGCCGTGATCCCCCACGCGGTCAACAGGTTGTGCTCAATCAGATAGCCGGACAGCAACGGAGCAATGATCAACGCGATGGAGGTCAGCGATTGTGTCAAGCCTAATACCACGCCTTGTTCATCTCTGGGAGTCGCCTGCGTAATCAAACTGGTTAGCGATGGTCGAACCAGGGACCCCATTGAAGTGACCGCCGTCGCAATGCCTAACATCGCGACCGAGCTGGTGACGGCCAGCGTCGCGTAGCCCACCACATAGCCGAAGAACCCGGCCCGATTTAAAGCGTTTTCGCCAAATCGTTTCACTAATCTCCCCAACGCCGGACCCTGCCAGAACACGCCGAAGAACCCAGCCAACGCCCACATATAGCCAACCTGCGTCGGCCCGAAGGGCGATCCGTTCCAGGTCAATCTCCGCTCCAGAAACAAGGACACGCCTGAGGTGAACATCGCGAAACTGAACGAGAACAGGAAGAACTGATAGAGACGCGACGCGAGTTGGGGGTTGCTGAAATAGACGGCATAGCTGCCAAAGTCGAATAACGATCGCCGCTTTGCGCCTTCGCCGCTCGACGGCGTAACGGACGGCAGCAGCTTCCAGGTAGTAAAAATGCTGGTCGCGGAAAGCGCAGCGGCGGCAAAGATCGGATAGCGGTAATCCCATTGCGCCAGCACGCCGGAGATCAGCGGCCCAATCAGAAACCCAAGTCCGAACGCGATTCCGATCACCCCGAACGATTTCGCCCTATCCTTCGGCTCCGTGATGTCCGTGATGTAAGCTTGCGCTAACGACAGATTTCCGGCTGTGGCTCCATCGATGGCGCGCGCCAGGAATAAGATCCATAGGTTGGGCGCGAATGCCGTAATAATGAAGCCGATAAAGGTGCCAAGCTGGCTTAGCAGCAATAGCGGCTTGCGGCCCATAGTATCCGAGGCCCGGCCCAGCATCGGACCCGCGAACAATTGGCAGAGCGCGTATACGCCGATCAGCCAGCCGACTTGAAACGGACTCGCCCCAAGTTTTTCAGCGTAGAACGGGAGCAACGGGATCATGATCGTCAAGCCGAGGACATCCACGGCGACAATCAGAAAAATAGGAAGGAGTGGAGCGGAGACCAAGTATCTAGAATGCCACACGCCCGCGGAATAGGGCTAGCGCCAAGCGCTTAAAATAGTTCACGATCCGTCGGACAGGCAATCGGATGGAAGGCGGGTTCCTTAAACCCGCGTCGGGAACCTTTCCCGGCTTTAGAGGATAGGAAGCCGCCGGTTTTGGAACCGGCTGCGGGATCGGATCCCGCCTCCCAAGGGATGTAGCACACTGAGATTAACCCGCGTGCCTTGCGCCCAGATCGTCCACCGCAAGGATATAATCTTTCACCGGCTGGTCCCCGATCAGGTGTTCCTGAATAATCCGCTCCAGCACCTCGGGCGTCGCCGAGTGGTACCAGACCCCGTCGGGATACACCACCGCAATCGGCCCCTTTTCGCATACTTTGAGGCAATTTGCCTTGGTGCGGAACACGCAATGGTCGCCTTGCATCAGGCCGACCTCAACCAGCCGCTTCTTCAGAAAATCCCACGCCGGATCGGTTACTTCCCGAGGAGCGCACTTGTCCTTTGTCTGCTCCGCGCACAGAAAGATGTGGCGCTTCAGGTGGCCGATTCCCAGAGCCTCGCACTTCTGTTGCAGCTTCTGCAGATCTTCTGGCTGCACTTGGTCTGAAGAAGTCGGTTCTGAAATCATAATAAGTCTGCTTTCCCGTCTTTTTTGAAACAGATGTCTGGACAACAAAAAGGGCGCGCGGATGTGAACTCAACAGCCGCGCACCCTTCTCCAATCTGCCAGCGTTCGGAAGCTTACGCCTGAGCGGGAGCCGCTTGAGCCGCCTGCATAGCGGCGAACCGCTCCTGCTGAGCACGAGTCAGGTGCGGAGTAATGCCGATCATCCGCTCCGCCACCATTAGCTGACCGCGATGGTGCATTTCATGCTCCTTCACCGAAATCAGCAGGTCGAAACGGGTCCGGCTCGGGGGGCTGCCACCCGGCGGCATGGTGACCACCTGCGCTAGGAATTCATCCGAAAGACCACCGACCCACTTCTCAAATTCGTCGCCCGAATCCCGCAAGCGCTGAACGATCTGAGCCTTGGTCATCGACTCCTTCTCCGATGCTAGAAGCGGCCCGATGAATGCCATGAAATTGAAGCCTTCCATCGTACTCCGAACTTCGTCGCGGTTAATCGCCAGACCGAAACGTTGGATGTTGGAGATATGAATGAGGAGCTGCCCGATGGTGCGCATACCTGGGGCCAGCTCGGTTCCGTACTTATCTTCCGGGATCTCTTCAGCGATCTTAATCGTGTTATTGCGAACGGTCCTGAAACTGGACGCGATCTCTTTTGCTCCGTAGTGGTTCATATATAGTCCATTGTAGCGGGAGAAACCAATTTCACATTTATGATACAGTGTTGGTGAAATGAAACGGCCCACCCTGCTCGTACAAGTGAAAGAGGCCACATGGCACGCTTAGAAACGCTCGGACAATTTGAACAACTGGTCCTGACCGCGGTCCTGACGCTGGAAGATGCCTATGGCGTGACTATTCATAGGAAGGTGGAAACACTCTCCACACCAAGGCGAGTTACGTTGGGGGCTGTCTACGTCACGCTAGACCGTTTGGAGGATAAGGGCTATCTATCTTCGTGGCTATCGGAACCAACGGCTGAACGCGGAGGGCGCGCCAAGCGTTGCTATAAGGTGGAAGGCGCAGGCGAGCTCGCGCTGCGCGAATCCATGGCCACGGCGCAGAGGATCTGGGACACCCTGAACGCGGCCCCGGGCAATCGCAGGCGAAAGTGGAAGCTTGTGGGTGAAGGCGGCAAGGCGTGAATTCAATGCCTACCCGCACCCCACCACCGCTATGGCTTGAGGCGATCGTCGCTTCGCTGCTGCCTGCCTCACGGCGTGAGCAGGTGTTGGGCGACTTGAAGGAACGCTGCGTGGCTGAACCCAGGTTCACCAACGCACGTTACGTCGTCGATGCGGCGACCGCGCTGCCGCATGTGTGGATGACCGCGATTCGCCGGCAGCTCTTCTATGGCGATCCACCAGTCCTTGCCGCCGCGAGCAGCGATGTGATCAGGCAGCGGGCTAACGACCTGCAGCGAATGATCGACAATCGGTCCATAACTTTCTACTTTGCGTTTTTGCTGCAGCTTCCAATCTTGCTATTCCCGATCGTTTGGCATCCCAATCTGCCGCTCGGGATAGCCTTCGTATGCGTGTTGCTCATTATGCTGTGGGCGCTACCGTCTGGAACACCGACCAAGCCGAGCCCCACGCTGCCGGGCTGGTTGGTGAAGGGAGCGCTGGTCGCCTATTTCTCCTACCGTTGCACGCAAGATCCGAGCCTGACCAACTTCTCAATCGTGCTGCTTGTGATCGTCCTCCAAGGGAGCACCGTAGTAGGTCCGAATTTCTCCAAGCGGCTCATCAAGCGGCTCAAAGCCAAATCGAAACTTGGCGCTGCCCGCCCTCCTCTGCC
>JBDTUY010000200.1:0-8665 GCA_040007495.1 Acidobacteriota bacterium | reverse complement strand
CGCATTGAGGGCGTTGCCCACGAGTTCAGCCCCATCCCCAACGTTGTTGAGGATGCAACCGATATCATTCTGAACCTGAAGCAGATCCCGTTCAAGATGATGACGGAAGGTATTCGTACGGTTCGCCTGCGTGCGGATCGTCCGGGCCCGATTCTCAGCGGTCAGATCGAGACCGACGCTGACACTGAAGTGTTGGATCGCAACATGCACATCGCCACAGTCGGCGAAGGTGGCAAGCTGTCGATTGAGATGCGGATTCGCATCGGACGCGGCTACGTGGGCGCCGATCGCAACCACGACGAAGACCTGCCGATCGGCTACATTCCGATCGACTCGGTCCATTCGCCGGTTCGCAAAGTGAATTTTTCGGTTGAGGCCGCGCGTTTGGGCCAGATGACCGATTACGACAAGCTGACGATTGAAGTGTGGACCAACGGCGCGATCTCGCCGGCCGATGCAATCGGTCAGGCGTCGAAGCTGCTGAAGGATCACATGACGATCTTCATCAACTTCGAAGAGACGGCAGAGGCGACGGATGAACCAGCCGAGCGCGGCGTGGGACAAGCCAACGACGTTCTCAACCGGTCGGTCGAAGAGCTGGAATTGAGCGTCCGTTCTTACAACTGTTTGAAGAACGCCAATATCCAGACCATTTCGGACCTGGTCCAAAAGACCGAAGCCGAGATGCTGCGCACCAAGAACTTTGGCCGCAAATCGCTGAACGAAATCAAGGAAATCCTGTCGGGTCTAGGCCTGACGTTCGGCATGAAGTTCGATTCACAAGGCCGTCTGGTGGCTCCATCCGGGTCTCTGGCAGCGGTGGGTGAATTTGACGGCACCGAAAACGACGACGAAGACGACGTTGAGGAAGGGGACGACGCGCCAGCAGCCGAATAGTTCCTGGCGTTGGCCTTTGCACAAAGGCGGCGCCAAAACATCCCGGAGCGCAGCGACCTAAACAGTCGCTCAAGCGACGTACATAACACCATGAGACATCGAGTAGGTGGATACAAACTTAAGCGCGATGGAGGCAGCCGCAAGGCCCTCATCCGCAACTTAATCACGAGTGTGATTGAGCACGAACGCGTAGTGACCACGGTTCCCAAGGCGAAAGCCATTAAGCCGCTGGTGGATCGCATGATCACGCTGGCGAAGCGCGATACGCTGCACGCCCGTCGGCAGGCCGCGATGGTTCTGCAGACGCCCGCTTCGGTCCAGAAGCTGTTCGACAAGCTGGGCACGCGGTTCGGTCAACGCAACGGCGGCTACACGCGCATCGTGCGCCTGGGCTGGCGCAAAGGCGATGGCGCGGAACAGGTCATGATCGAACTGGTCGGATCCGAGCTGGTGAAGCGCGCGGAAGAACGCGCGAAGCGCCGCGAAGAACGGCTGAAGCAGTTGGAAGAGCAGGGCGGCGGCGAAGAGCCGCAGTCCTAGGCTTCGCACACAACGTATTACAGCTAGAAAGTACTTGAGGGGTCAGGCATTGTGCCTGACCCTTTTTCCATTTTGTGGGACGCTAGCGTTGCGGACATTTGTCGCGTCTGTCCACATGCTGACGCAGGGCGGTGCGGAGAGACTTGGGTCTCGCCTCAGACAGTCTTAAAGAGAACGCCTTAGACTGCCGATTCACGATCTGTGCAGACTGTCGAGATTTCGCCTGAGTTAGCCGATGCCGCAGACGTTCTCAGCGATCGACTGCAGGTACATCTACAGCGCATGGCCCGCCTGCTGGAGCCTGACACAGAGCGTATTGAGCGGCGCTTTCTGCACCGCTTGCGGCAGATGGGCTTTCACCCCAAACAGAGGACGGCATTAGCGGCCATCACGTCGGGAGCGGCGGCTCGGATACTGGGGGGGCGCGGGGGCCGCAAGAAGCAGCCCGTCACGTTCATTGAGCAGGTGGAATACAGCGGTCGGCGATTGGCCAAACTCAACCTACCACCTAGCGCCATTCTGGAGGCACTGCAGGAATACGACCGCATGCTCGCGCCTTTGATGGAAGGCCTGCCTAGCGAGGAACACTCAAACTTCCGCTGGGTACAGGAACAGCTGCATTTCTGCGTGGTGTTGACCTTAAACAACGCGTACTACCAGGTCCGCGAAGCCGAAACCCAAGCATTCTACGAGCTATTCCGCATCGAACTGGAATCGCGCAATTTAGATGAGTTGCTGCAGCGCTTTCTCGAGTCGCTGATGCACGCCTGCGGGGCGAATGCCGGGCGCCTCTACATGCTCAACGACGACGCCTCAGTTTGGGTGCTGAAGGCTGGAGCGCCGGACCCGAGGGTGTTGTCCGTAGCGAACCGCCCTGGATTGTTGAAGAAATTGTCTAAGCCTCGATACCTGGCTGCGGAATCTACTGCCAAAGGCACCCTGCTGGATCCGGAATGGCATACCAGGTATCAATCTTGCTGGTCGATTCCGTTTGCAGCCGAAGGCCGCACGGCAGGCGTGATGCAGTTCGGCTTTGAAGACGCCTATGAGTGGCTGCCCAGGGAACAGGACCTGCTGGCTGCGGCGGCAGAGCGATGCCTGCTGGCAGCTGAAAAAGCTCGTTTGATGGAGGATCTGGCGCGGCGGGAGGAGCAGGTGCGCGGCCTGGCCGAACACATGCTGCATGTGGAGGAAGTGGAACGCCGTCGCATCAGCCGGGAGCTGCATGACGAAGCTGGACAGAGTCTACTGTGCATTCGTCTGCAGCTGGAACTGATCGAGCAATCGCTGCCGGAAAGCGAAGGCGAAACCCGGCAAAAACTGGCCGAGGCTCGCGACCTGACGGAGCGCACCATTCTGGAAATGCGGCGTCTGATCTCGGCGCTAAGCCCGGCGGTGCTGGAACAGTTGGGGCTGGGGGCCGCTCTACGGCAATTGGTCAACCGGTTTCAAAGGTTGCATCTCCAGACGAGGGTAAAGCTGCAATTGGCCAAGATGGGGTCGCTGCCGCAGCAGCTGGAAACGATCTGCTACCGGCTGGTGCAGGAGTGCTTCAACAACATCGGGAAACACGCCGCTGCCAAATTGGTCACGGTTTCCATCGTTTCGGCCGATGGAGTACTGAAGCTGGTAGTAGAGGACAACGGGACGGGATTTAAGGTGGAAGAGGCATTGCTCAAGCGGGAATCGTTCGGTTTGGCGGGCATGCGGGAGCGTGTGGCGCTGTTGGGCGGGCAGTTCCACGTAGAAAGCCGGACTGAGGGTACCAAGAGAGGTACAAAGATTTCCATAGAACTGCCGATAGCTAAGTAGACAATGCACACGTCGGCTTAAGCAATTCGGTGTAAGCAAGGGCGGCGTAAGCGGGTTTAGAGTTCTTCTGGATTTGGGTGGGGTTTTAAGGTTGAGCCCGTTTCAAGGTTTAGCCTGTTTCAAAAGTTGAGCCAGCTGGTACCGAATTGAGTGAACCAGATTGAGCAATGCATCGCTCAATTAAAGAGTTGGCATGCGGCGGAGGGTCGGAGGAATGCTTGGGGGGCAAAAGCCCCAAGCATAGCGGCCAGCAGCAGTCAAAGGCGGAATTTAAAACATATGGCCAAAATACGAATCATGCTGGCGGACGATCACACACTATTCCGGCAAGGAATACGAACACTGATCTCTGCGGAAGCCGATATGGAAGTAGTTGGAGAAGCGGCCAACGGCGGCGACGCCGTGGAGCGTGCCAATGAACTCCGTCCCGACGTCGTTTTGATGGACATCGGCATGCCCGGCCTCAGCAGTTTCGAGGCTACTCGGCAGATCAAGAAGAATCGGCCAGAGACCAAGGTCCTGTTCCTGACCATGTACGACGATGAGGACTACCTGGTTGAGGGCATGGAAGTTGGTGCCGGTGGCTATGTGCTCAAAGATAGCCCGAGCCAGCAGTTGGTGGCGGCCGTACGCGACGTATGCCGTGGCGGAAGCTACTTGAGTCCACGTATGCTCTCGCAACTGGTGGACGATTTCCGCAGCCGGATCAAGTCGGCCAATCGCCTGCCTCGCTTCGCAACATTGACGGCTCGCGAGCGCGAAGTCCTGAAGATGTTGGCCGAAGGTAGCTCCGTCAAGGAGATCGCCTGCGACCTGAATCTGAGTGTGAAGACCGTCGAAGCGCACAAGTTTAACCTGATGCGTAAGCTGGACATTCACAATAAAGCACAACTGGTGCAATACGCAATCCAGAAGAAAATCATCAAGATCGCCATGTAGTCTTTCTTGGCAGAAAATGGCGATGCAAGTACGCTGATGAGCGTACGGGAGCGTCAGGCGAGCGGCGCAGAGTCGCTCTGGTACGCTCCAATCCCTGAAGCACCTTCAGTTGTCATGGCTGAACGGGGCAGTACCGTAGCCGTAGAATCCCGAGAGGGACTCTACGGCTCTTTTCGTTGGCGGGGCGGTTCTTTGATCGCTCAAATGGCGCAGCCTCACGCGGCCCTAGAAACACCTGGCTCTAAGTGCCTTGACTACTTCGCTTTTGGGCGGCGGACCAAGCGTTTGCGATAGCGGCGGTCAATGGTCGGAGGTGCGAAGGCCGACTGCAGCAGTTCCACTTGTTCCTTCGCATGGCGTTTGCTCGATCCCGGAGCCGGGCTCGCGCTTTCTGGGCGGCCAGCGTAGCCGAAGCTGTGCTTGGGTCCCAGCAATGGTGCGATGCGACCTCGAATGAACGGCCATGCACCCATGTTGCGAGCTTCTTCCTGCGCCCAAATCACGTGCTTAGCGTTCGGATAAAGGCGCAGCATCTGCGTGAACTCGGGCTTAGGGAACGGATACAGCTGCGGGAGATGAACCACGGCGGTATCGGTTGCTCCGCGGGTGTCGCGCTCCGTTAACAGTTCGTAATAGACCTTCCCGCTGCACACGATGACGCGTTCGATGGCGGCCGGGTTGGTGACCGAAGCATCGGGAACCACTGGATGGAATGCGCCGCCCGCCAGTTCATCGAGCGTGGATACGCACTTGGCGTAGCGCAGCAGGAACTTCGGAGTCATCACGACCAGAGGTTTACGGAGTCCGCGATGATCCGTGCCACCGCGCATCTGGCGCCGCAACACGTGGAAGTACTGCGCAGGAGTAGCGGGTTGCACCACCTGAATATTGCGCTCGCCTGCCAGTTGCAGGAAGCGTTCCAGGCGGGCGCTGGAGTGTTCGGGTCCGCCGCCTTCCTGACCGTGCGGCAGGAGCAGAACCAGGCTGCTCGGCTGACCCCACTTGGACTCGGCGCAGGAAATGAACTGGTCGATGATGATTTGGGCGCCGTTGGCAAAGTCGCCGTACTGCGCTTCCCACAAGACCATCGCCATCGGATCTGCGACGCTATAGCCGAACTCGAAGCCCAGCACGCCATACTCACTGAGCGGGCTGTTGTAAATCTCAAAGCGACCCTGCGTCTGGCTCAAATTGGCCAGTGGGCGATACAACGCGTTGGTTTCGTAATCGTGGAACTCCGCATGCCGCTGGCTGAAGGTTCCACGTCCGCTATCCTGACCGCTCAGGCGTACGGGAGTTCCTTCCAGCAGCAGGCTGCCGAAGGCCAAAGCTTCAGCCAACGCCCAATCCACCGGAGCAGAGTGCGCTGCTTCGCTGCGCTTCTCCACCATCTTCACCAGCTTGGGGTTCAGATTGAAGTCGCCGGGGAACTGGGTGATGCCTTCCAGAATGCGAACCAAGGTTGCTCGATCGACCGCGGTGGGCGGAACCTCGGTCGGCAGATCTTCCTTGGAGATGGGATGCATCTCATGCAGTTCGAACTGTTCTTTGCTCTTCTGAGTTTGGTCGTAAATCTCGTACAACTGCTTCTCGTGCGTATCGTGCCACTCTGCGACCAACTCCGCAGACACGATGCCTTCGCGGACCAATCGCTCCGCGTAAGACTTCGCCACAGATTTCTGCGCTGCAATCTTACGAGCCATGATCGGTTGCGTGTAACTCGCGTTGTCGCCTTCGTTGTGGCCATGCTTGCGATAGCAGACCATGTCGACCACGACGTCTCTATGAAACTTCTGCCGGTATTCAAGCGCCAACTGCATAGCCCATACGCCAGCTTCTGGATCGTCGCCGTTGACGTGCATCACCGGAGCTTGAATACCCAGCGCGATATCCGTGCAATAAGTGCTGGAACGCGAAGCCTGTGGATCGGTAGTGAAACCAATCTGATTATTGATCACCAGATGAATCGTGCCGCCGGTGTTGTAGCCGTCAATCTGGCTGAAGTTCAGCACCTCTGCGACAATGCCCTGGCCGGCCATCGCGGCATCGCCGTGAATCAATACCGGGATCACGCGTTCGCGCTTGGTGTCGCCTAAACGATCCTGCTTGGGGCGAACAATACCTTCCACAACTGGGTTGACCGCTTCCAGATGGCTGGGGTTCGCGGCCACGGAGATCGTGATCTCTCTTCCATTCGACATTCGCCGGGTGCTGGTTTCGCCCAGGTGATATTTGACGTCTCCGGTGCCCTCTTCTGCGTCCGGATTGGAGTTAGAATCGATGTCGCCATCAAATTCAGAAAACATCTGCGCGACGCCCTTGCCAATCACATTGGCCAGCAACGTCAGCCGGCCACGATGCGCCATGCCGATGACGATCTCGTTGACGTTCTTTTCGGCACCACGCTCCAGCATGTCCTGGATCATGGCAATCATCGCTTCGCCGCCTTCGAGTGAAAAGCGTTTTTGCCCCTTGAAACGATTTTCCAGGAACGTTTCGAAGCCTTCGGCCAGCACCAGCTCTTTCAGAATGCGGCGCTGCCGATCGGTGTCCAATTCATACTGACCGGCCGCGACTTCGATGTGCTGCTGCAGCCATGCGCGTTCCTGCGGAGAATCGATATGCATGTATTGCACGCCGAGCTTGCCCGCATAGACGACACGCAGGTGATCCAGCAGACTGCGCAGCGTGAGCACGCCGAACGCACCAGTGTTGAACGTACGGTCCAGATCCCAAATGGTCAGTCCATGACTGGACGGTTCCAAGTCGGGGTGTGGAGCCCTGACTGAACCCAGAGGGTCGATATCGGCCACCAGATGGCCGCGTTCCCGCCAGGCATGAATCAAGCGGACCACACCCGCCTGCTTCATCGGATCGGTGTTGACCATCGGAGCCGAGGCCAGGTCGGCTTCCCACTTCCAGGCGTGTGCCTGAATTCCGAGATCGCGGAATAGCGAATCGTAGAACCCGTCTTCGCCTTCCAGCAGAGCCTGCATCCGCGCCAGGAACATGCCCGATTCCGCACCCTGGATCACGCGATGATCGTAGGTGCAGGTTGCGGCCATCACCTTGCCGAGCCCCATCGAAGCGCGGGTCTCTTCCGGGACGCCGCGATATTCCGCCGGATAGTCGATCGCACCGGTCGCGATGATCGCGCCTTGGCCGGGCATCAAGCGCGGAATCGAGCCGACTGTGCCGACCGTGCCCGGATTGGTCAAAGAAATTGTGGTGCCTTCAAAATCGGGAACCGTCAGCTTATTGTTACGGGCCTTTTTTACCAGTTCGTCATAGGCGTCGACAAATTGCGCGAAGTTCATCGCTTCGCAGGCTTTGATCGACGGCACTTTCAACGATCGTGCCCCGTCTTTTCCGGCGACATCTACCGCGAGTCCGAGATTCACGTGACCGCGTGTGATGCGAAACGACTCTGCTCCATTGGCGGAAAAAGCCTGATTGATAGCTGGAACTTTTTCCAGTGCCCGCACAATCGCCCACGCGACCAGATGCGTATAAGACAGCTTGCTCAAGCCCTGGGCACTACGATGAATGTTGATGGTGCGGCGATTCTCATCGATAACCTTCACCGGCATCACACGCTGGCTGGTGGCGGTGGGAATGGTGAGGCTGGCCGCCATGTTCTCGGCGATCTTGAGCGCAGGTCCGCGTAATTGCGCCACCTGATCGTCGGGGGAAACTGTTACGCGAGGAACTTCCGGCATCGTGACTGCCGTGACCGCGCGAGCCTCGCTCACGAGCGTAGCGCTAGGGGTGCCGTTTATCGCCCCGTTGGAATAGCTGCCGTTGCCGCTCGTTCGCCCATTGCCGACTGCGGATGATGAGGCTCCATTGCCTTCAAACAACCTCGCCCAACTGGGGTCGACCGTCTTACGATCATTGTTGTACTGCTGCATCAGCTCGTCTTCGAGCCAACTGTTTATATTCGGCTGTCCAGAATCGTCTTGCATGGGTTTAAATCTTTTCGCGCACGGGGACCCGCTCCCTGATCGGCACTTTCCCTTGTCTCCCGACAAGAGTTCCCTCTACGCGACGCTACCTCTTTAATGATAGCTGAACTATGGGAAGTTTCTCAGCGATTGAACGGACACACGACTGCCACCTCCGCATCGCAGAAGGTGGTAGAACGGGCTTTTGACCTGAAGCTAGCGAGGAGTGGCTATTTCAGGTGCCAGTGCGCGAGGCGTTACCTTTCGACTTCCGCGCGGAACATCTCTTTGTCGTGTTTTTCAATCGCGCGGGCGGAGTTGCCGGAGCCCTCGCCACTCTGTCTACGGTATTCAGAGAGATCATCTCCGCATCGACCGCAAATCAGCCCCATCCTCTCGCGCTGCGTCAGCAAAGCGGCCACGCCGAACCCCACTACCGCGCCCAATCCCAGATATCCAAATGTCTTGTTATCCATCATGCACCTCAGTTTCCGTCGCGTCCTGAAATCCCACGCGACCGCTATTCAAATAGC
>JBDTUY010000199.1:0-8677 GCA_040007495.1 Acidobacteriota bacterium | reverse complement strand
CGTGTAAGCTTTCAATTTCTATAAATGAATAATTATTTTCCTTCTCTCTTAGTTTCTGCAAGCTGAATATATGGACGCTGCTGCAGCGGCGGAGGCAAATGCGGGGTACAGCCAACCGCCAATAAGTAACCCAGCGTTTGCGCCAGGTGAGGCTACGCGGAAATCGGCGGCGGCACCGCAGACGTTCCCATTTGGAGTGGGTGCACCGGCGATCCGCGATCCCGCGCTTGAAGGTTCCACGTCGGGGCAGCGGCCAGGGACGACCTCGATAAAAGAGGAGACCCATGCGCTGCGTGGGAAGGCGTTAAGAACGATTAGCAAGGCCGAGAAGCAGCTGGCCTCAGGCGATGCGAAGGCAGCGCTGAAGCTGCTTAGCGACGCATTGGACGGCGAGGCTAAACCATACGCGCTGGCGTTGATGGGGCAGGCGCACTTGGTTACTTCATATAATGATCGCGCTCAACTGCCGCTGGCGCTGGCGGAGTTGGCGGAGGCGACCTCCCTGTTACCCAGCGATGCGCCGGCTCGCGCCAATTTCGCCGTCGCGTTATTGCTGGACGGTCAAAACGAAATGGCTCGAAAATCCGCCGAGGTGGCGCTGCGGATCGATCCGACGCAAGCCAAGACGCGCTATGTGTTGGGCCGGGCGCTGGTGAATTTAGGCCGCACCGAAGAGGCGATCTATCATCTTCGGATCGCGGCACAGGGTTTGGAAGTCGCAAGGGCGTTCCTGGCGACCTTGCCCAAAGCAGCACCCCGAGCCGTCACTGCGGAAGCAGGGTCGGTTCATGAGACCCATTGAGCTTTCCGGCGCCGCACTCACGGGAACGCCGGTTTGAAGGAGGTAGTAACCATGACTGCCGTTCGCATCGATCACCCAAAACTAGACCGCGTTTCGAGACGCTGGGGGCAGATCGCTCAGACTCTTCCCCCGGAGAGCGAAACGGAGCAGTTGGGTCTACGAAGGCTGGGTCCGCCTGGGCCAATCGAGATTTGGGGTCGCACTACCGGGCGAGACCTCGGGTTGGATTTTGGACACGCCAGCTTGCGCGAGATGTTGGAGCAGTCCGTGGCACGGGTGCAGCCGGTCACCATTGAGCTTGGCTCTGGTACCGAGAGCCAACCGCGTCGCAGTGAACGTGAGGTGGATCATGAAGGTGGCCCTCCCCATTGCCCGATGCGCTAGTCACGAATTAGCAGCGTCGCTTGTCCTCGCGCCGGATTTCCCGCAGGTCCGGTCGCGAGGTGGGCAGCGGTCCGCTCACTAGCCCTAAATGGTCAGCAGTTGGAGTGCAGGTATGGCGTTCACGATCCTCGTCGGGATCGTGGACCGTTTTGAGAGTCACCAGCTTAGCAGTGGAGTTGGCTTAAGCGTTCGGCCTGTAAGTCGCGCTTTGGATTTCGGTTTCCCACACTTTGACTGCGCTTACCCGTACCGGCACGGTCAAGTTGGCTAAGCCCGTGGTGAGGTGAATATGGAAGTACTCCGCAATATTTTCCGCTGACGGATTCGTCACATCAAACGGTGCCACTTCGTTCAAATTCTGGTGGTCAAGCCGCGACAGAATCTGCTGCATCATGTCCCGTACGTCCAGAAAATCAATCAGCATCCCAGCCTGGTCGAGCTTTTCGCCTTCAAACGTCACCTGCACGCGAAAATTATGCCCATGCAGGTTTTCACACGACCCTTTATAGTGACGCAGGGCGTGCGCTGCGGCGAAAGTCTGATCCACGGAAACTTCGTACATGTATTGATTCTATCCTGGATTCCCTCAAAAACGATGTGGCGTGAGCTTTCCGTTTTTGGATCCGTGCCGGATAGCTTGCATAGAGGCTTCAAGCCTCGCGACGGCTGTTCGTAACGGAGCTAAAGCTCCTATGCAAGCTGACCGGTCACGGATCCGAACGACGGAAAGCTCACGCCACATCGGAGGGAGATCCGGAACCCTGCCTGCTTCACTTTTTTCGCTCCGATGCTGGACTGAAGAATCGCTCGACCGCCTCGCGCTGCATGGTGAAACCGTAGTGCGGCAGACTGTCGAAGAAGATCTGGCCGTAACGGGTCTTGGTGATGCGATTGTCTAACAGCGCCAATACGCCTCGATCGGTCTTGCTGCGGATCAGGCGTCCGAAGCCCTGCTTCAAGGCGATGGCTGCTTGCGGGACTTGATAGGTTCTGAAGGCATCGCCGCCATCCTCTTTGATTGCGGCTATGCGAGCTTCGACTACCGGATCGCTGGGCACGGCGAAGGGTAGTTTATCGATGATGACGCAGCTCAGTTGATCGCCAGGCACGTCGACACCTTGCCAAAAAGAAGACGTCGCGAACAACACGGCGTTCGGGGTCGCGCGAAATTCTTCCAATAGTGCTGTGCGTGGTGCGGTTCCTTGCAGGAAGGTCTGGTACGGGATCTCCATCGAGACGCGATCGTAGACAATCCGCATTTGTTGATAGCTGGTGAAGAGGACGAAGGCTCGGCCTTTGCTCAGTTCCAATAGCTCCACGATTTCCAGCGCGGCTGCCGCGGTGAACGCGGGGTTGCGAGGCTCGGGCAGATTCTGCGGCACATACAGCAGCGCTTGATGTTGATAATCGAAATGGCTCTCAATCACTTCCGTGCGGGCGTTTCGCAGGCCTAAGCGCTGTTGCGTATACTCAAATGCTCCGGCAACAGCGAGCGTTGCCGAGGTCAAGACGACTGTGTCCACTTCCTCAAAAAGTCGCTTATCAAGCAGCTGCGCGACGTCGATGGGCGTGGCTTGCAGGAAGGTCCGGCGACCTCTGCGTTCAATCCAGTAGACGAAGCTTTTACGGCCCGATTCCATCCAGAATTCGAGACGCTCAATCAGGTCACGCGCGCGCGTCATCAGGGGCAAGACTTCTTCCGGGGCCGATTTCAGGAGCTCCAGCTGCAGCGCGACCAGTTCCAGAGCGTACAGCACGTCGCGATATTTGGTTTCGTTCGCCTCCAGAAAAGCATCGTGCGCGCGAAATCCGCTGCGGCCTTCGGTTCCGCCAAACAGCGCGAAAAATTGCGTAGAACGATCGCTGAGCGTGAGCAGGATCTGGTCCAGTTCCTTCGATCCAAACTGTTTGCGATTCGCGAGCGCAGCGGTGTCACGCGCCAGATCGTCTATTTGGCCGCTGGATATACTGACGCCGAAATACTGCCCTGCGACGTCTTCCACCTCATGTGCTTCGTCGAAGATCACAGCGCCATAATCGGGAATGATGCCGCCGCGTTCCTCACCTTTGACGTTCAGGTCCGCAAAGAACAGGTGATGATTGACGATGATCAGGTCGCTATCATTGGCTTTCTGGTGCATCTGCGTCAGGAAGCAGCGGTCGAACTGCGGGCACTTCTGGCCAGTGCAAGCATCCGACCGCGCGTCCACTTTGGCCCAGGCGGAGCTGGATTCCGGCAGCGTCTTGATCTCGGCACGATCGCCGGTTTCGGTCGTTTTCTCCCACTCGCGAATGATCTGGAAATCGGCGACTTCTTCGAGTCCGGTGAGGATCGGTTCCTTGTCTGCGTCGTAGATCTTCTGGCGGCAGGCGTAGTTGTTGCGGCCTTTCATATAGCAGGCTCGCAGTTCGCCTAAGTGTTGCGCCAGAAATGGGATGTCCTTAAAGAACAACTGCTCTTGAAGGGTTTTGGTGCCGGTGGAGATCACCACGCGCTTGCCGGAGAGAATCGCGGGGACCAGGTAGGCGAGCGTTTTGCCGGTGCCGGTGCCTGCTTCCACGATCAGGTGTTTCTTGTCCTTGATCGCGCTTTCGACCGCTTCGGCCATCTGCAACTGACCTTCGCGAAATTCGTAGGTGGGATGCCAGTCCGACAGCAGGCCTTTGCGTCCGAAAAACTGACGAACGTTCAGCGGCTTCGCCGTCGGCTTGGAGTCGGAAGTCTTGACGTCAGAAGAAGCGTGAGGCGGGAGGGACACTGCTTTTCGATTCTAGCAAGCAGCGTGATGGTCGCGATTTTTTTGCCGACTTGTAGTTCGCGTCGCGGTCTTTCTTCTTCAACCAGCGTTTGCAGGCTTCCGGTACCAGATGTAACAATGATTTCCAATCTTGCCCACTTCAGCGCGACGGAAAAAGAGGTAATCCAGGTAGCGAAGTGGAAACAGAATCCATCCCATGATTCCGTGAGCCAGAATCCGCCAAACCCGCCACGGGAACCACAGTTTTATGTATTCCAACGTGAAGACCAACATCGTGGCAGTTGGGCCCGTCCGCCATCCCTGAGCCACGACCTCAAGTCCACCGGCCATTTCGCGTAACGCGTCCGGAGTGAAGCGCCGGAAGTCTCGCGGATATTCATGGAACGGGTGGCAGAACGGGACAACGATGTGGGCGAAGCCGCCGGGCGCCAAGACCCGTTCCATCTCGCGCATCACCCGGTCCGGCTGTTTTACATGTTCCAGGACTGCATCGCATTCGATGCGCTGAAACGTATTGGCGGGGAAGGGCAGGTCGTGAGCATCCGCCAGGATATTCACGCCACCCACCGGAAACAGGTCCAGATTGATGTACCCGTCCACATAATTGCCGGCACCGCCGATGTACAAATTCAAACGCCCCAGGGGAGCCTCAATCTGTTCGTTCGGATTCATGACGAACGGAAGCGGAGGTTGTAGAATTTGCTGTAGCCATCGCCATTGGTTAGACATGCCCTTGTCCACTATACCGGTCGATGGGGACGCCCGCGCCAGAGGAGTTCCAGCGACGGCCCGATCAGCCCTGGAGCTTCTCCGCCATCAGCTTATTCACAACCGCCGGGTCGGCCTGACCCTTCGATGCCTTCATCACTTGGCCGACAAAGAATCCGATCACGGTCGCTTTACCGCTGCGATATTGCTCCAGTTGCTTCGGATTGGACGCGATCACGTCGTCAATGATCTTCAGCAGGGCGCCTTCGTCGCTGATCTGCGCTAGGCCTTCTTTGGCGACAAGCGCCTCGGCCGTTTCGCCGGTTGCGGCCATCTTCGGCAGCAATTCCTTGGCGATTTTTCCGCTGATCTTGCCTTCGCCGATCAACGCGATCAGCTTGCCCAGATTCGCCGCGCTGATAGGAGACTCGCCGATCTCTTTGCCTTCGGCCTTCAGCAGCGCGGCCAAGTCGCCCATCACCCAATTCGCCGCCGCCCGAGCATCACCCGCTGCCGTGGCCACCTGTTCAAAGTAATCCGCTGTCGCACGCTCCGCCGTTAATACCTGCGCGTTGTATTCCGTCAGCCCGAGTACTTCCACAAACCGAACCTTGCGAGCGTGCGGTAGCTCCGGCAGCGTTGTCCGAACCTGCGCCAGCCACTCCTGACTGATTTTCAGCGGCACCAGATCCGGCTCCGGGAAGTAACGATAATCGTGCGCGTCTTCCTTGCTGCGCATCGTAACGGTTTCGCCCGTCGCGGGATTGAACAACCGAGTCTCCTGCGCGATGCGCCCGCCCGTGCTCACAATCCCGATCTGCCTGTCGATCTCTTCATCCACTGCCATCTTCAGGAAGCGGAACGAATTCAGGTTTTTCACCTCGGCCTTGGTGCCGAACGTGTCTGACGTTTTCAACATCACGCTGACATTGGCATCGCAGCGCAGGTGACCTTTTTCCATGTCGCAGGTCGATACCTGAACGTATTGCAGGATCTGTTTCAACTCCGTCAGATACGCGTGAGCCTCATCCGCACTGCGAAGATCCGGCTCACTCACGATCTCAATCAGTGGAGTCCCGCTGCGATTCAGGTCGACGTAGGTATAGCGCTCGGAGTCCTTGAAGCCGTCGTGAATGCTCTTGCCGGCATCGTCTTCCATGTGAATGCGCGTGATACCAATCCGCTTCTTTACGCCGCCCACTTCGATATCCACGTAGCCATGCTCGGCCAGGGGCTTGTCGTACTGCGAGATTTGATATCCCTTGGGCAAGTCCGGATAAAAGTAATTCTTCCGCGCAAAGACCGAACTATCGTTCACCCGGCAGTTCAACGCCTGTGCGGCTTGCAGGGCAAACTCAACCGCTTGCCGATTCAGCACCGGCAGCGCGCCGGGCAGTCCCAGACATACCGGGCACACATTGGTGTTGGGTGCGGCTCCGAATCCCGTCGCACAGCCGCAGAAGATCTTGGTGTTGGTGGCGAGCTGTACGTGAACCTCCAGGCCGATAACAGGCTGGTACAGGGCCACAACAGAAGGATCGACGGAGGTGGTGGGCATAAGGGATAAGCTCCATTATACCGGCGAGGTTGGGTCGTCTTGTTTTAGGACCGCGCGACAACGCGACGTCAGTCCTAAACAAGCTAGGCAAGACGATCACTTACTGTGGCCGCTTGAACCGAGCCGACAACACCGCCTTGCCCACGATATGCGTCTCCATCGCTTTCATAACGTCCGCTCGCGTGGCATCCGGACCCAACGTCAGCTTGGCATCCAACGCGAACAGTTCCCACGTGTAGTGATGATAGGGATTGATCGCCGCATTGCCCGGTCCCAGGAACCCAGGCGTGCCACGCTGATTTTTAGCCTGAATGGTGCCATCCGGCAGCGTAGCGTCAGCCGACTGACCACCGGCAAGCGAGCGCGCCGAGCCCGGAATATTGAACGCCATCCAGTGCAGAACATCGTCCGGTGTCTTGTTCAGCGCATTGTCCGGATCGTGCATAATCAGCACAAACGCAGCCGCCGTGGCGGGCACGTTCGTCCATTCCAGCTTCGGCGAAACCGGCATCGCGGCTGCTTGCGTGAACTTGTCCGGAATAATACCGCCATCCTGGAAATCGGGAGACGATAACGCCATTCCTGGTGCAGCAGGGGCCTTCCCCTTAGCCCCGCCCGCTGCGGGAGGCGCTTGCGTGAAAGCAACACTAGCCGTCAGCGCGACGGCCAGCAAAGACGAAAAGACGATTCGCATGGTGGTTGTCCTGTTCTGTGCAGAAGGTTGAAGGGCCGAAGCCGCCAAAACTCATAATCAGCAAACGACCGATCAACAGGATAGCAAGCGCGCAGACCACGCGATATCATGAAGTCGACAGGCATCTAACGCAGTGCTGAGACACCCCGAAGAATTCACCGACACTGACCCCCGCGCCATGAAAGTGTGGCGGGAATTGCTGCGTCAAAAAACGCCCGGTGAAAAACTTGCGCTGACCCTTCAGTTGACTCAGTTAGCCATGAAGATGAGCGAAGCGGGTGTCCGAGCCGCATACCCGAATGCGAGTGAGCGAGAGATCTTTCTTCGCGCCGCCGCTCGCAGATTGCCCAGAGACCTGATGATCCGCGCCTACGGATGGGACCCGGAGTCGGATGTCGTCCCCGTCTGAAGCCCTCTCTCAGCTACTGGCAGTGCTGGACCGAATGGAGGTTGCCTATTCCATCGGCGGGTCGGTCGCGAGTTCCCACCATGGAACGCCGCGCAGCACGCTTGACGTAGATTTGGTGGCGGATCTTGCGGCAGATCAAGTTGACGAACTTGCGTTAGCGCTACAAGGCGGATTCTATGCAGATGCCCAAACCATGCGCGATGCGATAAGGCTCGGTAGATCATTCAACGTAATACATCTCCAGACCGCCTACAAGTTCGACTTTTTCCCTTTGAAGTCTGACGCCTACAGCAAGACTGAATTCGCGCGTCGTCGCTTCCTCACGATCAGCTTCGGTGAGCCTGTCGAGTGTGCCCTCGCGTCGGCGGAAGACACGATTCTTAGAAAGCTACTGTGGTATCGCTCTGGCGGACAAACCTCCGAACGTCAATGGAACGACGTCCGAGGCGTCCTCCGCCAGAATCGTGATCGGCTTGATTACGACTACATGCAGCACTGGTCCAAAGAGCTGAAGATCGACGATCTACTCTCAGAATTGCTCGCCGAGCCCGAGCCGTAAACCGGACGCGCTAGGGGTGCTTCTTGAGAGCCGCTCGCAGGCCAAGGACGGCCAATAAGATAACGGCTACCTCTTCGACTAACCTGCCCACAACGGGTAGTCTTTCTGCGATTAGCGAAAGGACGTCGAAAAACCCGTTTACGTGGTCCATGTGCGCTCCCAATCAGGAGCATAGCACAATTTGGCCTAAGTAATATAAAATAATGCCTAGTAATACATTCTAAAGTGTACTGCAAAATGCAGTACATGTCAAGTAACTTTCGCCGACGCACCTTCGTTCTATCAATGCAGGGCGAAGAACGATCAGTTCCCATGATCGCGCTAAAATGAGATTTCCCCATGGAAATCGATAAAGTCTACGAACCCCACCGGTTCGAACCTCGCTGGGCCGCGCATTGGGTGGAACAAGGTCTGTTCCGCGTTGAACCCGAGCCGGGCGACCCCAACTATTTTTCGCTCGCGATCCCGCCGCCGAACGTAACCGGCTCGCTCCACATGGGCCACATGTTTGAGCACGCGATCATCGACTCGTTGATCCGCTGGCATCGCATGCGCGGGGAACGAACGCTGTGGGTTCCCGGAACCGACCATGCAGGCATCGCGACCGAACTGATGGTCGACCGCCAGTTGCAAAAGGAAGGGCTGAACAAGCGCGACCTGCCCCGCGACGAGTTTATTGCACGCGTGTGGCAGTGGAAGGAGCAGTACGGCGGCCGCATCGTCGAACAGATGAAGCGCTCCGGTGTAAGCTGCGACTGGTCACGCGAACGCTTCACCATGGACCCCGGCCTGTCGCGCGCCGTC
>JBDTUY010000198.1:0-8678 GCA_040007495.1 Acidobacteriota bacterium | reverse complement strand
TGGGAATACTGAATAATCCGGATTGGGTGTCGAATTCGTAGTCCTGACAGGAATAGATGATGTCGAAACCGGCAGTCCACAACGTCACGGCGGCGGTCAACCACAGGATACGCGGATCAAGCGTTCCACTGATAGCGATCCAGGCAGCTGCGGGAGCGATTCCGAGCGAGAATCCCAACACCAAATGCGCAAAGCTCGTGAAGCGCTTGGTGAAGGAATAAAACATCACAACGATCAGCGCTATCGGAGCCAGCCGCAGACACAAAGTGTTCAGCGCCCAGGATGCGCCGAAGAACACGATGGCCCATAGAAAGATAAAGCCCCAGGCGAAGCTTCGGGATAGCAGACCGGCAGGCAGATGACGAGATTTGGTGCGGGGATTGCGACCATCAATATCAGCGTCCAGTAGGCGGTTAAACGCCATCGCGACCGATCGAGCCGAGATCATCGCCACTACGATCCACAGTAACTTCATCCCAAGCCCGACAGTCACAAAGCCGCCGTCACGCCACGCCAGCAGCGCTCCGGTGAGCGCGAAGGGGAGGGCGAAGATCGAGTGTTCGAACTTGATCATCTCCAGCGTGAGGCGGAGGCGTGTGAGGAAGGAGGCCAATCAGTACTATTCTAAGAGTTTGGCGTGCGTGCCTGCTTGACGCGCGAAAATCACAACACTCATGCAATTGCTTTGTTCGCAGTATCGCGCCCGCAAGTTGACGGGCCTCCTGGCTTTCGCGTTCGCTCTCTGTTTGGTCGGATGCGACCAAGCGACCAAGGTCGAGGATTTGAGCAGTACGCAGATCACCATGCCAGACGGCACTATCCTGACGGCACAACGAATGTTCGATAAGGTGGATCTGGCTCGCGGGATGATGTTCCGGGACGCTTTCACCAAAGACCGTGGCATGCTGTTCGTGCATCAGCGTCCGGGCTTGTTTCCTTACTGGATGTACAACGCCAAGGTTCC
The DNA here is from genome assembly GCA_040007495.1 of Acidobacteriota bacterium. Taxonomy (GTDB): domain Bacteria; phylum Acidobacteriota; class Terriglobia; order Bryobacterales; family Bryobacteraceae; genus Palsa-187. Next base: position 7,714 of record JBDTUY010000198.1, on the reverse strand, counting down.
GCTGGACATTATCTGGATGGACCCCGATCATCAAGTGGTTGAAATTGCCGCCGACACACCGCCGTGCCCGTCCAAGAAAGCGCCGGAGTGCCCCAATTTTGGCGGCAACAGAGTCGCAAGGTTCGTGCTGGAACTGAACGCTGGTGGCGCCAAGCAGTACGGCGTCACGCTGGGCAGTACGCTCAAGTTCTAAATCTTTATAACTTCTTTACACCGCCCTGCCGCAATTTGACGCGGCCTTAACGCGCCTGCCGGTACGTTTGAGATGTGACGAGCCATCCAGCGAATGCGATTCCTGTTGTTCGGCGTCCCGTCGCGACCAGCGAGCTATTTCTCCAGATATTTGTCGCATTCACAACCCATAAAGAGACAGCGGAAGCGATTCGTGCGACTCGCTTATTGCTGCAAGGGTTGAACGCCCGAATCTGCGTCCTGGTGGCACGCGAGGTCCCGTTTCCGTTGCCTTTGACCGAACCACCAGTGGCGGTCACCTTCACCGAAGACCGGCTCCGCGAAGTTGTCGGCTATGACGCACATATCCCAGCCACCGTGGACGTCTTCCTGTGCCGCGACCGCTTGGAAGCGATCCGCCAATCGCTGCCTACGGGCGCGACTGTCGTGGTCGGCGGCAGAAATCGTTGGTATCGGCGAGACCGCCGCAAGCTCATTCGAATTCTTAGAGAGGACGGGCATAAAGTCGTGCTCGTCGAGGAGAACAGCCCAGTATGATTGCCGAGTTTCAACAAAAGCTAAAAACCGACGCCACGGCTCGTGTGGTGGTGGCCAGTACCGTCGCATTGACGTTCATCACTTTTTGGGAAGCGGCGGCGGTGGTGCTGAACGACCTTGCCTCCACCATGTTCTATATCGGAGGCATCACGGAACAGGCCATCGGCAAGCCCGCGCCCTGGATGGTGTTGGCCGTTATGTTGTTCAGTTATGTCGTGCGATCCATCTATATGGAAAGCTGCGGCATGTTCGTGCGGGGCGGCGTGTACGTAGTGGTGCGCGACAGTATCGGCCCCACAATGGCGAAGTTGTCGGTGTCGTCCCTAGTGGTCGATTACATCCTTACGGGTCCGATCAGCGCGGTGGCTGCCGGCCAATATCTGGCGCGATTGGTGAATGAGATTAGCGAATATTTGGGTCAAGGGATGCACCTGGACCCCAACTGGTTCTCTGTCTTTTTTAGCGTTCTGGTGACAGCATATTTCTGGTGGAGCAACATGAAAGGCGTGCGCGAATCGAGCCAGAAGGCGCTGCGAATCATGCAGGTAACCACGGTGATGGTGGTCGCGCTGTTGATCTGGTGCCCGTTGACGATCATGCTGCGCGGCGGCGCTCCGCTGCCTCCGTTGCCGACCCCGTCTAACTTGCATCTGACCAAGGAATCGCTCGGGTGGTTGAACGGCACGATGTGGGCGCAGATGTCGTTTGTGATTATGATCGTCGCACTGGGGCATTCGCTGCTGGCGATGAGCGGATTTGAGACGCTGGCTCAGGTCTATCGCGAATTGGCCTATCCGAAGTTGAAGAACCTGCGCATCACCGCGAATATCGTTTGTACCTATGCAGTCATTTGCACGGGCGTCATTTCGATCATGGCGGTAATGATCATTCCCGACGCGCTGCGGCCTAACTACTACGACAACATGCTGGGCGGCCTGGTGATGCACTTGGCAGGTCCGGATCTATTGAAGCTGGTGTTCCACGGGTTTGTCGTGATCGTCGGCGTAATGATTCTTTCCGGTGCTGTGAATACTTCGCTGATCGGAGTGAACGGCGTGATGAATCGCGTGGCGGAGGACGGCGTATTGGTCGACTGGTTCCGCAAACCGCACAGCAAGTTCGGAACCACGTATCGCATCCTGACCACCATGGCGCTGTTGCAGGTAGTGACCATCGTCGCCAGCCGCGGCGATGTCCTGCTGCTGGGTGAAGCTTACGCGTTTGGCGTGGTGTGGAGTTTCGCGCTGAAGGCTCTGGGTGTGCTGGTCCTGCGTTTTCAGCGCCACGATCAGGAATACAAGGTGCCGTTGAATCTCCATATCGGCGGCCGTGAGATTCCATTCGGGTTGGGGGCGGCGACCCTTGGGTTGTTTCTGGTCGCGATCGCGAATCTATTCACCAAGCAGATCGCAACCATTTATGGCGTGACGTTCACGATCATCCTTTATACGCTGTTTCTGGTTTCAGAGAGGATCAACGCGAAGAAAAAGATCGCCGCACGGTCTGACCTTGAAAAGTTCAACCTGGACTATCAAGCGAATGTCGGCTCGGAGACGCTACGCGCGAGGCCTGGCTGCGTGCTGGTAGCGGTCCGTGACCATCGGCGTCTGTGGCACTTGCAAAAAGTGCTGGAGAAGACCAATCTGCGTCGGCATGACATTGTTGTGCTGACGGTGCGGCAGTTAAACAAAGGTGCATCCGAGCATGAGCTGAAGGACGAGCAGTTGTTCGCAGCGCCGGAGCAAGAATTGTTTTCGAGCGTAGTAACATTGGCGGAAAAACAAGGGAAAACGGTCGAATTGCTGGTGGTCCCGGCGGTCGATCCGATTGAAGCGATGGTGCGTACAGCGGCAAATCTGCAGGCCTCACGGCTGGTGGCGGGGGTCTCTGCAAAGATGGAATCGGAAGAATTGGCTCGGCAGATCGGTTTGGCGTGGGAAAAACTTCCGCAACCTCGCCATGCATTTTCTTTGGAGCTTAATTCTCCGGATCGCGAAGCTGTATTCGTCAACCTCGGACCGCACCCGCCGCGTCTGTGGCCGGAAGATGTCGACCGGCTGCATCGCATCTGGCTGCGGCTTACGGAAGAGAGTGCGCTGGGATCCAAGCTGCATCACCGCGATGTGGTGGGTGTGGCGTTGCGCAAACTGGAAGCGGAGATGAGCGGACCGGCATGGGAAGAGGTTCTGCGGTCCGTTGAAGAGGAGTCGAACCAACCGCATGAGGTCTAAGGCGCGCTGGGCGGAGTGGCGGCACTTGCCGTGGTAACTTGGCGCTGTGGGTTCGCATTCCTTATTGAGGTCGCGGGCTTGGCTATGGGCGGTTGCAGCCGTGGTTGCCGAAACCGGCTTCGCGCTGCTGCTGCGTCCATACCTTGCGCCGGTGAATCTCGCGATGATTTACCTGCTGGGCGTGGTTGCGGTATCGGCTCGCGCGGATCGGTGGATCGCAGTCGCGACCGCTCTGACCAGCGTGGCGGCGTTTGATTTCTTTTGTGTGCCGCCATACCTGACCTTTATCATTGAAGACTTCGAGTATCTGGTAACGTTCGCAGCAATGCTGGTGGTCGCATTGGTGATCAGCACGCAGACAGACCGGATTCGGGCGCACGCTATAGATGCGACGGAGCGCGAAGCACGCGCTCAGGCACTCTATCGGCTTTCCGACCGCCTGGCAAATGAGACCAAACTGTTCGATACCGCTTGCGTGGCAGCATCGGTAGCTTCCGAAGTACTGCAGTCGCAGGTGGTCATTTTTATGCCCAAGGATGACGCGATCTCATTCCTGCGACGAACATCAGCCACGCTGCCGATGCCCGAATCTGAGGAGACTATCGCGCAATGGGTCTTCCGCCATGGCCGCAAAGCAGGCTTGGGAGTGGACGATTTGATCCACGCGAAGGCCTTGTACGTCCCTTTGCGTGGCGCGCGAAATGTAGTGGGGGTGATGGCGGTGGTGCCTACCAATTCCAATTCCACGGATCTGGAGCAATTGGGAACTCTGGCCGACCGTTTGGCGAATCAAACAGCACTCTCCATTGAGCGGACGCTTAGCCACAATGCAGCCGAAGCCTCTCGCCTCCAGATGCAGACGGAACAGATGCGCAGCTCGCTGCTAAGCGCGGTTTCACATGATTTGCGTACCCCTTTGGCGTCGATCACCGGCGCGGCATCCACACTGCGACAACAGGGTGAGCGCCTCTCTGCAGAAACGCGCAACGAACTTCTGGAAAGCATCTCAGATGAAACGGAGCGCCTGAGCCGTCTGGTCAGCAACCTGCTGGACATGACTCGCTTTGAAAGCGGACCGGTTGCACTGAAGCGAGATGGCTGCCCGCTGGAAGAAATCGTCGGCACGGCGCTGCATCGTTTGCGGGGCAAGCTCAAGGGTCGGGAGGTATCGGTCGAGCTGCCGCCTACTCTGCCTCTGGTATTGGTGGACGAAGTACTGATGGGGCAGGTGTTCATCAATTTGCTGGAGAACGCGGTCAAGTACACTGCAGCGGTATCTCCGATTGAGATCTCCGCCTTGGCCGTGGGCGATGCGGTGGAGGTTTCCTTGCGCGATCACGGGTCCGGATTCGATCCCGTGGAACAGGACCGTTTGTTCGAGAAGTTCTATCGCAGCCGCACCGGCAACGCGGGAGGCGCGGGTCTTGGACTCGCCATCGCCAAGGCCGTGGTGGAAGCCCATGGAGGCCGCATCTCTGCGTTCAACCATCCACGCGGTGGAGCGGTATTCCGATTCTCACTCCCGACCCTGACGCTTCCAGTCGCTCCGCAGGAACCGCGTTTGGAAGAGCAGAGCACATGAAGCCGTTGATTCTGGTCATCGAGGACGACCCGCAAATCCGCCGGTTCTTGCGAGTGAATCTAACCGCCGAAGACTATCGTCTAGTGGAAGCGGAAACGGCTGAACAAGGAATCAATGAAGCCACCGCGCGGCAGCCGGATCTGATTTTGTTGGATCTCGGATTGCCGGACAAAGACGGGCTTGAGGTGATTGGAAAGGTCCGGGAGTTTAGCCAGGCCCCGATCCTCGTATTATCGGCACGAGGTCAGGAAGGCGACAAAGTAGCCGCGCTCGACTTGGGGGCGGATGACTATGTCGCAAAACCGTTCGCGGTGGGCGAACTGATGGCGCGCGTCAGAGCGGCCCTGCGCAGGTCGTCGACGATGGCGGTTGGCCAGGCAGGCGAGGCCATACGCTTTGGGAACGTAGCGGTCGACCTGGACAAACGGGTGGTCACAGTCGCGGGCGAAGACGTGCATCTCACGCCGAATGAGTATCGAATGCTGCAGGTCTTGTTGAAGCACGCCGGTAAGGTATTGACGCATCGGCAATTATTGAATGAAGTCTGGGGGCCGAATCAGGTGGAGCAGGCGCAGTACCTGCGGGTTTATGTCGCCCAACTACGCCGCAAGCTAGAAAGCGATCCGGCCCGCCCAAAGCACTTTCAAACCGAGCCTGGGGTCGGTTACAGACTGGTACTGGAACCGGCGGATTGATCGGATATCGAATATTTGGCATCCCGGAGGCTGGGACAAGGAGTAGACTGTAAATATGGCAAGAGGCTGGGAAAGCAAAAGCGTCGAAGATCAGCAGCAGGCGTCTGAGGATCGAGCCTCGGCCGCTATCCGCATGCAGGTGTCGAGCGATCAGTTGATCGTCGACAGAAAGCGCGATGGCCTACTGTTGCAGCGCACTCGCGTTTTGCGCGAGATTGCAGGCTCCAGCAGTGATCGTCATCGGGCGACTTTGCATACCGGGTTAGAGTTCCTGGACGGGCAATTGGCCGATCTGGGTTGGAAACACAGCGAGTAGCTATCGAAGGTTTTGCGCGCCTAACGTCCCGGAAGACCGTTCGTCCCATTACGTTCAAGGATGACCAATTCGCCTACTTCTGGCGTCGGACCTTTTACGCCAGCCGATATCAAACTGGACGACAGGTTATTCAGAGAAGTCACTTCTCTGGCTAACATAGCAGGTGAGGCGGCACCGATCTCAATGTGGGTTTTGTGCCGCCACGCAAACTTTTCCTTACACGCACGGAAACTCGCAAAATTACACCGGCATGCGGCACATCGATAGGGCGTCGCGCCTGCCTGCAATAGCATCCTGGTCACAGTCGGCGGGTGGTAATACTCTTCGCTCCAGGTGGTCAACTCCTGGCGGTAGCACTTGGGGCAACGGGCATACCGCCAGTCGCCGGATTGCCACACACTTGTCTCCCACTTGGTCCGGCACCTGCGGCAGCGTAGCGGATAAACCCCAACCAAGGCCTTGACATACTCACCGAGGCTACTCCGGTTTGCAACCCGAGCGTCGCGATGACCGCAAGATGGACAGGAAAGCTGCACCTTCCTATTATACAGAAGTTTTAGTAGTTTTGGTAGACACGTACTGATGGATATAGCTCTTTAGTCCTATTACTAGCTGGTCGCAGGCGGATGGGGCGGATAATGCGTGCGGATTAAGGCGTAAACCAGCGATATGGACTACCGGCAATAGCTCGCGAGTAGTAGACGTGATGAAGACTTCGTCTGCCGCTTCCAGGTCGGCCGGATGCAATACAGCCTCCACAACGCGAATCCCTGGCACTTGGACTTCCTCCAGCAGCAGTGCTCGTGTAACGCCGGGCAAACAACCGGAGCTAAGCGGTGGCGTGCGAACCTCCACGCCGGAGGGTGTCTTGAAGGCTGTGAAGATATTGGCCGAGGTACACTCCGCTACCTCGCCGCGCTCATTGAGCAGAACTACTTCGTCTAATCCCTGTTCATGCGCACGCTCATACCAGGTCAAATTTTGCGCCCACGAGAGATACTTCACACCTGCAAATTCGTTGGCTGCATGGCGGCCATGCGGAATCAGCCCCAGGCGAACGCTGGTGCCCCAGTTGTAAACCTGCGCGGTGAACGCGATCAAATCAAACTCACGTTCGATGCTGTCCCCTTGAAACGCGCCTCCATGGTTGCGGACAATCGCCACACGCAAGGTCGCATTGTGAGCCTGATTCGCGTCTAGCAATTTCAACAGGCGCTGCTCCAGCCAGGCGGCATCAGTCGGAAACGGGACGCGCATCAACCGAGCATCGTGCCGCATCCTGGCGAAGTGGCGCGGCCAACAAAACATCACGCCGTCATAAACGCGAATGGTGGAGAACACACCCCAACCGTTCAGCAAGCCGGTCTGTCCAGCCGAAAGACCAAGATCGCTGACCGGGCGGATCTGGTCGTTATGAAGCATCAACTCGTGCATGTATCTTGATTCTAACCCGCAGATTTCATCCAGTATCCTTTTGGCAAGTGGCGTGAGCTTCAGCTTGCACGGCGGCTTCAGCCTCCCAACAAATCGACGTTGCGGAGCTTAAGCTCCTCTGCAAGCTAAAGCTCACGCCACAAATAAAAAGGGGCAGCCGAAGCCGCCCCTTATCTTAAAACTGCCGCAACAACTACTTGTTTTCGAACGGTGTGATCGCGTAGCCCTTGCCGATCACGTGGCCGTTCATCGCTTTCATCACGTCGTCGCGCGATGCACCATTCGGCAGACCGAGCTTCGCATCAAGCGCCCACAGCTCAAACGTGTAGTGATGAATGCCATGACCCGCAGGTGGGCCAGGACCCATATAGGCAGCCGCATTGGTGATGTTGCCACCCTGCTTGGTTCCATCGGGCAGTTCGCCTGCGGCCACTCCGGCCGGAAGACCAGTCGCAGTTCCTGGGATATCGAACACCACCCAGTGGGTCACGTCTCCAATAGCATTTTTGCCGATGACTGGTTCCGGGTCGTGCATCAGCAACGCGAAAGCCTGCGTGCCGGCTGGGACTACGCTCCACGAAATAGCGGGCGACTTGCCTTGACCCGCATTGGCTGCCGGGAACATACCGTCCGCGCCGACGCCCGCGATGGTCAGCTTGATGGTCGGAGGCAGACTGAAGCCACCGCCTTTAGCGCCGCCCTTGCCACCACCACCTTTACCTTTGTC
>JBDTUY010000197.1:0-8687 GCA_040007495.1 Acidobacteriota bacterium | reverse complement strand
TACATCATGATGATGCCGATGGCACGACGGAACATCGGCGTCCGATTGCTGAACCCGTGCCACAGAAGGATCGGAGGAGAAGTCCACGCATGTGGCCACACACCGGGAGTTGGCCACTACCAGCAGAACAACCAGCAAAACGGCCTGGAGTTTGGAAACCATGGACTCTATCCCGATCATAAGCGTATTCACTTCCAAACACCAGAGCGAACTACGTCCCTAAGGTTGGCGCTGGTCCCCGAGCAACGAACGTCCCGTCGGGTTGCAGCGTTTTCAGGATGCCGGTTTTCACGTTGAACCACGCGCCATGCAATTGCAACGTGCCCTTCGACACTCGCTGCTCTACCCAAGGGAATGTCATCAAGTTGGTCAACGAAACCCGGACCACTTCATACTCGCAGGACTCTTGGCGATCTTCCGCGGAGGCGTTCTGCATGGCATGCAAACGGGCAGATTCAGCCAGCGACATCCATGGCCCCACAAACTCGTCCGCGAAGTTCGGCGCGCCTTCCAACAATGCCTTTACGCCGCCGCACATCCCATGCCCCAGAACCACCAGGTGCTGAATCTCTAACACCTTAACGCCAAACTCGAGCGCGGCACTGGTGCCGTGAAACGCCGTATCCGGCGCGTACGGAGGAACTAGATTCGCTACGTTGCGGACTGTTAGAGTCTCGCCCGGAGCAGTATCGAAGATCACCGCCGGGTCCACGCGACTATCAATGCAAGCCACGATCAGCGTTTTCGGAGCCTGCCCATCGCGGGCCAATAATTCATAGGCCTTCCGGCGTTCCGGCCAGGAATTCGCCCGAAAACGTTCATATCCGTCTAAAAGTGTTTTCATGCCAAGAGTGTTTTATAGGAGACACGTTGCCATGATCGACGTGGCGGGGGAAATGAACAACGGTTTCTTAAGAATAGCTGTAAGCAACAGACCGATGCCATCGCGGACCTCCGCTATAATCGGGACAAGCCCCGCCCTCCGCCATGGACGACCTCCAATTTCAAACAGCTGAGTTTTCCTCTCATGTACGATCCTGCGAGCTTTGCAAAACCGCGTTAGCGGGAGACTACTTCCGGCTACTCCCGCCCGTGAAGCCAGTGCGCCCCGGAATGCCAGCTGCGCTGGCATACGACTTTTGTCCCGATTGCGCGGCGAAGGTCCGCCAATCGATGCAGCCGCCAGACAATAAGGCTTTCCTACAGGGCCTGATCTTTGGCTCTGGTGCGGCCCTGCTGTGTGGCATCGGCTATGCGATTCTACTCCTCACCACCGGTTGGCAGATTGGCCTCGTGGCAATTCTTGTCGGTTATCTTGTCGGTCGCGCGGTTCGCATGGGAGCAGGCGGACGCGGAGGACGCCGCTGCCAGATCGCAGCCGTCACTCTGACCTACCTGGCGATGACGTTAAGTTACGCACCCGTCATCGTGAAACAACTGCGCGACGGTAAGGCGAAGGAACAGACCACCACGTCATCGGAACAACAGGCCAAGCAGCCCACCATTCTTGAAGGTCGGCAGCTTGGCATCGGGCAATATGCTTTAGGATTGGGATTGCTGGGGGGCATCTCGCTCGTCTCCCCGTTTCTCGACCTCTTATCGGGATTCAGCGGCATCCTCGGACTCGCGATCATTTTCTTCGGATTGCAGCGAGCTTGGGTCTTAACCGCAGGCGACTCTCGTACTCTCTCCGGCCCGTTTTCGCTCGGTTCGGATTCCGCCCCAACAACCCTGGGAGATCCCCAGTTTGTCTGATCCCGCGTCGTCGACCCTGAACTTCTGCGCAGCCTGCGGACAACCGCTTCCCGCTGGCGTCCTCAGCTGCCCTGCATGCCATCAATTGGTCCACAGCGCGCGATTGGAAGAATTGACGCAACTCGCGAAGGCGAAGCAAGCTGCAGGCGAGCTTGGTCCAGCACGTGAAGCCTGGACTGAAGCACTCACTCTGTTGCCTCCCGATTCAAAGCAAGCGGCGTATGTGAACGAACGCGTTGAGACTTTGGGACGAGCGGTCCACGCGCCTGCCTATAGTGGAGAGGCCCAACAGAAAAAGGAGCAGCCCGCCTGGGTCAAACGCCTGGGACCCTTCAGCGGCATCGCGAGCCTGCTGCTGGTAGCTTTCGGCAAGCTTAAGTTCCTGATCTTCGGCCTCACCAAGCTGAAGACGTTGGCCACGATGCTAGTCTCGTTCGGATTCTACTGGGAATTGTATGGCTGGCGCTTCGCAGCGGGCTTCATCCTCGGCATCTATATTCATGAGATGGGCCACGTGTGGTCCCTACGCCACTTCGGCCTGCGTGCCAGCATGCCGATGTTCATACCCGGCCTTGGCGCGCTGGTCAGCTTATACGACAGTCCGCGCGATGCCCGTGAAGACGCGCGCATCGGCCTCGCAGGACCCCTGTGGGGCGCAGGCGCAGGCATCGCTTTCTTATTGATCGCCTTCGTCCCGGCCGTGCCCGGAGGCCAAGGCATCTGGCTGGCGCTCGCCCGTGCGACCGCACTTATCAATCTCTTCAACCTGACACCAATCTGGCAACTGGACGGGGGCCGAGGCTTCCGAGCCTTGGACTACAAGCAACGTCTGTTGATCGGCGCACTGCTCCTGCTGTTGTGGTGGTTCACAGATGGAGGTCTACTGCTGATCTTGCTCGCCGGCGCAGCCTACCGAATCTTCTGGACCAAGGACCACGCAGAAGAGGGCGATCCAATCGCGTTCATGCAGTTCGTCGGCCTCATATCTCTGTTCGGAGTCATGATGGCAGCCATCCCCGTCCGCCAGTAGAACTGCCCACTTTGATGACCTACTCGTGGCGACGACGTGGCACGCGCACTATTGCGAGCCATGTCGGCAATTCTGCCAACACACAAGACAACAAGCAGTAGGACGCACCCCAAGCCAAGGCGTGATTCGCACAACCCCGTGTGATAGTGTTGGTCGAATGAATTCCTAAGGGGAGGAATCGCGATGCGTACATTCAAGTGGGGGCGCGCCGCTCTGGCGGCGGGAATCGCAACGCTCGCGGGCGGCACGTGGTTAAGCGGACAACAGGCCGCAAAACCAGCAACGTCGACGGTAAAGTTCTACGCAGCACAGGCATTGTTGCCAGCGATCCTCTGCCGGGTTCCTGGCTCAGCTACGGCCGCAATCAGAGCGAGACCCGCTTTAGCACTCTGAAGCAGATCGACACCACGAATGTGAAACGCCTGGGCCTGGCCTGGTCCTACGTCGCTGGAGCTGGCGGCGGCAATCAGGAAGGTACGCCGCTCATGTGGAACAACACCCTCTACGGCATCACGACGTGAAGCGTTGTCTACGCATTGGACGCTCGCGCCGGCAAGGAACTGTGGCGCTGGGACCCCGAAGTCAACCAGACCGCCGCCCATCTGGGAATCACGCGTCGCCTACTCGCAGGATCAATACACGCTGACCATGGCCCCGCGCATCGCCGGTGGAAAAGTCGTGATCGGAGCATCCGGCGGCGACCGACCAACCCGCGGCTTCTTCGCTGCTTTCGACGCCGCAACCGGCCGTCAATCCTGGAAATTCTATACCGTCCCCGGCAACCCGGAAAATCCGCCCGAGAACGAAGCTATGAAGAAGGCGCTCGAGACCTGGGGGGGCGACTTCTGGACCAAAGGCGGCGGCGGTGCCGTATGGGACGGCTTCGCTTACGATCCCGATGCGAACCTGGTCTACGTCGGCACCGGTAACGCCGAGCCCTGGGTGCAGAAATTCCGTGGCAAGCAGGGAGTGGACAATCTCTACACCTGTTCCATCCTTGCGGTCGACCTCACCACAGGCCTGCTCAAGTGGCACTTTCAAACAACGCCGAACGATAACTGGGATTTTGACAGCGTGCAGCAACTGATGCTGCTCGACTTGAACATCAAGGGCAAGCAGCGCAAGGTCATTACGCAAGCCTCGAAGAACGGCTTCTTCTGGGTCCTGGATCGGCTGACGGGCGAGTTCATTTCCGGAGCACCGTTCGTGAAAACGAACTGGGCCAGCGGTCTGGACGCCAAGGGCCGCCCGATCGTCAATCCCGAGGCCTACTACGGCACGGAACCCATCTCGCTATTTCCCACCGGCGGGGGCGCGCACAACTGGTCGCCGATGTCCTTTAACCCGGCCACCGGCTATGTCTACATCAACGTATCCTTGATGCCGTTCACCTACGCAGCCACAGAAGAACTCCTTCCCGGCGCGAGCGGGTACTCGCGTGGTAAAGGCGACCCCAAGCCCATCGGAGGACCGGTCATCGGACCTCCCACAGCCGATGGCATGCGTGCGGCGCTCGAAGCCTGGGACCCGGTCAATCAGAAACTGGGCTGGCGTATCGACGGCGGAGGCGGCATCGGCGGCGGCACCGTCACCACAGCGGGGAACCTGGTTTTCCAGGTGATCAACGACGGTCGCTTCCGTGCAGTAACAGCCGACAAGGGCGAAATCCTGTATGAACTCCAAACCGGACGCACCGGCATGGCTCCACCGATCACCTATGAGGCAGACGGCAAACAGTACGTGGCGTTCCAAGGCGGCCTAGGACGTGCCGCATCGGTCGTGGCCCCGAACGACGCGAAGATCGACTTCCCAGTGATGCTGTTCGTGTTCGCGCTGGATGGCAAAGCAGAGATGCCAAAGCCCGCAATCCCGCCGCCACCAGCCAACAACACCAATGGCGCGATTCCGCCTCCTGTGGCTCCGGAGTTGCAGCAGAAGTAATTGCCTTAGAAGTAGATGAAGAAACGTCCCCAGGCCGAGCGAACGGACGGTGCTGCGTCGAACACTCGCCTAGCAGTCCACCATGCCGACGAGCCGCGCGCGCCAGCAAGCGGAGTCTTCGCAGATCGTAAAGCACTCGGGGATAGTCTCCGTGTTGCTAGGCTATCGCCCGCCAACGAGGGTGCTCTCGACTGGCTGCTCTCCTGTCCGCAAAAGGGATTTTTTGAGCCCATCGACTCCGAGTCAACCGACACTCTGTGAGTTTCTGATCAACGCCAAGGTCCTGAGAGAGTCCCCCGCAACCCAAATAGATGTTCGCTAACTTGGTTGCCACCAACTCAAGCCAAACTCGGCATGCGATTTCCCATACCGTCGATCGCCCCAATTTGCGACGAAACGGAGGAAATCAGCTATGGCGTCACGTTGCTCGAAATTGAAGAGACCGACCATTTCGCCAATCCTTTCCTCGTCCCACCCGTTTTCCTCGTTTCCTGGGGAAAGAAAATACAACGTGAACTCTAGTCCAAGGGGATCATCCAGACCGGTGGTCTCCATGGAATGCAGAAGCCACGCAGGAAGAAAGGCGACCAGAGCGCTGGCTTCTAACAATGGAAGAGCAAGGGAACCGCGAAATAGCACTTCGGCTGAGAGTTGATCCCATCGTTTCCCTGAGAGTTCCCGAAGCAAGTGAATTCCATCGTCGCATTCGTCATGCGTCGAGACGAGTCCCTCAAACGGTAGCGGAGGGAAGGCAGCGATCAGCTTCTGTCGATATTCTCCGACCTCAGGCAAAGCAGTCATATGCACCTCAAAACTAGCGCATGCACCCTTCGCCACTTACGGCAGCGCGAACACAAACATATTGCTAACATTGCTCGGCTTCAGATCCGGAGCCAACGCATTCAACCCCGAGCTCACCAGCGAGTTCCCGACACTCACCGCGACATACTGCTTACCCGCAACGCTATAAGTGATCGGATACCCCGTCACAGGAGAACCCAGGTTCACGTCCCACAGCACCTTGCCCGTGTCCTGATCGAAGGCGCTGAAGTGACCGTTGGTGTCGCCGCCGAAGATCAACCGACCGCCCGTCGCCACCAGCGACATCATGCCCGCGCGGCGCTCATGCTTCCACAGCGTCTTGCCCGTCTCCGCAGAAACCGCATACACGGTACCGATATTCGTTTCCCCCGGCGTAATCTGCGACCGACCATTGAACGAATACGCGGAGTTCGGATTGTTCAGCGCCGTCTCATTCATGCAAGTGTTCTGCAGGCCGTAGTACATCGTATTGGTCAAAGGACTGTACGCGCCGGCCTGAAAATCCTTGCCGCCATTGGCCGTCGGACAAACGAACTGGGTCTGACCTGCTGCGGTAAACGTCGTATCCGGATTCACCGTCACCTTACCCGTCGCGCCCTCGATGTTCTGCACAACGTTCTGCTTCACGGTTGGCCGCGCCCACAGGAACTCACCCGTCTTGCGATCCAGCGTATAGATGATGCCCGTCTTGCCTGGAATACCTGTCACCACCTTGCGCCGCTCACCCGCCTTCAACCGTGGATTGATCCAGGTAACCTGGCTTGCATCGGGCGCGACAACCGTATCCACCAACAGTCGTTCAAACGGATGATCGAAATCCCAATGATCCACCACGTGCTGGTAATACCAAACGATCTTGCCAGTATCGGCATCCAGCGCCAAAGTGCAGTTGTGATACAGATACGTCTTGTCATTACCCGCCAGCAAAAACTTCGGCGCGGGCGATGTCACGGACGTTCCCAAGATCAGCAGGTTCATCTCAGCATCGAAGCTAGGCACCATCCAGGCACCCACGTGCCGCCGCTTCGCGTCCGGAATCCCGCCCCACGTATCGTCGTTCGGTTCACCGGGACGCGGAATCGTGCGAGTTCGCCAGATTTCCTTGCCCGTCACCGCGTCATGCGCCGTAATCACGCAGCCGTCGGGACTGAACTTGAACTCGCAACCACGCGACGAAAAAATCTTCCCATTCGCCACGATCGGACCCGAGGTCTCCTGCGCTGGCGTCTCGCGATAATCCACGATACGGTTCTCCCAGGCAAGCAGCCCAGTCTTCGCGTCCAGTGCAAACAGGAAATCGTCCTGACTGGTATCGATAATCTTGTCGCCGAAGATCGCGAGATTGCGATTAATGCTCGGGACGGGAATGAACTTGCCCAGATCATCCGGAACCTTGCGCTTATACTCCCACTTCAGATCGCCCGTCGCCGCATCAATGGCCTGAATGTAGTCGCTGGGATTCGGTAGATACATAACTCCGGCATGCACCAGCGGCGTCGCTTCCTGCACACCCGGCCCCATGCCTCGCGTCCATACCATCCGAAGATTCGCGACGTTTCCGCGATCGATCTGCGTCAGCGGACTATAACCCCAACTGTTCAACGTGCGTCGCCACATCAGCCAATCGGCCGGGTCCGGCTCAGCCAGCATCGGACTGGTAATCGGCACGAATTTCGGCGCGGCTTGCTGTGCTCCGAGGCGCAAACCAACCACCACCGCCATGGCTAGCATGATAGGGACAAGCTTCTTCATAGTTCTCTTTAATAACACGAAACACACAGCAGTGCGATCATCCGTCGGCGCGTTCCCTGTCCCGCCCTGCTACGATTGGCCCCGTAATGCAGTTGCCCTTGATTCTCCTCACACTGTGGACCGTTGCCCTCGTGGCTTCCGGCTACCATTCGTTCGACCCGTTCACCTGGCTGCTGGAAGTAATCCCCGCAATGGTCGGCGTCGCCATCATGCTCGCGACCTATCGGCGTTTTCGCCTCAGCAATCTGCTGTACGTCCTGATCTTTGTGCACTCGCTGATTCTGATGCTGGGCGGCCACTACACCTACGCGCAAGTGCCTCTCGGATTCTGGATGGAGAGTTGGTTCGGCTTCGCCCGCAACAATTACGACCGCATCGGGCACTTCGCGCAAGGCTTCGTACCCGCGATGATCGCGCGCGAACTGCTGCTCCACCGGGGCGTGGTTAACCGCAAGAACGGAGCCTGGCTCGCGACGTTGATCATTCTTTCCTGCCTCGGCATCAGCGCGATCTATGAGCTGATCGAATGGCGTACTGCCGTCGCGTCCGGCTCCGCCGCAGACGCGTTCCTGGGTACGCAAGGCGACCCCTGGGACACGCAGGAAGATATGGCGATGGCCGGAGTCGGCGCTATCACCGCCCTGCTAGTGCTGAGCCGCGCGCATGATCGAATCTTGTCTCACTTGGGCGCAGCGAGTTTTAAAACTGGCGCAGCGAGTTTCAAAAAGTGACCCGCTGCCGCTCACAGTTCCCCCTGCCGCCAACCCACATACACGCTGGTTTCCAACCCTCTGACCTCGCGATATACCACGCCTCGACGCATCATCTTAGCCACACACGCCGGAGCCAGCGACACGCCCATGCCCGCTTCCACCAACGAGACCACAGTCGACCATTGCGTGGCCTCCTGCACGATGTTCGGCGTGAATCCCGCGTCCACGCAGGCCTGAATCAACGCGTCATAAAACGTTGCCCCCAACCGCTTCGGGAAGAAGACGAAGCGTTTGGCCTTCAGCGCCCGCAGTTTCAGCGGACCCTTAGCCGTCGCTAGTGGATGCGAGACCGGGAGCACGGCCACCACGGACTCGGTGAGAAACACGCGCGCCTCCAGTGGCCCTCCAGGGCGCACTTCACGCAAGAATCCAAGGTCGATCTCTCTAGCCGCTAGCGCCGCCTTGATAGCGCTGGTCGAAAGCTCACGCAATCCGAAGTTCACCTGCGGCCAGCGATCACGATATTTTCGGACCATGTTCGGCAGATCCGTCAGCATCACCGATGGCGGCACCCCGACCCGAAGTTGCGCGGCCTCGCCGCGCGCAACACGACGTGTCGCCTCAAACGCGTGATCGGCCTGGTCCACCAGTCGACGCGCCTCCTGAGCCAAGTA
>JBDTUY010000196.1:0-8703 GCA_040007495.1 Acidobacteriota bacterium | reverse complement strand
TGCGCAATGGCGTGGATCTGGTGCGCTTCACGCCCTCAGAAAAATTACCGGAACCGCGGCGCTTGCTGTTCATCGGCTCCTTCGCGCATCGGCCCAACGTGCTGGCGCTGGAATGGTTCCTTACTGAGGTCTTCCCCAAGCTCGATGCGGTCACGCTGCATGTCATCGCAGGCAATCATCATCAGCGATTTTGGGATCTGCAGCACCCGGGCGTCGAGGTCGAGGGCTTCGTCTCGGACGTGCGGCCAGCGTATCGAAAGGCCGCCATAGTCATCGCACCGCTGGTCGCCTCCGCTGGCACCAACATCAAGATCCTGGAAGCGATGGCGATGGGTAAGGCCATTGTTTCGACACCCGCCGGGATTCATGGCTTGGATCTGAAGGATGGTCACGATCTCCGTGTGACTGAGTCGGCGGATGCTATGGCCGCAAGCATACAGGAACTGCTAGCGTCACCCGATCAACGCCGCACCCTGGAGCGTCAAGCTCGGGTGACAGCGGAACAAACCTATGGGTGGGATGCGATAGCGAAGGTTCAAAAGAAGTTGTACTTGGAATTGGTCGGAAGTTCGGCGGAAGGCGGACTTTAGACCGCGCAGGACTTCAGGCCTGCGACTCGCTAAGCGGACCTAAAGGTCCACGCGGTCTGAAGCCCGCCCTCCGTGCCGCGCCCACCACACCAAACCAGTTAAGCACAGCAGCGTAATTGCTAAACCCAACAACCAATATCGCGAGCGATAGCGAAACTCTACAATATGCTGCCCGGCGGGAACGGTCACCGACTGGAACGCACCTTCCCAGCGGTCCACCGGTGCTGGCTGGCCGTCTATCGTGGCCTTCCATCCAGGGAAGAACTGCTCAGAGAGGCGAAGCGCGCCGGGTGCTGAAGCATTCACGTCAAACGCGCGGATCTCGGGCTGCCAGGTTCGAACCGCTGCCGTACCGCCGCCTTCGAAGCGATACGGAGGCTGCGCGTCCAAATACTCGAACACTTTGAAGTAGGAATCGTTGGGACCCACCATCTTAAAGCGAGGATCTACGCTAATTTTTTTGTAGGATGCACCAGCCTCAGCTGTTACCAGATAGCGGATGCCAAACAACCGCATCGCTTCCGCGTTCTGCGGATCTATCTCAAGCTCGCGGTCCGTGCGAAATTTGCCGTAGCGGGCTATCAGTTCCCGGTATTGGGTGGTCAACAGCGGATCGAACCCCTGCGGGATGCGCCAACCAACCTGGCGTGTCGGACCCGGAAGAGGTCCAAACTCGCCCAACAACACACGGCTGACGTGCTCGGCGTTAATCGTTTTGTACGCTTCGGTATTCATGCCGGTGTAACGATCCGGCCAGAAGCGAGGACCTTCACCAACCGATGAATCAAAGCGCTTGTAGGTCCCAAATACCTTGTAATCGACGCCGACGGAAACCAACAGAGCCGCGGCCACCCAAACACGCAGATCACCCGTCTGCCTTCGAAATACGAACAGGGAGAAGGTAAAAACCAACAGCATGATGAGCGGGTCCCATATGGCCTTCCACCCATGCGCGAAATCCGCCTCGGGCCAACGAATTCCCTCCGCGATCGCCCAAACGCCCATCACTACGATTGCTGGTTTCACTCCCTGGAGCCTACGCGGAATCCACTCACCGCGAAAGGCATCGCCACGTAGGAACTCATCGAGACCATACGCCGCCAACAGGGACGCAGCGAGCGTCACGCCGGCCAGAAAATAATAGGATCGGCAAATGTCGGCCAGCAGCGATGAATGAAGAATTATGTTCCTCGGGATGTTGTACGGATTCATCGTTAGAATCAGACTGACAACCAGCACAGCCAGCCCGCTCCACAGGGGACGCCACGACCTGCGACCGGTCAGCATAAACCAAGCGACCACACCGAGGCCCAACAATCCAGGCGCACCAAGATACAAATACTCCTTTGCCGGGTTGGTTTCCACAGGCACGTTCCAGCCGAAATCGAAGAAGTTCGGGATGAAGTAGGAGATGTAGAATATTGGTTCCTTAAATCCGAATCCATAGTTGTCCTCAGGCTGGCGAAAGTGAGTGGCGTCCCAGGCCGGTAGCACCTGCACAGCACACAACACCAGTCCGAACGTAACGGCCACCACCAGGCCCGCCGCCAAGCTCCATTTGCCGACCCTGCCGGTTGAGCCCACAATCGCGTAGGTGCCCGCCAGAACCGCAAATACCACCCAACTGGGCGGATAGCCGGCCAGAAAGCACAGTGCCGAGACCATCGCGACCTTCCATAGCGGCTTCCACGAAGCTCGCTCTTCCGCTTGATCAATCGCCCACAATCCCAGTGGGAACCAAGCATAGGCTCCGATCAACCCGAAGTGCTGCATCTGGAGGCACATGTATCCGCTGTAAGCGTAGACCACGGCTCCGAGGGCCGCAGCCATGTCGGTGAGTTTTCGTGCGCGGAGCCAGCAGAAGCACAGAACAAACGCGAGAGGGAAATGGAGAAATACCAGATCTTCGACCGACTGGTACGACAACCGCTGGCGTCCCCAGGAAAGGAGGAGCATCAGCCATGTGCCCGGGTAATAGAGTGCCGCCTGCACGTTTGCCAGGAAATCCATACCCGAGTACATGCTCGGGTCCCACTGTGGCAACCGACCATGCCTCAGGCTCTGGAATGCATAATCGAAAAGCGGGAAATGATACGCATCCAGATCAAACGGGATGTGCACGATCCTGATCGGCGGAAGGTATTCAAAAAAGAATGCCAGCGTGGCAGCCAACGCTACAAAGAAGATTGTAATGGGGGAGCGCAATCAGATCCTAGAATAAACCAGAGAGCCAAGAACCCATACCGCGCCTGTGCTGGACTGTCACACGATGCGCACGGTTCACGCGCACGTGAAGGCACCCAGCCAATCCGCGCGGCATGCTAGCGACCGGCATCATCTCCAGAGGCGTATTTATCATCGTCCTATCAATTACTTAGCTTTGAGTCCCCGATCCCGAGCGAAGTAGTTTACTCTAATAGATAGTTTGGTGATTCAACTGCCAGCACTTTCAAGGTAGCTCCCACGACGAACCGGGAACCGAACCACACGGGGTCAACGTCTCACATCCATGCAAGTCTCTTCCGTCCTAAAGCCTGAATTCCGCTTTGACCGGGCCGTGCTATTCTCCGCCCTCCTGTTGGGAATTCTGGCGATACCGTCCGCGTTTGCAGCACCCTCCGTAATCGATGCTGACGCCCAGGGCGTAATCGCGCGCCTTCCCTTGCGTTTTGAGGCTGTGAACGAGAATAAGAAGCAATGGGTCTCCCATAGCTTAGGCTTCACGATCGGCTTCACCAATCAGGCTGCGGTGATCGGACTAGGCGACCACAATTTAGCCATAGAGTTTGCTGGTTCCAACACCGCCACGCACTTTTCGGGTGAACAAAAATCCGTGACCCCGACCAATCACATTGAGGGCAAGAACTCCCACACATCCGATACATTCTTGAAGCTGCGGCAGGCGGGTGTTTATCCTGGAGTGGACGTGGTGTATTACGGCCAAGGGCAGAGCCTGGAATATGACTTCGAGCTTGCACCTGGTGCCGATCCATCAAAAATCCGCGTTCGATTTGTGGGTGCCGATGCGACTCATCTTTCATCCGATGGCTCACTGGTGGTTACGCTCAACGGTCGCGAGATCACGCAACGTACGCCGGTCACCTACCAGCGCCGCACCTCTGGTGAAGTTGTTAGCGTGCGATCTGAGTACATCGCGCAAGCCGACGGTAGCTACAGCATCCGGCTGGGCGAATATGATCGCGCAACCGCACTGGTGATCGACCCACAGGTTTTATTCACGACGTATCTGGGCGGTGGCGGCTCCGACGGAGCGATCGGGCTTGCTCGGGACAAGAACAATACCATCTACATAGCCGGCGCCACTCGATCCACCGATTTCCCGCAGACTGGCAACACCTATCCGAATTTTTTCACACAACCCAACGAACATATTTTCATAACCAAGTTGAATCCCCTGCTGACCGGAGATCAGACCATCACCTACTCGGGTTTCTTTGGCGGCGAGTTCGGGGATCAACTCAAGGCCTTCGCCGTGGATAGCGAAGGCGTCATCCATATGGCCGGCCTTACGGACGATTTCTTCTTTCCCGTGACAGCCAACGCCTACCTTGCCAAGAACGGCGGGGTTCGGAAGATGTTTTACGCAGCTTTGGACACCAAGATAGGCGGCGCAAGCAGTCTACTCTACGCGACGTTTTTTGGAGCACCGGTAGCCACTGACGGCAGTCCCTCGGGGATCGAGGAACCGACCGCCATCGCACTTAACAATGGGAAAGCCTACATCACAGGCTTTACCAACTCCGATACCTATCCGGTTAAGAATTCGATTCAAGCCACCCGTACAGGTGCTTCCGATGTGTTCGTTGCTGAGTTTGATAGTACAAAAAGTGGCGACGCTTCCCTGCTCTACAGCACCTATTTGGGCGGCTTCAGTAACGACATCCCGCAATCCATCGCGGTAGACTCCGCGGGCTTGGTGTACGTTGCCGGATACACACCCTCCTTCGATTTCCCAACCACTCCAGGCTCCTACAAGCCTTTCTACTCCGGCGGAACCGACGCATTCGTATCCAAACTGGATCTGACGAACAAAACGCTCGTTTATTCAACATTTTTGGGTGGTAGAGGCATCGACCAAGCATCAAAAGTGGTGCTGGACAAGAACGGGTATGTAGCGGTGGCGGGCTTCACGCTCTCCGACAACTATCCGATCACGGCCAATGCGATGCAGACGGTTGCAGGAGGAGACGGTGATACGTTTCTTACGATCCTGAATATGAATGCGGCGCAGTTCACCGACGCGCTGGTCTATTCCACCTTGTACGGTGGCAGTGGAGCCGAGGTCCCGTATGACATGCGTATCGGACCATCGGGTGCGTACTATATCGTCGGCTACACGCTATCCCGCGACCTGCCTGTGCGCGACGCGCTCAGCCCGATTTCCGCAGGCCAGGGCGTGGATGGATTCGTTGCTATTATCGACACCCAAACATCCTTCGCCAATGCACTGATTTATTCGAGCTATGTGACGGGAGGCGGGAGCCAGATCGTGCGCGGCATTGAGGTCGACCCGCAAGGCCTTGTCTACGTGACCGGCTCCGCGTTGGGCAACATAGTTCCAGTCGGCCAAGCCCCGGCGAACAGCAGTACCAACGCGTTTCTGTTCGTCTTCAAGCCATCGCCAGCGGCGGTAGTCCGTCAGGATTCGATCGAGTTGCCGGCGGCAATTTCGCGTCGGCGCTAAGCAGCGGTACACCAGCCACTTCGGACTAACGCTTATACATTTGTTCCCCAGCGGTGATTGCCAACCTCAACCGATTCTGCGGCGTTGGCAGAGGGCATGTCGCGTAGTCGGTAAATACACACGGCGGGTTGTAGGCTTTGTTGAAATCGAGCACGACCTTGCTCCCCGCCACTAAGCCGCCTTTCGGCAACTCCGCGTCCACGAATCGCGAGGCCGCGTAGGTCGTCTTACCGCTGGTCGCATCACGAATGACAAAGGACAATTCGTTGTCCTCCAGCACCGGCTCCAGACGATACCGTTGACCATCTCGCTCAAAATCGACGTATCCCGGACTATCGCCATCCTGCTTGATCCCGACCTCGGTGTCGAACACGACCTTATGCGGTGATGGTGTGAACGTCCCTTCAATCCTCCACGACTCATCGATCGGAAACTGATTGATCCCTGTGAAGTTGACCCGAGCCTCGCTGTTGCTATCCTTGACGCGAATTCCAAACCGGCCACCCCGCTCGATGAGGTAGAAGCGAACCGACCCGAGCGACACTACTTCATGCCCAGCGACGGAATCCGGCTGAAGATCCGTCTCCTTGATCGCAATACCAGCAGCGGGTTTGAAGTGCGCCTTGCCCTTCCGTAACGTGATCGACCCAACCTGTTTGGGTAGTGAAGCAGGCAACGGGACCTCTGCACTGGAATCGGATCCAACGCGGCTATCGCCGTCAGTGATCCAAAACAGTCCGACCAAGGTCAGCCAGCCATCCTCAGCCTTCAGCCGAGCCAGACGATCCGCTCTCCACTGCTCAGTCTCGCGCTGAAAGTCTGCAGCACCCACTACCGATTCTCCATTCGCCACTGGCCTGTTTGAACAACCGACGAGGAGCAAACTCATCGTGGCGAAGCACAACTTAATCGTGAGTTTCTGAACCAGTCGCATCTCGGAACGCCCCTAGTCTTTGAACATATCACGGGTTCCTGGTAGAAGATGGGCGGCAACCGGGACCTGCTACGCAGGTCCGCGATTCCCGCCGAGCCGCGACGCTACCGGAAAAGCCGAAGAGACAAACCCCAGCCACCGAACACTATTAGGTCGACGAAGGGAAGTGCCAGGGATCGCACTTTCAGTGGGTCCACCGCCCCCGTGAGAACTGGAAATACCCCTTGATCTTTCGCCTAGTCTTCGCTACTATACCAACAGGCGAATCTAGAGCGAATACAGGAGCTATATGAGCAACGCACCCTATATCGGAACTGCCGGCTGGTCCTACCCACATTGGAATGGAGTCGTTTATCCCATAGGACCCAAATCGTCACTCCATCCTCTAGAATTGATCGCAAGAAACACCAGCACTGTCGAGATTAACAGCTCTTTCTATCAAACACTTAGGCCAGAAGTAACAAGGCTTTGGTTGAAGAAGGTCGAGCACAATCCCGACTTCCAATTCACGGCGAAATTGCATCAGCAGTTCACGCACAAACGGCAATTGATCGACAGCGAGATTCGGGCCTTTAAGGACGGTCTCCGGCCCTTGCAAAAGGCTGGCCGCCTAGGCGCTCTACTCATGCAGTTCCCCTGGTCCTACCGTTTGACGGAGGAAAACCGCGACTTCTTCATTCGTTTGCGCCGGGCCTTCCATGACTTCCCTCTGGTCGCAGAGATGCGACACGACAGTTGGATGTCGGAAGAAGCGCTCGGCACCTTTTTGGATTACAAAGTCGGATTCTGCAATATCGACCAGCCGCAATACACCCGGGCCATGCCTCCGACGTCGCTGCTGACCTCAGGCGTGGGCTACGTGCGATTGCACGGTCGTAATCCCGGGAATTCCCTGGGAGCATTCCAAGAGGGCGCACAGCGCCGAAAACAGCACGACTACCTCTACTCCGAGTCCGAGCTATCAGAGTGGGCCAAGCGGATTGAGCATGTAGCTCGCTTCGCCGAGCGTACGTTCGTAATCTTCAACAACGACGCAGCCGGCAAAAGCTTCGTGAATGCGTTGCAATTAGAAAAGATGATGGGAGTGCTGCGCGGTCCAGCTCCGATCAATTTGCGTCGGCGTTACCCGGTCCAGTTGGAGCACTTCGGACGAAACGCGGCACCGGCGTATGGGGAACAGCAGGTCCTGTTCCCGGCGGCCTAGTGGCCCCCAACAGACAGACTGAATTCCACGGGCGTTTGCTAGAAGGGGTTTATGATTTCCACTTCGCCGAATTTCCGATTCGCCTGTAGATCCTCGCTGAGCAGATAGCGGCATCCGCATTGTTCAGCCGCTGCGATGATTAGAGAATCCCAGTAGTTCACCTTCGCCGTATCACACCAATACCAGCCCCGCTTAAGTATGGCTTCAGTTTGGGGTTCGGGATTCCAAAGTACCAATTGCTCTGTGAACGTGCGAGCCACATCTACCGGCACACCAAATTTCCGAATAGCGTTTGAGTAGAATTCGTTAACTACTTGCCAACTGATTTTCGCGTTTCCGGTCGGCCAGATCGCAGATAGCCACTGTTCAGCGAGCAGTCGCTTGTTAGGCTCGTTCGCAGAGAAGGAATAGAGCAACAAATTCGTATCGACAAAAAATCGATCATTCGCGCTCATGGGCCTCGTCACGACTTACAGTGCCAATCTTCCTGGTCATGTGCACAGGCTTAATCTTCTTCCATTCCTCAAAGCCTTTTAGGTACCCATCCTTTTGGCGGATCTCCCGCTCAAGAATATTCCCGACCAGCTTTGACACAGAGGTACCCTCTTGGGCTGCACGCACACGTGCCGCTTTCAGAATTTCCTGATCGAGGGTAATGGTTACGTTCTTCAACACGAGTTCAGCGTAACACGACTATTGTGTTACTCGCTTAAAGACAAAAAGGGCGGACCCGAAGGCCCGCCCTTTCCCAACTTCAGTGTTCTGCTGCTTACTCGGCCAGTGACGGCTCTTCCACAGGACCGGTATCTTCCGCCAAGCCACCCGCATACAGCGCGCGGGTTTCTTCGTCGTAGCCAGGAATCAGATCCAAGGCGGCCTCCTCGGCCACTACCTCTTCTTCGATGTCCTCGCCGGCGATCCGGACCGTCCGGTAGTAATCCATACCGGTACCGGCCGGGATCAAGCGGCCCATGATGACGTTTTCCTTCAGACCGCGCAGATGGTCGACCTTGCCGTTGATAGCGGCTTCGGTCAGCACACGCGTTGTCTCCTGGAAGCTGGCCGCCGAGATGAACGAATCGGTCGACAACGACGCCTTGGTGATACCGAGCAGAATGGTTTTGCCAGCTGCCGGACGTCCGCCCGCTTCGATCACGCGAGCATTCTCTTCCCGGAACTTAAACTTATCTACGATTTCTTCCGGCAGGAATTCGGTGTCGGCGATATCTTCCACCTTCACCCAGCGCATCATCTGGCGAGCGATAACTTC
>JBDTUY010000195.1:0-8720 GCA_040007495.1 Acidobacteriota bacterium | reverse complement strand
ATGTGCCGGTCGAGATCCGAGCGATCGTATGCCCGATCCCGTACGCGACGGTCGCCAGAGAGAACTACCGCACGACGTAGTGGTTGGTAAATAGTTGGTTGGAAGGGGGAGCTCGGGTGACCGGGCTCCTCTTTTTTGTTGTGGCGTACGCACTCATGCGTGCCGCGTCGAGACTCATTTCGACGCCTGCGGCTGAAAGTTAGCGCATCCTATCGTTCAAGAGGCGTCGAGAAAGTCTCGACGCAGCACGCCGAGCGCGTGCGCCACGTCATCTGGCGACGTTCGACACGCACTGGAAACCATTCAAATAGCCCTTCTGGAAGATCGGCGGGGCGCCTTTCATATCCAGGTTGAAGGGTAGTGAGAGCGTCTTGTTGTTATCCAGCCGAATCGGCTGACCGGATTGACCTTGGCGAGGAACCCACTGCAGGTTGTAGACATTGCCAGCGGATTGGAAGCGGTCGGCGTCACCGAAGAAGCGGAACGCGGCCCATAGTCCTTCGTAGGTGATGAAGCTGAGGTCACTGCCTCCCATGTTGCCTGCCAGTAGCGCGCCGCGAGTTGCGCCTCCAGGCCACGTAAAATCCATGGACTGATTGATGCGAGCCGTACTCCGAAGAATCTGTCCGTCCAGTCTCAGCGTGATGCCGCGCAAGCCTTCCGAAGGCAGCGAGGTCATCGAGTAGACCAACTTAGGTTCCTTCGATTCACCCTTATACAGGGCTTCACTCAGTGCGGTTGCGCGATTGAAGAATTGGAGAAACGCATCGGTGATGCGGACGCGACTATCAGGTTTGCGTACATAGACAGTGCCAGACCGATCCAGGTATTCCTTCAAGCTCTGTTGATAGAACGTTGCGAGCCTACCGTCTCCCGGTCGGAAGATATCGTTGATTTCTTCCAGGCTGGCGTCGACCTTCGACGATGTGTTGAACGGGTACTTGCTGGTAAGGGAACTGAAGGGCCCGCAGAAACGGCTGCCTGAGGAATTCAGTTGCGCGGGACCAAGCTGTCCTAACATCGCCTCAGCCGAGCGAATCGGTTCCTCCATCAACTTCTGAACCATGCCGTGCACGTTGCCTTCTCGGTCGATGCGGAAGCTTTGCGCGATCTGCCGAGTGACCCGATAGGCGTTGGTTACGTCGGATAGTGTCTGCTGCACGGCTGACTCATCCGGCGTACCACCGGCCTTGGCCAAGCGGTCGAGCGACGTTTGCAGGCCGACAAGAGCGTTCAGGTACTCTTTGTTCGCATCGTTGACGTATTTCGCGGAACAATTTGGCGGCTCGACGAAGTGGACAGGTTGATAGGGGCCCTTGACCTCATCATCGGCGACGGAAGTATGGTTGGTAGCTAGGCAAAACAAACCCAGCAGAAACGATTGATTGCCAGATAACTGCTCCAGTTTGCGGGCAGCGTCGGGAATGCTCGCATAGCCCACGACATTGGAGCTAGCCAGATAGGCTCGCCAATTTGCGATGAAATCCTTGCGGTAACGCGCGCGCAGTTCGGGTTCTAACTTGGATGGATCCAGATTGGCGAAGCTACGATCGCCCAACACCCACTGTTCGCCTCCGAAGAAGCTCTTCACGTTGCCGATAGCCTGCTGCATGAAGGCCCAGCCTTCATTGGTGAATGCCCCGGTCACATCGCGATTGCTGGTGACATAGGCTGCAGAACCTGGGAATTGGCGATTGAAGTTGACCGATGGTTTGGTGCGGTTCGCCTCAGAGATCATGAACAGGTAGATGCTCTCTGCGGCGTTGAATTGGCTCAAATAGTATCGTGATCGCTCGATCGCTTGACCGTCGTTCTCTTTGGAGAAAGGATTGTCGAGCTTTAGTTCCTCGCTGTAAAAATCAAATTGATTGCGGGCGAGTGTACGCCGATCCGGGTCGATGTCGCGTTTAGCCAGCCAGCGTTCCAACAGCAGAGGCGACAAGAATGTCTTACTGCTCTTCTCTGAGAACGAAGTTGTAATCAAATATGCCTTCAGCGTGTCGTACGACGGCTGGTAAGGATCATCTGGACCCGGCTTCACTGGAAGGCGGCGCAGCCATTGCAGCAATGCGTCCTGCGTGGCCCCGAACATGATCTGATGAAAGCGGCTGAAGTAAATCTCGCGGGCCGTCGGATAAATATCGTTGCCGACATACAGGCCCCAGCGCAGGCTCCACGGCGCGCCGTTACGGGAGTATTCGGACAGTTGCTGCACAGCCTGTCGCAGAGTATCGAGCCGCTGCAATGCATCGCGCGACGGAAGCTGTTGCGCAGCGCCACCGGATTCAGCGCTGGAGATTCCCCGCGCGGCATCCCGCACGCTGGCCTCCAATGCCCGGTTGCGGAAGAACGATACGGTCATTCCGACAGACCAAGTCAGCAGAAGAAGACAGCCCGCGGTGAGTAGCAATCGACGGACAAGTTCCGCACGTGCGCTGGATCCGCTGGCACCCATCCCGGCGCGATCCTGCAGGATCACCCGGTCGAACAGATGCCCAAGGAACAGCCATTGCGGCACGCGGCGCATGCGGCCTGCAGGGGTTGGCGCTGGTTCGGACGTGATCCTCTCTCCTAATAAAGAGAACATCCCGGTCGCTTCACGGCGCTCCGTTTCGGATGCCTGCTGATTGGCGCGAACGGCGGGTGCGGCCTCCTTCACGATCTGCGGGCGTACGCCGGAGAAATAGAAACCTCGCAAGAATGGACTGACGCGCAACTGGCTGGGTCGGCCCAACGCAACAAGGAAACGCACCAAAGGCTCACGCAGTTTGCGAAACTCGCGCGGGAATTCGTAGATCGCCGGCAGCTGTTTTTCGTCACGCTCCCGAAGCAGGAACGTGGTGCGCTTGTCGGACAGCGAGTAAACCAGGTTGTTGAACGAAGTGGTGAGTTGCCGCGCTGCTTCTTCGGCGTAGACGCCCTCACGCGTGTCCAAAGGCAAAGGCAGCGTGGCACCCAGGACCTGATGCACTTCCTGATCCGTCAGATTGGCGGAGTATTCCAGGAAGCAGCGTACACGGTCCATCTTGGTGAATAGGACGTAGACCGGAATGGGAACGCCCAATTCCTGCGAGATTTCCCCAATGCGGGTGTGCAGGTTCCGCGCCGTCAGCAGGAGAGCTTCTTCTGCGCCGGGTTTGAGAAACATCTCCGCGTCGACGCACACCACTGCTCCACGTGGAGCTTGTTGCTTCTTCCAGAAAAACGATCCGAGCTTGGCCGGTCGAAGGCGCTTGATCAGCACACGCCAACGGTCTGGCTCGCTCAGCAGGCGGCCGCCGGCTTCCACGAATACCGACTTCTTCGCGAGCCAGAAATTGGCGGGACGCGTCGGGATGACTGCGGCTTCCTGATACACCTGCCCAGCCAGCAGTTCCGGCTCCTGGCTGGATTGCACGAAGACACTGGACTTCGCGGAACCCGTTTCGCCTACCAAGAAGTAGACAGGTAATCCGGAGAGCTTGCCTTCTCTACCCAACTGCGAAGCGGCCAACTTGGATTCAGCCGTCTTCAACAAGAAGCTAATCTCTTCGTCTGGATTGACCCCAGCGGAGGCTTGTCCCGCTTGCGCGGCCTGCTTCTTTCGTTCACGGCGAGTTCGGATTGTCTGGAACAATCCGAACATCGCAAACGAGACGGCGAGCAGCAGGGTATAGACGATAGTTTGCGCGTAGCCGGATAAATGCAGACGGTCAATCAGAAGCCAGCTGATTGCCCCAAAGATCACCACAAAGACGGTGGAGGCGAAATAGTAGCCGTAGCCCATCCGCTAATTCACCGCCGCCGAGACGATTTCCTGCAAGCCGGTCACGCCGGAGCCGAGGATCAACTTGTATACGATCAACAGCGTCAGAGAAAGCGCAGCGCAGCCTGCCGCGACGTACAGCAGACGCCGAATCCAAGGGTCTGCGTGTCTCCCGTCAGATTTGTCAACAGGCCGCCAGTGTGGCGAAAGCTCGGCCGACATTTTGCGAATCCGTTGGATCTTATCTTCAGCCTGTCCGAGTAAGGATCGCAGGTCGGCTTTCGATGCGATGCTATAGCGGCCCAGGTATCCCAGTAGAAGGCAGAGATAGTAGACCTCCAATACGTCCGCCGTTTCCTCAGAGTCGCGGCGACCCAGCAACTGGTCCAGATTTTCAAAGAATATTTCGCCGGCAACGTGTCTTCCGAACAATTCTTCTTGCAGAGGCTTGCGGACCCAATCGCGAAAAATCGGCGTGTGCAGGTTCAGAATCGTTTCGTCAAGGTAAGCGACTACGGCGAAGATCGCCAAGCGGATATCCTCTTCGGTGTAGCCTTGCGCGCGCGCCTGTTGGTCGCCGGACTTGATGGCTTGCAGAATTTGCGACCGGAATACTTCGGCACCCGATACCTGCTGCCGGTCGGACCGCAGACGCACGATCGCAGTCAGCAGTTCCTGAAAAATGATTGCGAGGTTCTCGGTCCGCGCAACTGGCGCGAGTCCTTCGATTGCGGCGCTGTTCATTGGCTCGGAGCGCATCGGCATTTTCGACTAGGATTCCAGCACTACGGACAATTCGAGGTCCGGCTCCGGCAGTTCTCCAGGGCAGTAAACGGCCACTTCGCGAGTCTTCACAATGTGGTCCCAGCACGGGCCCGACTTGTCGATTGCGAAATACTGAACATCGATCTTGGGCGACACCGCCGGCGGAGGCATCGGCAAATGGGATAGCTTCAGCCCGGGCAACGCGCGCTCCACCAGCTTGGGAAGGAATTCCTTGGAGCACACCTTGATGAGTTTGGGCACTAACTGGATAATGTTCGATTCGCCAATGTTTGAGCGTATTCCAAAGATCCAGCGCGAGCGGCTAAAGGAGCGCGGGTCTGTGACTGTGCCCTGGTAAAAGTAGCGCGCGACGTTGGCCAGAGGGATCGGCACGCAGTTGCTCGGCACCACCAATTCCAGGTGAGCCCGTATGTGCTCATCCAATTTTGCGAAGCACTCTGTCGGGCGTTCGTGATCGTAAAATGGCAGGTCTGATGGATGCGAGGTCAGGCTGAAGGTGCATAGCGCGCCAGCGAGGCGCGACAGCTCGCGAAATAGTTCCTCAGGGTGCGCGCGTTTTGCCAGATACAAATGCCGCAAAGGCCCGATCATCGAATTGATGCAGTGCAGGAACCAGGCGTTCGCGATGCCTTCTGCCGAATAACCGGCGGCGGTCGGGCTGCCCAGGTCCTTCGGACGCGCGATCACGCGGCACTTCTCTTCCATGATTTCGATCAAGCGCCGCACCATCACCAACAGAGGCTCGGAGGCTGCCATGCGCAGGCACGGCGGGATCACTTGCTCGTCGATCGAAAACTGCCCCGCGCCGTCGCGCTTGATTCTGGCGATTCGCAGTTGGATGGCATCGCCCATCTCTTCCTGGTCTAAACGGAAGCGAATATTCTTGCGCGCAAGCAGGATGGGCTTCTCATCGCGTCCGGTATTTTCGTCGGTAAGCTGCGTTGGGTTTGCCTGATAACGCGTCGTCTCCGCTGAGTGGTCCAGCCTCGGCTGATCGCCCGACGGTAGTGTGCAGTTGGCACCTTCCTCGCGATAGGGAGTGACAGACAGATAGACATCCAGACGATCACTCATCGGTGAAAACGCATCGGCAATTGGACGCGGTGGAGGCAAGGCGTCATATTCCGGGATATGAAATGCGAGGCCATCCGGGAAAATTCCTCGAGCATGAATCAGCGCCAGTGTGCCGTTGCGCAGCGCGTCGATGTCCAATTCCAGACCCAGGAATCCGTAAGGCTGGTAACTCAGATTCGCCGAAGCGAACTGTACGGCGTCCTCAAAATAGCGGTTCTGAGCCTGGAAATGGTGCGGCCCCAAATACATGCCTTCGGTCCACACCACTCTAGAGAGGTGCTTCATGGATCCGCCGACGGTCTGCACTGTGTCCATAGGTCCGATGTGTTTATGCCCGCGATTCCAGCCTTGAGAACTATGTGCGATCGCTCCGGTTGAAATGTATAATCATGATACAACAGCGTCTGTTGACCGGCCATCCATCATGAAACAGGTCGCACGATGGATTCAATGAATGTTTAAATGCAAAGGCCTAAACGCCTGGGCGAACCCGCATGAGCTTTTACAGCAGATATGAACTTGCCAGCATAGTAACCCCGCAGGCGCCCGCCGGTGCCAAAGGGGCTGGCTCCGCTGACGACATCAAATCGTTTCACGCTTTCGTCCGGGAAACGCGCAGGCCTGTCCTGTTACACCTGATCGGGGCCAGCAATCTTTCGCTGGTGCAGAGGCTGGAAGCGGTGCGAAACTCTTCGGACGTGGTGGATATGGGGGAATTCGCGGGGTCCGTGTATCTGGTAACGGAGGTTCTTCAACCCTTCCCGGGGATTCCGGCTTGGCTCGATGCAAGGGGTGGAGCAGATCTAGAGCAGCCCACACGATCGGTTTCTACTCCGACGAACTCCGGATTGAGATTGGGCGTCCAGAGCGAGCAAAGTTATCTGGGATCTGCTGCGCCAGAACCAGTAGCCGAGACTGTTTCGGAGCCATCTTCTCTAACGCTGAGCCAGATATTACCTCCGCTTCCCCCCGAATTCGTTCCTGCAACGGGGGCGGCTGAGAAATCCGAGGTCACCTCCGATGAGTTCACGGCCTTGTTCGGCGTGCGTCCTACAGGTCCGATTCAAGTTCAGAATGCTGGAACGCGTAGCTTCCCGCCGCCACTCGAACCGTTACCTCCTGCTCGCGAACCGGACCCCGGACCGCGCGTCATTCCCCCGCCCAACCCCGAGCCGGGTAAGTTTACTCAAATTCTGCAAGCTGCTGAAGCCTCTGCATATCCGGTTGCTTCTTCGCACACTTCTGATCCCGGAGAGTTCACCCGCATGATGGCAATTGGAGGTCTGGAGGCATCACCTGCGGGACTCGGGTTAACGGCGTCACCTGCATCCCAATCTGACCCCGGAGATTTCACGCGAATTATGGGTGTGGGTCAGGCGAGCCGCACTCCTGGACCCGCGCCCGCTGCATCATCCTCTGCCTCCCCTTTGGAGCAGGATGTGTGGGACACACCGGCGCGACCCGCAGCCTCTGGTTACGTATCCGGGTTGTTTGCAAATCCGTTTCCAGCCGCAGCCGTTCCTGAACCGCAA
Source organism: Acidobacteriota bacterium (assembly GCA_040007495.1). GTDB lineage: Bacteria > Acidobacteriota > Terriglobia > Bryobacterales > Bryobacteraceae > Palsa-187. The sequence goes on along the minus strand of JBDTUY010000195.1, from coordinate 1,583 downwards.
TCCATGCCGCACGCTTCAGAAACTCCGCCCGCACCGGAGCCGCCTGTTACCAGCGATAGCTTTACCCGGCAGTTCTTTAGCAAGCCTGCTGCCGGCAAGAACACACCAGAATCATCCAACGACTTCGACAAGTTCTTCGGCCCTGGATTAAAGGGCGGAGCGATGGATATTGAGGAAGAGGCGGCCAAGCAGCAAGGGACGCCGGTGTCTGACGCTCGACCATTTGTTCAAGCCGGAGATTTCACGCGAGTGTTCGGTGCGTTGCAAAGTGGCGAGGCGGGAGGCTCCGCTGCGAGGCCTGCCGCTGGTTCCCGAGCGCCGCTGCATTCCGACGGCAACTCCTCGTTGTCTGGGATCTTTAAGCTTGAGCCCGAAGCACAAACTCCGCCGACCGTTAGCGCAGAAGGCGGTGCCGCGCAACTAGATCACGCCACGAAAACGATTGGTGAATACACGCGGGTGATCAGTGTCCCGCAACCGCGCGACGCCACATCGTCAGAACCCGCTGCTGTGTTTGGCGCAGCAGTCGAAAGTCCGGAAGATGCCAAGAATCGGCATCAGCGGTGGTTGATGATCGGGGGCGGAGTCCTGCTGGCAGTGCTATTGATCGCCGTAGTGTATCTACTCATGGAGCGCGGCGCGAAGTAGTCTGCGCGGTGGGCAATAGCCGTCAGCTTTGCGGCAATAACACAATCAGCTCGGCCTGCGCTGCTGGGAAGTCGCCTGGAATATAGGCGGCGATGTTGCGGGCGCGTTCCACTGCTTCCCACGCCAGACCGGAGCGGCTGAGGCTGAAATACTGATGGTTCAGCTTCACGGGAATGCTGGTCGGAGGCGACATCACGTGCGTCAGCGGAATGCCCGGTAACGCTTGCCGAACCAGATGTTCAATGTGCGTGGCGGAGCACAACTTCACCAGGTGCGGAACCTTTTCGATTAATTCCCCTTCGTCCATCTCCGCTTGGATCGCCAAGTACAACTTGGTGTTATCCAGGAAGCGATCCTCAAACAACGAGGCTGCGTAGATCGAAGGCCGAATCGTTTTCAATTGCAGCGAGACGAAGTTGCTGGGGATCACGGTCTCAAGCAGAGACGTCACATGCTCATCCAGGGCACGGAAGCAGGTCCCGAGGTTCTCATGATCGTAGTCGGGAAAATCGCGAGGCTGAACTTTCAGTGAAAAAGTCGTCAGAGTAGATGCGAGCGAAAGCATGACCGAGAACAATTCTTCTGGATGCCCATGCTTGGTCGCAAACAGATGGCGCAGTTGCGGGAAATGTTGATTGATAGTGTAAAGCAGCCAGAAGTTAGCGATATCGGCGGTGGTGAACTCCGCCAGGCTTTGATTCTTCTGGCGCCGAATGCCGCCGAGCATCGCGCTCTTGGTTGAAAGCGATTCCAGCAGACGTCGTGCGATGGACGTCAGATAGTGGCTGGCTGAAAAATCGATTAGCGGCGGGGCGTGATACGGGTCGAGTTGGAAACTATCGGCGCTGGTTCGCAGCACTCGGGCGACCGGCATACGGACCGAGCCGTAGCGGTATTCCTTCGGCAGCGTGTCAGTGCCGGCGTGCACGGCGACG